>JAFLSI010000003.1 GCA_022511025.1 Rikenella sp. | reverse complement strand
TGCCGGAGTGGTCGATCGGGCCGCACTCGAAATGCGGTGTACGGGCAACTGTACCTAGGGTTCGAATCCCTATCTCTCCGCAGGAAAAAAGGCCTCTGTTTTCGGATAATGAAAACAGAGGCTTTTTTCATATAGAAACGCTGCAAGAAGCCTTTTTAGTTGTTTTTAGTCTTGCGAGATGGTGGAGCAGTAGGCACGACAGCCAAGATAATGGAAGAGTATCCAAATCAATAGAGTTGCAATCAAGACTATTGTACCGGAATATATACTCGCACATAGGCAATTAGTCCAACAGTAGATCGTATACCCGAAGACCGCAATCCAAGCCAATGCTACAAAAAAGATAAATGTCCCCGTTATTTTCTGGGTCGAAAGATACCCTGGCATATACCGCTCCGCACCATGTGAATGGTTTGATCCCGGCATATCTCCATAGACTAACGGGAAAAAATCTTCTTCAGTCCCTTTGTTGCTAATGGTTTTCTCTATTTTATGTACAACCATCATCCAATGTCCATTCCATTTTCGGTAACCGAGCAAAGCTCCGTACCAACCCAGAGAAGCAATCCAACCAATCAAAGTAATGATAGCTGGCAGAAACCATATTTTCGCTTTCTCGCTTGTCATATCTTGTTGTGGCCAGATCGTATAGAGCGCGAGGAAAAGTGCACCGACAAAAATTGCATAGTAGTTCATCCACGTATTGTAACGTCCTACGATAAACTGTTGACCCTCGATCGCTTTTTCGTAAGCGGCGAAAAGTTTTGTGTTTTTCATTGATTGATCTTGATTTTCATTCATAACTAAAAAAGTTTAAGAAAGGTTAGAAATTGGTTTCGATGATCTCTTGGAAAGTATAGGATTTCCAGCCCTCAGCGGTACGATAGGCCTCTGCACAACCTGTCGGAACGTATAACACACAATTTTCTACTGGTGTTAGCTGGAATACCTCACTACCTAATTGTGGAGGCGTGTTGGGTTGGCAATCGATTCGTGTGAGGCGATCACAACCAGCCAATGCCTGGCTTCCAATTGTCGTAACACTGTTTGGGATTGTTATACTTGTCAAGCTGGTGCACTTTGCAAATGTATAGTCTCCAATCGTCGTAACGCTGTTCGGAATTGTTATACTCGTCAAATTGGAACAGAAAGCAAAAGTCCACTCTCTAATCGTCGTAACACTGTTCGGGATTGTTATACTCGTCAGGTTGGTACAAAGTTCAAATGCCCACTCTCCAATCGTCGTAACACTGTTCGGAATTGTTATACTCGTCAAATCGGAACAGGAATGAAATGCCCGATCTCCAATTGTTGTTAAAGTTTTAGGTAGTTTAATGGCAGTCAGTTTCTTGCATGCAAAAAAAGCTTCTTCTGGCAGACTGGTTATATCCGTATTCTCTATATCCAGTATTAAAAGAAAATTCGTAAGTAAAAGACGCTTCGCAAGAGCTTTCAAGGTGGCAATATCCTCGTCATCGATCGAACCGATTACTCTCAGTTCGGTAAGGATCGATTGGTCGTGTTCGCTCAATAACTGGGACAACGTTCCCGGAGTCTCTACCCGGATGGTCAGTCCGTCGAAAGGCGGATATCCAGCCACAGCGATACTCGCCTGAACCGTTTGGCGACTGTTGGAAACCGATACGATCACGCGATTTTCGGTCGGAGTATTTGCCTGAATATCGACCGTACCGGCGGTCGCCGATTCCGAGGTCGTATGAAGCGTGTAACCTCCGTCGTCATTCTGCATTTCAACCTTTACAACCTGGTTCTTACCTCCCCCGGTAATGGTGTAACAGATCGTTTTCGTCTCATCGTCCAAGAATTGCAACAGGGTGTCCTGCTCCATAATCTGAACGGTCAACGCGGTTATTCTCGGCAAGGTGATCTTGGAACCGTTGGACAAAATAATATCGACATTATCCTCCTTCTCGGTTACACTTTGAAATGTCCTATCGTAATCGGCCTCGGTCGCTTTTCCGTACTTTTGCCAAGTTTGCTCCCCGTCATTGGATAGATACCACTCTCCATTCTGCAATTTCAGTTGGGGCAGAGCAGACTGTACCTGAACTTTATTCCCTTTCTCCAGAAGCCAAGCGCCGTTTAACGTCCAATAATAAACTTCGTCTTCGTCCTGCCGCACACTGATAACCGGCATTGCTCCATTTGCCTCCGTGTCGTTCTCCGTGCTGTAATAGATGGTAATCGGATCGCTATCTTCAAAAGTAATCGTATGGCCGATTTCTTTACCGCCTTGCATAACGGGGCTTACCTCGTCGATATAATCTCCCTCCTGCATGACGCCGATCAATGCCTGTAACGAGGCCATATTTCTATTTATCTGCTCGCAGAGTACATCGAACTGTTCTGTCGGTTCCTCGTCTGGCTTTGGTTCGTCGAAATAGTCGTCGCTCTTGCTGCAACCGACGGCCAGCAACAGGGTCAAAATCGCCCCAATAGGAAATAGTCGTTTCATGGCCACTTTTGTTTTGTGCATCGCGTTAAACATCAATCGCCATCGACTCCTGGTAGCTATATGAATTTCAGCAAGTTAAAAAATAGAAAGTGTGGAGTCGATTTCGTTTATCAAGTAGGAGGTTGTGGTAAGACCTTGACTGAAATAAACGACGCAATACCCCACACTTGTATAGATATGAGGTATGCGAATGCAACAGATACGTTCGCCCGTCATCATCTAAACAAGAAATGAGTGCTGTTCGTCGTCCTTCAGTCGTGAAATTACCACATTTCCTACTTAGGACCGTGCGAAAACACTTTCTCTGATATGTCTGCCGCGTGCCGGGAGGCACTCAGCACCACAAAGATACCATATTTTCGCACACGAACAAGCACTCACCTTGGTGAAGTATTGCTGGGAAATTATAATTATTAGGAAAATTGCTGCCACATTTCGTCGGGCTGAGTAGCCAAATGTACGTTTTTTGTGGGATTTCAACATAAAAATCCTACTTTTACTCCACTATGAGCATGCTTCAACACTCCGCCGACTGTTACGGCGAACTCCGGGTCGCACCGATCGGCCATGGCTCCGTTTGTTTGAGCTGGCAGGAGGAAACGATCGTCGTCGATCCCTATAGCGCAGTCGCCGACTTCTCGTTGCTACCGCCCGCGACGGCAATCCTGCTGACCCACGACCATTACGATCATTACGATCCACAGGCGATTCGGGCGATCGCTCGCCCGGAGACGACATTGGTCGCTCCGCCCAAAACGGCAGAACGGCTGCGGGCCGACGGTTTTACTCAGCCGGTCGTTACGCTCGCCAACGGTCAGTCGGCCCTCTATGCCGGCCGGATCGGGATCGAAGCGGTTCCGGCCTACAACATCCTGCGCGAGCGGAGTGCCGGCGTGCCCTTTCACCCGATAGGGGAGGGGAACGGTTATCTGCTGACGATCGGCGGCCGCCGCATCTACATCGCCGGCGATACGGAACTGATACCGGAAATGCGGCGGTTGAAACCGGTCGACATAGCCTTTTTGCCGCAAATGCTGCCTTATACGATGAGCGAGGAGGAGTGGATCGAGGCGGCAAAAATCATCGAGCCGCAATACCTCTATCCCTACCATTTCGAGTCGGTGGATCGGGAGCGGCTTCGAAAAGCCCTGCCCGGCATCATCATCCGGTAAAAGGATTGTCATATCGCGAAAAACACAGATCGTAACGCGAAATGTTTTTTCGCTTTGCATTCAGGTTGAAAAGCATGATATTTCGACAAAATTTTGTTGATATACCATGAAAAACCTGATTTTCATTCTGTTAGCTATTTCTTCGATGGTTTCGTGCCGGTTGGACAAACCCGATCCGCTGCCCGAAAAATATACTGTTCAGCTGCTGCTCGACCGGGAAGATATTGTGGAGCGAGACGAACCGCTGACATTGACCAAGGCGAGTTCCAAGGATCTGTATGCCGTTCAGATATATAAAGGAAGTATTCTTCAATACGCCTATGGGATTTTCGACGACGAAAGCCGGATGAGTTTGGATTTGGAGTTGGGATCGACCTATAAAATCGAGGTCTCGGTGGTGCCGAACGGCAAGGATCTGATTGCGAAAGGAGAAAATGGTGGGTATCAGGATCCATTTTTAGTTGGTGGTTTTAGCGGTACTCCGGGAAAAATCACCAATGAATTTATAAAATCGTCTTCTGAGAATTACCTCGAAATTAATACAGGAAAGGCAGTAATCAACGAGGAGGGAGGCAAAAAGACGGAGTATGCCCGACCGCCGATCGAACGATACTACGGCGTAGTCAAAAATTACCGACCGGAGCGGGGAGGTACGCTGACCATACCGCTGAAATATGTCTGTTTCGGGCTTACGATCGTGCCGGAAGATTTTACGGAGGGGTCGATCGAGGTCAAGATGGAGGGAGCACCGACGTTCACGCTGACGCCGGACGATCCGACGGCTGTTACCAAAAAGATTTTCACGTTCGAGAATTTTATGGGCAATGACTGGACGGCGGACGACTATTCGGAAGATATTCCCATCGCCATTACCTGGACCAAAGGCGACGGCAGCAAAATTCAGTTCAGCAAACCGATGACCTCCTACACGATTACCCGGAAAATGAACAAAATTCTGACTTTGCTGTGCAGCAATGCCGGTCAAGGCTCGCTCGTCCTCGAAAGGGAGAACGACACGTTGGTCGATGATCCGGAAACGCTCGAGCAGCCGACAAAAAATTAACCGATTTTATCCCAATCGGTTAGCCCTGTCCCTCTTCTCACGAAAAAAGGCCTCGAAAGATTGCTCTTTCGAGGCCTCGGCAGTCCAAGACAAAAATACCCTTTTCAGAGGATTACTACTTGTCCCATTCGAGAATCTTCATGAAGTCGTACTCCTCCGGATCGTCGACATATTTCGACGCCCCTTTGTAGTCCTCCGGCGTGATGTAGTGCAGGTTGTTCTGGATAATCTGCTGAATCTTCCGGGAGTTCACATCAACCAACCGCGGCATGATCTTTCCGTTCTTGTCCGCCACGCTGTCCATAAAGAGCGGTTCGACCGAACCGTCCCGACCCACCGTTACCATACAGCCGCTGTGCCCTGCCTGATACAGTTCGTACACGCCCAACCCCAGCTGCGTCGCATAGGACAAGTCGTAGGCGATCGGCCGGCAGCAGCGCAGTTCGTACCCGATTTCGTTCGGACGGCTCTTGACCTTGATGCGCAAGGTTTTGAGTTTTTTCTGAACGAGCATGTTGAAGATATGCGACTTGCTGACGTTCCCCAACTCCGGATGCCCGTGTTCGTCGTAGGTGAACTGCACCCCGGTGTTGATCACCTCATCGTCGTTCATGAAGTGGAAGACCCCTTCGGAAATGACCGCCACGCCGTACGGAATCCCTAATAAACGGCGCTTCACCATCGACGAAATTACGAGCCGCGTAATCTTGTCGAACGTGATCGGGGTTTTGTTGAACATCTCCGGAATCACGATCATCGGGTAGTGGCACGCCGATCCGATCCCGAATGCCAAGTGTCCCGCCTCGCGCCCCATGGCCGATACGACGAACCAGTTTCCGCTGGTCCGGGCATCTTCGTAGAGCGTGGTGGCCAACTTCACCCCCTCCTCCTTGGCCGAGTTGTAGCCGAATGTCGGATACCCGGCCGGAAGCGGCAGGTCGTTGTCGATGGTCTTCGGCACATGGATGCTCGACACGTCGATCCCTTTCTGTTTGAGGAACTTGGTCAGCCGGTTGGCGGTCGACGCCGTGTCGTCGCCCCCGATCGTAACCAATACTTTGACGTTGTAGCGCTCGAAAAAGTCGGTGCGAAACTCCTTGTCCGTCGGTTTGTACCGGCTCATCACCAAGGCCGATCCGCCGCGGCAGTAGATCGTGTCGGCGGTCTCGAAGTCGAGGTAAACGAAATCCGGTTCGTCGCTCACTAAACTTTTATACCCGCCGTTCAGCCCGATGACCTGGTAGCCGTTCTGGCTGAAAATCTTGGTAACGGAGCTGATTACGGTGTTGATACCCGGTGCAGGCCCCCCTGCACACAGTATGGCCACTGCATTTTTCATGGATGGAATGGATTGAAAAGAGTTTGAATAAAACGAACAGCCCCGGCAGCGGGGCTGTTCTCGGTGTTTCTGCGGATTACAGTACGTTCACGCAGTTCAGGTTGTCGAAAGCGATCTTCAGGCGTTCGATGATCGACACCTCTCCTGCCCGGAGCCAGTTCCGCGGGTCGTAGTACTTTTTGTTCGGTTTGTCCGGCCCTTCCGGATTGCCGAGCTGTCCCTGGAGGTAAGCCTCGTTTTTCTGGTAGAACAGACGAATCCCGTTCCAGAAAGCCCACTGGGTGTCGGTGTCGATGTTCATCTTGATCACCCCGTACGAAATGGCTTCGGCGATCTTTTCCGGTTCCGAACCCGAACCGCCGTGGAAAACGAAATTCACCGGTTTGTCCGACGCCGTGTTCAAGGTTTTGTGGATGTAGGCCTGCGAGTCGCGCAGAATCTTCGGTTCGAGCACCACATTCCCCGGTTTGTAAACCCCGTGGACGTTCCCGAACGATGCCGCGATGGTGAAGTTCGGGCTGATCTTCATCAGGGTCTGGTAAGCTGCGCAGACATCTTCCGACTGGGTGTAGAGTTTCGACGAGTCGACGTGCGAGTTGTCCACCCCGTCTTCTTCGCCGCCGGTAATCCCCAGTTCGATTTCGAGGGTCATCCCCATCTTGGCCATCCGGGTCAGGTATTTCGCGCAGATTTCGAGGTTTTCGTTCAGCGGCTCTTCACTCAGGTCGAGCATGTGCGAGCTGAAAAGCGGCGTCCCGGTCTCGGCGAAGTGTTTTTCGCTGGCGTCGAGCAGTCCGTCGATCCACGGCAGCAGTTTTTTCGCAGCATGGTCGGTGTGCAGAATCACCGGCACCCCATAGGCCTTGGCCACCGTGTGCACATGTTTGGCCGCAGCCACCGCCCCCAGTATCTGGGCTTCCTGTCCGTCGAGCTTCAGCCCTTTCCCTGCGACGAATGCCGCACCGCCGTTCGAGATCTGGATGATCACCGGCGAATTGACCGCTGCGGCCGCTTCGAGCACTGCGTTGATGGTGTCGGTTCCGGTAACGTTCACCGCCGGAATCGCAAACCCTTTTTCTTTGGCATAGGCAAACAGTTGGCCCACTTTGTCCCCCGTGAGAACTCCGGCCGGAAATTTTTTGTCGCTCATGTGTGTGTTTGTATTATTTGTTAAGTAATGTTTCGCGTTTCTGCAACGTGTCTCCAAATTTACGATTATTTTTCGATTCGGGCCATAAATTTTTCGATCCCGATCACAAATCGGGTGTGCGTTCCCCGTCCGACCGTCGCTCCGGTATCGTCTACAGCACTGATTGTAAAATCGATACGCCGGCCGTCGACTGCCGTAACCGTGGCCGTGGCCCGAATCTGCGCACCGATCCGCGAAGCCCGCTCGTGGGTCATCTGCAACGCCGTCCCGACGCTGCTCTCCGAACCGAAAGTCAAGAACGGGGCAATGGCCCGCATCGCCGCGTTTTCCATCCACGCGGCCAAAGCCGGGGTCCCCAATACCAGCAGGTCGCCGGAACCCAAAACAGCGGCC
This sequence comes from Rikenella sp., assembly GCA_022511025.1. Classification (GTDB taxonomy): domain Bacteria; phylum Bacteroidota; class Bacteroidia; order Bacteroidales; family Rikenellaceae; genus Rikenella. The sequence goes on along the minus strand of JAFLSI010000003.1, from coordinate 44,213 downwards.
GTATCTCCCTCCGCAACGACTCCGGTCGTCGTGCAGCTCGTACCGATTGGAATCTCTTTCATCGTTCTATTCGTGTTTCGCCGCGCCGGCCAGCGCTTCCGCCATACCGTGCGCCAAATCGTTGCAAGCAAGCAGTTTTTCCGGAGTCGGCCGCCCGAACAGCTCCACCGGTTCCGCCACCAAAGGCCAGCCGATCTGTTCGGCAAAAACCCGCAAATTTTTCACGCCGCCTCCGTTCCAGCTGTAGGAGCCGAACAGCCCCAAGACTTTCTCCTTCACCCCCATGTGCAGCAGTTCGGCGGTCAGGCGTTCGACGGCCGGAAACAGACCGGCATTGTAGGCGCAGCTCCCCAGTACGATCCCCCGGCAGCGCCACACATCGTCGATCAGGTAGGAGAGATGGGTTTTGGAGGCATCCCGCACGGTAATATCCCGGATCCCCGCTTCGGCGCACCGTCGGGCGATGCGATCGGCCATCGCGGCCGTATTCCCGTACATCGAGCCGTAGATGATCGCCACCCCGGCATCCGCCTCGTACCGGCTCCACCGGTCGTAGAGGCCGATCACCCGCTTCGGCTCGCTCCGCCATACCGGCCCGTGCAGCGGACAGATCGTCCGAACCGGAACATCGCGAAGCCGGTCGAGCGCTTTCTGCACCATGTTGCTGTACTTCCCGACAATATTGGAGTAGTACCTCCGCATCTGGCCGAGGTATTTCGCATCGAAGTCGGCTATCTCGTCATCGAAAACCGCTCCGTCCAACGTGCCGAATGTCCCGAAAGCGTCGCCCGAAAAGAGAATGTGTTCTGTCGTGTCATAGGTCATCATGGTCTCCGGCCAGTGCACCCACGGGGTCATTACGAACTGTAGTTTGTGATGGCCCAGATCCAGCAGATCTCCGTCGCCGACCTCGACCCCATGCTCCGAAAGGCCGTAATACCCCTCGATGATCTTGAACGTCTTGCTGTTCCCGACGATCCGCACCTGTGGCCACCGCCGCACGATATCGCCGATCTCTCCGGAATGGTCCGGCTCCATGTGGTTGACGACGAGGTAGTCCAGCTCCTGCCGTCCATGTTCCGCCAGCAGTCGTTCGATCCACTCGACGTAACCGCCACCTGCGCCCGTTTCGACCGTATCGAGCAGAGCGGTCTTTTCATCGACTATCAAATAGGAGTTGTAGCTCACCCCTGCCGGCAAGGGCCACAAATTTTCGAACAGCGCCTTTCGCCGGTCGTTGACGCCCAACCAGTAGATGCGTTCGGATACGTTGACTTTCATGGTTATCGTTTTGTCAAGATTGAATGGGTTTCCCGAGCGATTCCAACCGCGATTCCTTTGGAATCGCCGGCCTCCGCGCCCAAGCCGCTCGCAGCGGCTTCAGGGGGTGGGCGCGAGGCCGAACTTTTTGTGTCGCTTTATACTGCCGCCCTGAATCTTTTATTACAAATGATTACAAATGTATCGCCTCGCCCTGCGCCGCCGCAGCCGCCTCCATCAACCCCTCCGACATCGTCGGGTGGGCATGGATCGTCCGGACCAGATCCTCCGCACTTGCACCGAGCATCATCCCCAAGGTCGGTTCCGCCACCATCTCCGTAACGTTCAGCCCGAACAGATGCGCCCCTAACAGTTTATCGGTCTCCGCATCGAAAACCAGCTTGACCATCCCGTCCCGGTTCCCCGCCGCCGTCGCCTTGCCCGAGGCCGTGTAAGGAAACCGGCCGATCCGAAGTGCATGTCCCTGTGCAGCCGCCTGCGCCTCGGTCAACCCTACCGAAGCCACCTCCGGCGTTGTGTAGATGCAGGAGGGAATCACTCCGTAATCCACCGGCTCCGGCCGGCGCCCGGCAATGAATTCGGCACAGTGGATCGCTTCGGCCGTTGCGACATGGGCCAGCGCCGGGGTCGGAATCAAATCGCCGATGGCATAGACCCCCTCCGCCGATGTCCGGTAATGCTCATCGACCGGCACCTTGCCCCGGTCGACCCGCACTCCGGCCTGTTCCAAACCGATCTGCTCGATGTTGGCAGCGATCCCCACCGCCGACAGCACCACCTCGGCCTCCAAAACCTGTTCGCCCTTTTTGCCCGCGACGAAGACTTCGCATCCCGTTTCGGTCGCCTTGACCCCTTTCACCTCCGTGGCCGTCATTACCGCGATCTTCGCCTTGCGGAACGAACGCTCCAAGAGTTTTGAAATCTCCTCGTCCTCCAACGGCGCCAGATTCGGCGCATACTCTACGATCGTTACCCGCGTCCCCAAAGTGCTGAAAAAGGTGGCGAACTCCGCTCCGATCGCCCCCGAACCGATTACCGCCATCGACTGCGGCAGCTCGGTCAGTGTCAGAGCCTGACGCGAGGTGATCACCCGCTTCCCGTCCACCGGAATGGAGGGCAGCTCCCGCGGCCTCGCTCCCGTGGCCAGAATGATGTGCTGGGCTTCGTACCGGACAGCCGCCCCGTCCTCTGCCGTTACCTCCACCGTGTGCGGCACCTCGGTCAGCGATCCCCTCCCGACGAGAATTTCCACGCCGTTCTTTTTGAGCAAAAAGTCGATCCCCCGGCTCATCTGCTCCGCCACGGCCCGGCTGCGGGCGACCATGGCCGGCAAATCGGCCCGTACCGTCTCCGGCGCCACATCCACTCCATACTCCGCCGCGTGCGAAGCATACCGGTAGACTTCAGCGCTCTTGAGCAGCGCTTTGGTCGGGATGCAACCCCAGTTGAGGCAGGTTCCGCCGAGTTCCGCCCGTTCGACCACCGCTGTGCGCAATCCCAATTGCGCGCAGCGGATCGCCGCCGCATACCCGCCCGGCCCGCTGCCGATTACAATCACATCGTATGACATAGCTTTTTCTCTCTGTTTGTTTCCGTAAAGTTTATTTGGGCAGCACACTCTGTTTCGAGTGCGGATTGTAGAGAGGATTGACTTCGAGCCGGCGTTTGGGTTTCGGCAGGTTGTCCAAGTAGTCGGGCCGCCGCCGATAGACTTCGCTGTAGTCGAAATAGTAGCCCTTGAAGCGTTTTCCCATCCCCTCCGGCATGTTGTAGACCGGCGCATACTCCACGCTCCGGCTCACCACGATGAATTTGGTGAACCTCGCCCCCAACAGATTCAGTACATCCTCCGCATCGCGCAGGTAGATGACGTACCACGGCGACTCCTCCCGCAGCCCCGTCCCGGTCGAACGGATCGCCTCCAAGATACCCCGTATCTTGGCCATCTGCACCGCTGCTTTTTCCGGTTCGTCGAGCATCTGGCAGGCAAAAGCCAAAACGTTCAAATCCCGCATGCTGAACGGCTCTTCCCGAAGAATCTCGCGGGCGAACTGCGCCACCCGCCGGTAATCGCCGGCCTCCAAACGGCTTCTCTTGCCGAACGCCTGCTCCAAGCTGTCTGCATACGGCGAAGCGAGGAGCGGTTTATACCCCGGCTGGGCCGGATAGCCGTAGTAGAGGTGGCGGAAATCTTCGAGGGTGAGGGTGGTGTCGCCCCGTTCGTACCGTCTCATGAGTTCGGGATAGTAATAGGGCGACGTTGCATCCGCCGTTTCTGTGGCGATCTGTTGGTAATCGGGCGGCCGGAATGCCGGCGAGTCGGCCGTTTGCGCATGCCCCGCCCCCGTCCAGACCATCGAGACCAGCACCATGATTTTCCGCATAGTCATGCCATTGTCGAAATAAAAAACCCTGCCGGCCGAAAGTGAGAGTGAAAACCTCGGCCGTGCAGGGCAAATATAACAAAAAACCGGACTCCGGCCACTGCCGGCCGCAAGAGTAAAAAAATAGCGAACCGGTCAGAATCCGTACCGGTCGATCTGGGCCCGGATTTTGTTTTTCAATTCTTCGCTGGCCGGCACCAACGGCAGCCGCAACTGGTTGTCGATGATCAGTTTGATCGCCAGCGCCGCCTTGGCCCCCACCGGATTCCCCTCTGCAAAGAGCAGGTCGGTAACTTCGTGCAGCTGCAAGTTCAGCGTCGCCGCATCTTGCATGTTCCCCGCCAATGCCGCGTGGATCATGCAGCAGAAGGTGTCCGGAAAGACATTGGCCGAGACCGAAATCACCCCGTCGCCCCCCATCGCCACCGTTGCCAAGGCCAAGTTATCCTCGCCCGAGAGGAGGAAAAATCCCTCCGGCCGATCCCGCAGGATATAAGCCGCCTGCGACAAATTCCCCGACGCCTCTTTCACCGCCACCGCCCGGCCCGGAAATGCGTGCGCCAGTTCGAGCGTCGTCTCCGCCGTCATGTTGACCCCCGTCCGACCCGGCACATTGTAGAGGATCACCGGCAGCGGCGCCGCCTCCAACACCGCCCGGAAATGGGCTTTCAGCCCCGCCTGACTCGGCTTGTTGTAATAAGGGGTAACGGACAGGATGGCGCTCACCCCGCTCAGGTCGAACGTCTGCATGGTCCGGATCACCTCCGCCGTGTTGTTCCCTCCGATCCCCACTACGATCGGCAGACCGCCCGGGTTGTGGGCCACGCAATGCCGCACGACGTTGTACTTCTCCTCGGCCGTCAGCGTCGCCGGTTCGCCCGTGGTTCCCAGCACGACCATGTAATCGACCCCTCCGGTCGTAATGTGGTGGATCAGCGAGGTCAAGGCCGGGTAGTCCACCTCCCCGCCCGCCGTGAAAGGCGTTACCAAAGCGACGCCTACGCCCCTGAGATTGATCGACATAGTGTGTATTGACTTGGTTATGAATAACGTTTTTGTTATGTCTCTTCGTAACTGGTGCGTTTTGTTTCAGGCCGCTTTCCACCGAGCGGTTCTCGAAAATGGCGGTTCCCCCCTTGTCAAGCTGTACTTCCCTTACCTCCAACGCGGCACCGGTGCAGCAAAGTTAAGGTTATTCCGCCCGGATAGCGCTCCGGGCTGACGATTTTCCACTAAAACAGGGTCTGTTGTTGAACTTTTAACACCTCCCTTTCGGCCTCCTGTCCCGGAACGGCCGGCTCCTCTCCGCCGCCGATCAGTTGCAAGAACTCCTCCTCCGAAAGAATCCGCACTCCTAATTTGTTCGCCGTCTCCAACTTCTTCGGCCCGATCCCCGCCCCGGCCAGCAGGTAGTCCGTCGTTTTCGAGACGCTGCTCTGGTTCGTGCCGGAGTGCTGCTCGATCAACTCTTTCAGCTCCGGCCGCGAGTGGTGCTCGAAGGTCCCCGAAATCACGATCTTCTTTCCCGCCAGCGCCGCCGACAGTTTTGCGGTCTGCACCGCCTCCAACTGCACGCCGGCGCACCGCAGCCGGTCGATCATGGCGACGTTCCGTGGATCGGCAAAATAGGCGATGATGCTGTCCGCAATCTTGCCCCCCACCTCTTCGACCTCCAACAGCTCCTCGCGCGAAGCCTGCATCAGGGCATCGACCGACGGAATGGCTGCGGCCAGCTTCTTGGCCGTCGTCTCGCCCACATACCGGATCCCAATGGCGAACAGCACCCGGGCATAGGGCACCTCGGTCGATTTGGCAATGCTGCCGATGATATTCTCCGCCGATTTCTGCCCCAACCGCTCCAACGGTACGAGGTGTTCCACCTCCAAGTCGTAGAGGTTGGCCATGTCGCCCAGCAGCCCGTTGTTGTAGAGAAGCTGCACCGTCTCGTCCCCCAATCCCTCGATGTTCATCGCCTTGCGCGAGATGTAGTGGACGATCCGCCCCACGATCTGCGGCGGACACCCCGTGGCATTCGGACAGTAGTGTTTCGCCTCGTCCGCCTCCTTCACCAATTCGGTTCCGCATTCCGGACAGTGCGTAATGTAGCTGAACGGCACGCTGCCGGCCGGTCTCCGTGCCGGATCGACGCCGACGATCTTCGGAATGATTTCGCCCCCCTTTTCGACCAGCACCGTATCGCCGATCCGGATGTCTAACAGTTCGATCTGTTCGGCGTTGTGCAGCGAAGCGCGTTTGACTGTCGTCCCGGCCAATCGCACCGGACTCAGATTGGCCACCGGCGTAATCGCCCCCGTCCGTCCGACCTGAAAATCGACCGACAGGAGCTGGGTCGCAGCCTGTTCCGCCTTGAACTTGTAGGCCACCGCCCACCGCGGCGCTTTGGCCGTCGCCCCCAGGTCGCGCTGCAACCGGATGCTATCCACCTTGATCACCGCTCCGTCGGTCTCGTACGGCAGTTCGTGCCGGGCCGTGTCCCAATAATGGATATATTCCATGATCTCCTCCACCGAACGGCACACTTTGACCGCCGCCGATGTCTTGAACCCCCAGGCTTTCAGCCGTTGCAGCACTTCGTAATGCGATGCCGCCACGGGCGCATCCGACTGCACGGCATAGAGCACGGCATCCAATCCCCGCTGCGCCACGACGGCCGAGTTCTGCTGTTTGAGCGTCCCGGCGGCGGCATTGCGCGGATTGGCGAACGGCTCTTCACCGATGTCGGCCCGTTCGGCGTTGAGCCGCTCGAAACGCTCGTGCGGCATGTAAATCTCGCCCCGAACCTCCATATAAGAGGGCCACCCTTCGCCCAAGAGGCGCATCGGAATGCTCCGGATCGTCCGCACGTTGGCCGACACATCGTCGCCTTCCACCCCATCTCCCCGCGTAACGGCCCGCACGAACCGTCCGTTTTCATAGGTCAGGCTGATGGCCGTCCCGTCGAACTTCAGTTCGCAGCAGTAGGCTGCCGTCCCGCCGCTCTCCCGGCCGATCCGGGCGACAAACTCCCGCACCTCCTCCTCCGAATAGGTGTTTCCGAGCGAGAGCATCGGATAGCGGTGCCGCACCGGCTCGAACTCTTTGGTCAGGTCGCTCCCGACGCGGTGAGACGGCGAATTCGGATCGTCGAACTCCGGATGGGCCGCCTCGAGGGAGGTCAGTTCGGCCATCAACCGGTCGTACTCCCGGTCCTCCGCCGAGGGGGCGTTCAGAACATAGTAGTTGTAGTTCAGCCGGTCGAGCACCTGCCGCAAACGATCTATTTTTTGCTTCACTTCGTTCATAAAACTCGTTCCCGTTTCACTGAATCCCAAAGGTAAACAATCGTGCGGTGAAAGAAAAATGCGGGGAACGTTTCGGCGGTTTTAATTTTTGGATTATACTTGCAGTAATTTTCGACGACAGATTCAAACTTAGCGAAGCACAAATCTATGGTAAACAAAACGGCCCATCCAAAGAAGCGTGTGATCGTCAGCCACGCGAACCTGAGTCCGGAGTTGGCCGAAGCCTTCAGGGCGACTTATCCGTACGGCTACGGCGAGGCGCTGATCCGGGTCGACAAGCCGGGCGGAGACTTCTTCTACGCAGTGCCGTTCGAGACGGAGGAGATCAGCTATTTGGTCAAGGTCGACGTGAAGATCGATGCCAAACCGGAGGAGGATATCGAGAAGGACTATTACGACGATGAGGAGGGCGAAATCTCGGGGGCCGACCAGATTGACGACACGCCGGACGACGAGGAGGATGACTGACAACCGGAAATACAGCAACGAAACGATCACGGTGGTGTGGCAGCCGGGCGAGTGTGTGCATGCGGGACGGTGTTTCACCTTGCTGCGGCGGGTCTTCGACCCGGGGCGGAGACCGTGGATCGACCTGAGCAGGGCCGGAACAGAGGAGATTCTCGAGGTGGTAGAAGCCTGTCCGACACGCGCGCTGACCTTCTTCTGGAACGATCCGGCCAAAGGGATAGCCGGATGGGAACACTCTCCCAAGTTGATCGGAGAGGAGGATGGCTCTCTGCGGAATGTCGAGTTTTAAGTCTTTACGTATCAACCGATTCGGTCGATTTTTCCATTCAACACTTTGTTTCTGTTTTCTGCCGGCGTTTTTCAGGAGGCCTTTGCATGTAAGCGCACCCTCTCTTTTATCGACCGCCCCGGTCCCAATCAAGGATGTAAAATTTCAGGAATCGACGGAAAAACCGTAACTTGGTCCGCATGGAACAGAGCCACTATGCGATCCATATCGCACCGCACCGTTGTGCCGGATGCTACCGTTGCGTCCGGGCATGCAGCTGCGGAGCCATCGTCATTCGCAACCAGCGGGCCGCTATCGCCCAAGAGGAGTGTACCCGGTGCGGCGCCTGCCGAAAAGCCTGTCCACACGGCATGATCTCCCTGCGCGACGACGTGGAGAGCGTCCGCCGGCTGCTCAAAAACTCCGACACCGTTTTCGCCTCGCTCGACCCGGCCTGGGTCGGCGAATTTGCCGGAATCGCTCCGCAGCGGATGATCGAAGCCTTGATCCTGCTCGGTTTCAAAAGCGTCGGGGAGACCCTGCTCGGCCGCATCGCTTATGATAAAGCCGCCGAAGAACAGTTGCAGCGCCATCCGAGGCGAGCGATCTCCACCGTCTGTCCGGTGGTCGTGCGGCTCATCCGGCACCACTATCCGGAGCAGGCCGAACGGCTTTTGCCCGTGGCCCATCCCGCCGTGCTGCATGCCCGCATGATCCGGCGGTGGCACGGACAGGGCAGCAAAGTGGTGTACATCACCCCCTGCGTCGCCGCCAAATCCAATCCCGATGAAATCAGCGAACTGGACGCCGTGATTACCTTCGGCGAACTGCGGCGGTGGATGCGCGAAGAGGGGGTGGAATTCGATCTGATACCCGGAAACGACAGTTACCGTTTCGAGCCGGGTGAAGCCGACTACACACCGCCCCGGATTGCCGCCCCCCTCACCTGTTCCGGTATGGCAGCCGTGCGGGAGTTGCTGGCCGGAGAAGAGGCGGAGCGGTCGGGAGAGGCGAGGGAAGCCCGGCTGCTCGAACTGCTCGGTTGTACGGGGGGTTGCGCCGGGGCGGCAGATTCGCAGCAGGGAAAAGAGCGGCATTCGATCGTCGATAAAATAGGGGCCTGCGACCGGTTTTATCGCGAACGCACGCCGGCCAATCCGGTTTACAAACTCCCTTTCATCGCCACCGTGGCCGCTTATCCGGCCCAGCCGGCCGAACGGTTTCGCGTTGCCGCATCGCAAATCGAGGCTGCCTTGGCCTCGATCGGGAAGTCCGCCGAACGGGACATGCCGAATTGCAGCGGCTGCGGCTACGAAACTTGTCGCGAATTCGCCCGGGCCTTGTGCATCGGACGCGCCGAGCCGGAGATGTGTCTGAGCTACACGCGCGCACTGGCCCAGAAAAAATCCTCCGTTCTGCTGGAACACCTTGCCTCCGGCGTGCTGTTCGTGGATGCGGAACTCCGGATCGTGGAGGCCAACCGGCAGGCTGCCCGCCTTTTGGGGCCGCAGGCCGAACAGCTCTTCGACTCGCACCGCGGTTTGTCGGGAGTCGCCGTGGAGACGCTGGCTCCGCTCGGCGACCTGCTGCGTCAGGCGCTGAACTCCGACTGCGAGACCATCGAACAGGATCTGCGGTTGAAAGGAAAACTGCTGCACCTTTCGGCCTTTCCGGTCGAAACGCACCGGTCGGTCGGGGTGTTGATCGGCACCCTGCGGATCGGCAGCGGCGAGAACGACGAAATGGTTCGCCGCACCCGACAGGTGATTCGCGAAAACTTGGAAACCGTGCAGCAGATCGCCTGGCTCTTGGGCGAAAACGCTTCGCGCACCGAAGCGATACTGAACTCCATCGTAACCGCCGCCGACGATGACCGATCCGAATAAATACTTCATCGAAGCGGAGTCGGCCGGCCGCACCGAAAGCGGGTCGTTCGCCAGCGGCGACCTCTGCGTCAGCCGCCGCACCGGCGACGGACGGACGCTGCTGACCGTGGTCCACGGACGGGACAGCGGCATTCAGGCCCAGGTAACGGCCTCGGTGATCGCCTCCATGATCGTCAGTTACGGTCTGCGCAGCGTTCCGGTCGAACAGGCCGCCCGTTCGGTGTTGGAGACCTTCGGCGGGCGGGAGAGCCGGACCGGTGCGTCGTTCGCCGTGGCCGAGATTCGGGCCGACGGTCGGGTCGGCATTGCAGAATACGAAGTGCCACCCTTTCTGCTGTTTCGCGACGGGAAGCCGGCGGACGACCGGACGACGGAGCAGGCGTTGCGGACCATCCCGACGCACAACGGCTGTCGGAACGAACTGCGTCTGACCCGGTTCGAGGCTCAGGCGGAAGACCGGTTGCTGTTTCTGAACAAAGGGATGTTGCGGTCGGGATCAGGAACGCTGCGCCTGCCGGAGGGATGGGGCAGGGAAGGGGTGGTCCGGACCGTGGCGGAAACGCTCGCACACACGCCGAAAAGCTCGGCACGGGAGTTGGCTGCAAAGCTGGTCGACCGGGCGACCGAAAACGACCTCTTCGTGCCGAAAAGCGACCTGAGCTGCCTGTCGGTCTATTTTCGCCAGCCCCGCCGGCTGCTGCTCTGCTCCGGTCCGCCTTTCACGGAAACCAACGACCGGCAGCTGGCCGAACGCATCCGGGAATGGGACGGAACCACCGTGATCTGCGGGGGAACGACGGCTGCGATCGTGGCCCGCGAACTGCGGCGGGAGATCGAGGTCAACCTGCGACGGGATATTTCCGGACTGCCGCCGACCTCCTCCATGCCGGGCGTGGAGTTGATTACGGAGGGGGTGTTGACGCTGGCCCGCGTCAAAAGCCTGCTGGAGCAAACCTCGTCGGCGGAACTGAGAGGGCAGGGGACAGATTTCGATCTGGCCCGGATGCTGCTGGAACACGACCGGATCGAGTTCGTGATCGGGACGCGGATCAACCCGCAGCACCAGGACCCGGCCCTGCCGGTGGAGTTGGAGTTGCGGCGAAACGTCGTCAAGGAGATCGCCCGGCTGCTGGAAAGCAAATTCCTGAAAGAGATCCGGATCGAATACCTGTGATCGGGGAAAGCGAAAAGCCGGCCGAAAAATATATTACCTTTGAACCCCGATCGAATCTCCGGACTCGGTCGGCCAAGAGATGCACATGCCATGGAAAAACTGACTGTCCGAATCTGCACCGGAACCCTCTGTTACATTATGGGCGGCGCGGAGCTTCAGCTGCTCGGCGAATACCTGCCGGACGCGATAGCCGACCGGGTCGAGATCCGGGGGGCGACCTGCCTCGATTTCTGCAACCGCGAGGGGAGCGGCAAGGCACCTTTCGTCCGGGTCGGCGAGGAGTTGATTACAGAGGCGACCGTCGCCAAAGTCGTCGAAGCGATCAAACAGCAACTCGGATAACACACGATCGAAAATACACACACTATACTTATACACGTACGCTTTATGGCCGTTACGAACAATACCATGATTCTGCGCCGCGAGCTGCTCACGCGCATCGTCAAACTGCTGCACAACGATACGTGGGCGGAGAACATCGACCGCATCCCCTACCTGATGAGGCCGAAAGGGTGCGCCGAGGTGTCGCGGTGCTGCATCTACAAAGACCGGGCGATGCTCAAATACCGGGCGATGGGGGTGCTCGGCTTCGGGTTCGACGACGAGGAGGACGAAATGACCTCGCTGGCGGAGTACACGCAGCGGGCTTTCGACCGGGAAGGAGTTTCCGAGAATCCGCTCTCGGTCATCACCGAGGCCTGCTCGGCATGCGTGAAGGTCAACTACGTGGTTACCAACATGTGCCGGGGGTGTGTGGCGCGGCCCTGCGAGGTGAACTGCAACAAGGGGGCGATCCACTTCGTGAACGGACAGGCCAATATCGACTCGACGAAGTGTGTGAACTGTGGACTGTGTATGAAAAACTGTCCGTTCCATGCGATCGTTTACATCCCGGTGCCGTGCGAGGAGTCGTGTCCGGTAGGGGCGATCAGCAAGGACGAGCAGGGAAAGGAGCATATCGACCCCGAAAAATGTATCTACTGCGGCCGGTGTCTCTCGGCCTGTCCGTTCGGGGCGGTGATGGAGAAGTCGCATTTGATCGAGATTTTCAAAGCGTTCCGTTCGGAGCGGCCGGTGGTGGCGCTCGTGGCTCCGGCGGTGGCGGGACAGTTCAAGACCTCGCTGGCCAACATCATGGGGGCGATCCGCAAATTGGGTTTCGACGAGGTGATCGAGGTGGCGAAAGGGGCGGACGTTACGACGACCAATGAGGCGGCCGAGTTTGCCGAAAAGGTGATCGACGGGGGGCAGGCATTCATGACGACGTCGTGTTGTCCGGCTTACTATCGGTTGGCCTACCGGCATATTCCGGAGGTGGCTCCTTTCGTGTCGCACACGCGGAGTCCGATGTACTATGCGGCGGAGATCGCCCGCAAGCGCTGGCCGGATGCGACGCTGGTCTTCGTGGGGCCGTGCGTGGCGAAGCGCAAGGAGGCGTACGACGATCCGAATGTCGATCTGATGCTGAGTTTCGAGGAGTTGGGGACGATGTTCGTGGCGATGGGGGTCGATGCCTTTACGGACGAGGCGGCAGTGGCATTGGACGAGGCGATCATGCCGAGCAGCCGGGGTTATGCGGCGAGCGAAGGGGTGATGAATGCGGTGGCGGGGCAGTTGCCGGAGGGATACAAAGAGAAAATCCGGCCGGTCGTGATCAACGGGATCGACAAACAGGCGATTCGGGAGCTGCGGGGGTTCGCCAAGAGTTGTCCGGGGAATATGGTGGAGGTGATGGCGTGCGAGGGGGGGTGCGTGAACGGGTGCAACGTAATCGCCAATCCGAAAATCGCAACGCGGCAGGTCAAGGAATTGGCGGCTGAGTGAGGAGGCGACCTTACTACTCGTTTGCAGAGCGTCTCTTGCGGAGGCCCGCAACTGCCGTTGCTTGTTCCGCAAGAGGTTGCGCCCGACTCTTTGGAGCGGGAAGTACCTACAGCCGCTCCGCAATCCGTTCGTACACCCTCTCCGGCGGCAAATCATTCAGACAGGCGTAATCGCCCCGCCAGCACTCCTTGTGGCCGAACACCGAGCAGGGCCGGCAAGCCATGTCGAGTCCCACCGCATCCTCCGTCGACTGACCCAGCCCCAGAAAGCCCGCGTAAGGGTGCGTCGCCCCCCAGACCGACACCACCGGCACCCCTACCAACGACGCCATGTGCATCGCCGAGGAGTCCATCGACACCATCCCGTCGAGGTTAGCGATCAAGTCGATCTCCTCCCGCAGCGTAAACCGCCCGACCACCGGTATGCAGCGATTTCCGGAGCCGTCGACCCCGGCTGCCAACTCTTCGGCCCGTTTTCGTTCCTCCCGGCCGCCGCCGAAAATGAACAGCCGGACCGAAGCAGAATCCCGCAGCAGCCGTTCCGCCACCCTCCGCATCTTGTCCAACGGGTAAATCTTCCCTTTGTGTTGTGCAAACGGTGCCAGACCGATCCACCGTTCCCCCTCGCTCCGCGCGATTCCCAAACCCGCCGGCAGCGGCCGCCGTTGGCGGTAAGCTGCCCGGTCCGTTTCAATCGGAGGCAGTCTGAATCCCGCTGCCCGAAAGACATCCGCATACCGTTCGACGCTCGTCTTCAGCTGCCGCACCACCTTGCCCCGACCCGGCCGCGCGGTCAACGCCCTTTTCTCCGCCCGCCCCTTGTCTATGCAGTAGGTCCGAATCCCCCGCACTGCATAGAACGCCCGCAGCAGTTTGGAGTAAACCTTATCTTGCAAGTCGATCACCGCCTCCACCTCCCGGTGCGCCCGCCGCAGCTCGCCGAAAAGCCTCACCAACCCCCGCAAACCCCGGTGCCTCTCTCCCCGATCGATATCGATATGATGGATTTTCAGACCTTCGATCCCGTCGAAGAAAGGGGCATAAAATGCCCGTGTCAACAAGACGACCTCCGTCTGCGGCCAGCGGCTGACAAACGCCGCCAGCACCGGCGCCGTCATCGCCACATCCCCCATCGCAGACGAGCGGATCACCAATATCTTCTTCGGTCGTGTTTTCAAGAACTTCAGCCGTTAAGCATTCGGGAGAACTACTTCGATCTGCCGTACAACACCGGATTCAACGCCGGGTCGTTGTACATCTTCATCTGTTTGTAGAGTTTCATGTATTTCCGCCCCGCCTCAATATCGTCCAACAGCTCCTCGATCGCCTGCGAGAGATCGGCCCGCTGCGTCAGCAGCACCTCCCATTTCGCCCGGCAAGCCGCCCGATGCGCATCCGTACCGTCGGGCCGCTCCGCCTCCTGCTGCATGTGGTAGATCTTCAGTGCCAAGATCGAAAGCCGGTCCACCGCCCAAGCCGGTGTCTCGGTGTTGATCCGCGCCTCCGCTAACGGCCGAACCGCCTTGTACCGGTCGAGAAAATAGCTGTCGATATACTCCACCACATCTGTCCGCTCTTGGTTCGAGGCGTCGATCCGCCGTTTGATCGCCAACGCCGCCACTGGATCGATCTCCGGGTCGCGAACGATGTCCTCGAGGTGCCACTGCACCGTGTCGATCCAGTTTTTGCGGTACAGCAAGTGTTCGACTGTCCCCGCCTCATACGGATTGACAACCGGCGCATCCACATCGTCGTACCGGTGATAATCCTCGATCGCCTGTCGGAAAATATCGTTGCAAAGCGTTGTAAACATACCTGTCCGTTTCCGTTTTCGGGGGACAAAGATACGAACAATTTTGACGGAAAGCCCCTTATTTCCTAATTTTGCCGCATATCCAATATACACACGCGGCGCCCATGAAACGGATTTCGTTCTCCCTGCCGGTGCTTCTGCTGCTCTCCCTGCCCGGCCGGGCGCAGTACAAGATGAGTGCGCAGGAGTATGTCGACACCTACAAACAGTTGGCCATACGCTCCATGAAAGAGTTCGGCATTCCGGCCAGCATCACGCTGGCGCAAGGGCTGCTCGAATCAGGCAGCGGCGGGAGCCGGCTCGCCGTGGAGGGGAACAACCACTTCGGCATCAAGTGCAAAGGGACTTGGAGCGGAGCGACCATCTACCACGACGACGATGCGAAAGGGGAGTGTTTCCGGAAATACCGCAGCGTCGAACACTCCTACCGCGACCACTCGAAATTTCTGACCGAATCGCCCCGGTATGCCGCCCTGTTCCGGCTCGACCCGACGGACTACCAAGGGTGGGCCAAGGGGTTGAAAGCGGCGGGCTATGCCACCAATCCGCAGTATCCGCAGCTGTTGATCGACCTGATCGAACGGCACCGCCTCTACCGGTTCGACCAGCCGGCCGGGGCCGGCGGACTGCTGGGCCGGCACAAAGAACGGTCGGAACACCGGGAGGAGTATCGGGAGGCGGGCGAAGAGGCGAACATCCCGCAGACGCCCCCCCGGCATGAGGTCGAGAAGAACAACGGCGTGCGGTACATCGTTTCGTCGCCGGGCGAAAGTTTCGCTTCGGTGGCGGCGCAGTACAACCTCTCCATCACCCGGCTGCTCCGGTTCAACGAC
This sequence comes from Rikenella sp., assembly GCA_022511025.1. GTDB lineage: Bacteria > Bacteroidota > Bacteroidia > Bacteroidales > Rikenellaceae > Rikenella. The sequence goes on along the minus strand of JAFLSI010000003.1, from coordinate 28,981 downwards.
TTGAAAAACGCCTTTCCGCTGCCGGAAGGGACGGCCCTCTACATCGAACCGAAACGGAACCGCGCATCGGCCGCAACGATCCATACGGTGGAGCAGGGCGATTCGTTCCACTCCATTTCTCAGCAGTACGGGATCAAACTGAAGAAGCTGCAAAAGATGAACCCGATCATCCGCCGGTTTCCGCCCCGGATCGGACAGCGGCTGCGGCTGCGGTAACTTTTCGCACCGACCGCGCCGGGGGCACCGCCGCCTCTATTTTCCGTAATGGAAGACGACCGTCTGCTTCAAGTCCGGATGCAGCGACTGGGCCACCGGACAGTCGTGGGCCGCCCGTTCCAGAATCTTTTTCACTTTCGGTTCGTAATCCGTCGGAAAGGTCATCTCCACGACCACCTCGACGATGCGCCGCGGCGAGGTCCCCATCCTTTTCGTAATCTCCACCTCGGTTCCGTCGATATCGAACCCGTGCACCTCCGCCGCTTTGCCCATAATCGTCAGCATGCAGCTGCCCAATGCCGTCGCCAGCAGGTCTGTCGGCGAGAAACAGGCCCCCCGGCCTCCGTTGTCCGTCGGCGCGTCGGTCGTGATTTTCGTTCCCGACTGCAAATGTTCCGCCTCGGTGTGCAACCCGCCGAGGTAGCGCGTGTGAACCGTAATTGCCATGATCGATTTCGCTGAATGGTTTATACCGAACAAAGATAAGCCATATTTTTCGTAACTTTGCAACCCCTTTTTCTCACCGACCGATGCCCGTCTATACCGACCGAAATATCTGGCACATCGCCTATCCGATTCTGCTCAGCCTGTTGATGGAGCACCTGATCGGGCTGACCGACACCGCTTTTCTGGGACGTATGGGCGGCCATGCCGCCGAAGTCGCCTTGGGCGCTTCGGCGCTCGGCGGAGTCTATTACATCGCTGTTTTCATGCTCGGTTTCGGGTTCAGCATCGGGGCGCAAATCCTAATGGCCCGGCGAAACGGCGAGAAGCGCTTCGGCGCGATCGGTCCGATTTTCCAACAGAGCGCTCTGTTTCTGTTTTTTCTGGCTGCCGCCGTCTTCGTCTTCTCCAAAACGGCCGCCCCCTGCCTGCTGCAACGGCTCATCTCCTCCGAGGAGGTCTACCGCGCGACATTAGAGTATCTGGACTGGCGGGTCTACGGCTTTTTCTTCATCTTTTTAGCCGTCATTTTTCGGGCCTATTACGTCGCAACCACCCGAACCGGAATCCTGACCGTCAACTCGGTCGTCATGGTGCTGAGCAACGTGGTGCTGAACTACGGATTGATTTTCGGCCGTTTCGGTCTGCCGGCTTGGGGAATCGCCGGTGCCGCCGTCGCATCGACCGTGGCGGAGCTCGTTTCGCTCCTGTTTTTCGCCGGCTACACCTTGTACACCGACTGGCGCAGATACGCCCTGTTTCGCCCCCTCCGCATCCGCTTCCGCGAACTGGGCCATGTGCTGAACCTTTCGTCCTGGACGATGGTTCAGCAGTTCGTGGCCGTCAGCACGTGGTTCCTCTTCTTCATCGCCATCGAACACCTCGGCGAACGGCCATTGGCGGTAACCAACATCGTCCGGAGCGTCTCGTCGCTGCTGTTCATCCTCGTCAGCTCGTTCGCCACCACCGGCAGTTCGTTGGTCAGCAACCTCATGGGGGCGGAACAGAGCGGGGAGGTGCTCGCCACCGTCCGGCGGATTCTCCGGATGTGTTACGCGATCATCGTGCCGCTGCTGACCGCCGTCATGCTCTTCCCGCGGGCCACCCTGCGCATCTACACCGACAACCCCGACCTGATCGGCGCCTCGGTTCCGGCCCTGTGGGTCATGGCCTCCGCCTACCTGTTCCAGACACCGGCATTCATCTGGTTCAACAGCGTCTCGGGAACCGGAAACACACGGGCCGCTTTCCGGCTCGAAATGGCCGCCATTCTGGTCTACGCGCTGTACGTCTACATCATCGCCATCCACCGGCAGGCCGATGTCGCCTGGTGCTGGACGGCGGAACACATCTACGGAATCGCTATGTTCGCGCTGGCCTATACCTACATGCGGCGGGCCGACTGGCAGAGCAAAAAAATCTAACCCTCCTCGGCGCACACCGAACAACGACTATGAACATCCAATCCGCCACCTTTCGATGCAGCAGCCAGAAACTCGCGCAGTGTCCGGCGGACTCCATGCGCGAATTCGCTTTCATCGGCCGGTCGAACGTCGGCAAATCATCGCTCATCAACATGCTGACCCAGCGCCCCGGTTTGGCCAAAGTGTCGGGAACGCCGGGCAAGACCCGGCTCATCAACCACTTCATCATCAACGGAGAATGGGCGTTGGTCGACCTGCCGGGCTACGGGTATGCCAAGGTGTCGCGCCGGGAGCGGAGCGGGTTTTCGACCCTGATCACGGACTACATCCTGAAACGCGAACAGCTGTACTATCTGTTCGTGCTGGTCGATGCGCGGCACGAACCGCTGCGCATCGACCTCGAATTCATCCGTTTCCTCGGCCGGCACGGAGTGCCGTTCGGCATCGTCTTCACCAAATCCGACAAACTGTCGCAGGCACAGCTGAACCGGAACATCGAACTCTACCGGCGCCAACTGGCCGAAGAGTGGGAAGAGCTGCCGGCTCTTTTCGTTACCTCGTCGGAGCGGGGCAGGGGTCGGGAGGAAATTCTGGATTTTATCGAAAATTGTTTAACACAGAACTAAAAAAAAACTACCTTTGCGCCTGTCGAAATCGACACCATTGTGTTCACACAACTGCACACTGTCATGAGCGAACCTCGCAAAATCAAATTCTTCGCCTGCCGGAATTCGCGTTATCTGGCCGAAAAGATTGCCAAACACTATGGTTCGGAACTCGGTAATTCCGTCGTGCTGGAGTTCAGCGACGGCGAATTTCAGCCGGCCTACGACGAAAGCATCCGTGGATGCACGGTTTTCGTGGTGGGATCGACCTTTCCGCCGGCAGACAATTTGATGGAGCTGCTGTTGATGGTGGATGCCGCCAAACGGGCTTCGGCTAAGCGGGTGGTGGCGATCATGCCCTATTTCGGCTGGGCGCGACAGGACAGAAAAGACCGGCCCCGCGTCTCGATCGGCGCGAAATTGGTGGCCAACCTGCTGCACGCGGCAGGGGTGGACCGGGTGATGACGATGGACCTGCATGCCGACCAGATTCAGGGATTTTTCGACGTGCCGGTCGACCATTTGTACGCCAGCGGAGTTTTCGTGCCGTATATCAAGAGCTTGGGAATCGACAACCTGACCGTGGCCACGCCGGACATCGGGGGGTCGAAACGGGCGAACGCCTATGCCAAGTATTTGGGGGCGCCGATGGTCATCTGCCACAAACACCGCTCCAAACCGAACGAGGTCAGCGAAATGACCGCAATCGGAGAGGTGAAAGGGCGGAACGTAATCCTGTTCGACGACATGATCGACACCGCCGGAACGATCACCAAAGCGGCCGATGTGATGAAGCAGATGGGAGCCTTGTCGGTGCGGGCGGTGGTAACCCACCCGGTACTCTCCGGACCGGCCTATGAACGGATCGCAGCGAGCGAGCTGGACCAGATCATTACGACCGACACGATTCCGCTCAAGGAGGGAAAGGATATCGCCAAGTTCAAGGTTTTGACCGTAGCGGATATTTTTGCCGACGTAGTGGAACGGGTTTACAACTACAAGGAGATCAGTTCGATGTTTATTTTCTAAGCCGTTTTGTCTGCTGCCGCAGCAACGGTTCGGTTTTTCCCGCCGGCACACATTTTCGGTTTGCGCGCCCCCATTTTGCAAACCGGAAAGTCGGCGGGATTTTTATACACAGCGCTTTATGATCGAAGTACTTTACGAAGACAACCACATCATCGTGGTGAACAAACGCCCCGGCGAATTGGTGCAGCCCGATCCGACGGGCGGACCGGCATTGGAGGAGAGCGTAAAGGCTTACATCAAAGCGAAATATGCCAAACCGGGGGCCGTGTTTCTGGGGGTCGTTCACCGGATCGACCGGCCGGTGGGGGGAGCGGTGCTGCTGGCGCGGACGTCCAAAGCCCTGGTTCGGCTCAACGAGCAGTTGAAACAGCGACAGTTCCGAAAAATTTACTGGGCTATCGTCGAAAACATCCCCGCCTGTTCGGCCGAAACTTTGACCCACTGGATCGTCCGGAACGGCAAAACCAACCATTCGACCGCTTACGACTCATTGCCGGCTGTTCCGGAACGCCTGCGCTCCGAAGCGAAAGAGGCAGTCTTGCGGTACAAAGTACTGGCCTCCGGCGACCGGTACCATCTTTTGGAGATCGAACTGCTGACCGGCCGGCACCATCAGATCCGGTGCCAGCTGTCGAAAATCGGCTGTCCGATCAAAGGCGACTTGAAATACGGCGCACGGCGTTCCAACCGGGACGGCAGCATTTCGCTGTGGGCGCGCCGCCTCTCTTTTGAACACCCGGTCTCGCACGAAACGATCACCGTCGAAGCGCCGACGCCGGCAGACGACAAACTGTGGGCCTTTTTCGAGTCAGCCACCGCCTCACTGCCGAAGCCGACGGCAGCTACAGTTCCGCCGGCTGAGGCGTAAAGATCAGTTTCGAGGTGTCGAATCCTAACTCCCCGGCCCGCGCGACCAACTGCTGCACCGTCTCCTGCGGCAGGTGCGGGGTGCGGGAAAGAATCCAGAGGTATTTCCCCTTCCGTCCACCCACCAGCACGTACCGGTAGTCCGGATCGAGCGCCAGAATGTAATACGGCGTATAGAAAGGACCGAAGAACGAAACTTTCAGAAATCCCGGCCGCCGCAGATCGTCCGGCGCTCCCAATTTCGCTTTGCCCTCCGCCACGGACAACCGCCCCTGCGGCGAGCCTTTCCGGCCGCTGTTGACCACCCGCACCCGTCCGTCCGGACGCAGCGAATATTCCGCCGTTACGGAACACAAACCGCGCTCGAAAAGAAAATCGAACCGCGCAATCTCATACCATTTGCCCAGATACTTTTGGAGGTCGAAGTTTTCGACCGTCTCGAATTTTTCCATCGTTCGTTAATTTGTGCGTGTTTAGACCGAACGATGGATAAGCAAGAACCGTGCCTAAACCGGCCGGGTTTTGTCCCGCAGCCACTCCCGTTCGTCCGCCTCCAAATAGGGAGCCAGCCGTTCGCAGACCGTCGCATGATACCGGTTCAGCCACTCCCGCTGGCCGGCATCCAGCGCCTCCGTATCGACCGCAGACAAAGAGATCGGACAGAGAGTCAAGGTCTCGAAGCGCAGGAACCCCTCCGGACACCCCTCTGCCGTTACGAGCGTCAGATTCTCGATACGAATCCCGTACCGCCCCGCCACATACACTCCCGGCTCGCAACTTTGCACCATCCCCGGTTGCAGGACCACCGGATTCTCGTTCATCCGGATCGACTGCGGCCCCTCGTGGACGCAAAGATAGTGGCCGACCCCATGCCCCGTCCCGTGCAGGTAGTTCCGCCCCTCTTCCCACAAGTACCGCCGGGCCAGTACGTCCAGCTGCGCCCCCCGTGTCCCGACCGGGAACCGGACGGCACTCAGGTCGATCATCCCCCGCAGCACCGCCGTATAGTCCCGCCGCTGCTCCTCGGAGGGGGTGCCGAAATGGTAGGTCCGGGTGATGTCCGTCGTCCCGTGCAGGTAGTGCCCCCCGCTGTCGACCAACAGGAAAGATTCCGTTCCTGTCGGCACATCGCTCTCCGGCGTCGCCTCGTAGTGCACGATCGCTCCGTGCGCGCCATATCCCGCAATGGTCCCGAAACTCTCGCCGCGAAACGCCTCTCCCGCCGCCCGGCGAAAGGCATGCAGCCGGGCGGAGATCTCCCGCTCCGTCGGTCTTCCGCCCGCCGCCATCGTTTGTTCGAGCCACCGCTCGAATCGCACCAAAGCCACCCCGTCCAACTCCATCGCCCGCCTGAATCCGGCTGTTTCCGTCGGATTCTTGACCGCTTTCATGCCGGCAATCACCCCGCTCTCCGCCACTAACACCGCCCCGGCCGTTTCGAGTATCTGCCAATGGCAGAGATCCAACCCATTCGGATCGGCCACTACCGTCCGCCCTCCGCATGCCGCAAGATAGGCCCCGAAATCGGTGTAAGGCCGCATCTCGACCCCCGCTTCCCGTCTCAGTCGCTCCCGATCCTCAGCCGAGAATTTCTCCCGGTCGACAAAGAGCACCGCCCGTTCCGATTCGATCGCCAAATAGCTGACAACGACCGGATTGTAGGCAATGTCTCCCCCCCGAATATTGAGCGTCCAGGCAATTTCGTCCAATACCGCCACAATCCGAACCGCTCCCTCGGCCGGCCCCGCTGCCCGAATGCGGTCGAGTTTGCCGGCCGCCGCCTCGCCGCAATATGCCTCCTCGAGACAGAAAGCCGGTGCATGGGGCAAGGCCGGCCGACCGTCCCAGATCGTCCCGAACGGATCGCCGAGCGGCACTAATTCGATCCCAAGCCCCGCCAAGTCGTGTTTCATCTCCTCGAACGCCGTGCGGGAGAATAACTGCCCGTCCACCCCGACCCGCCCGACAGCAGCCGCAGCCAACCACACCGAAAGCGTCGGCGTCCCTGCCAATCCGCTGCGTTGCAGTTCGATTCCCGTCCCTGCCAACTGGGCCTCGGCCTGCAGGAAATAGCGCGAGTCGGTCCAAAGCGCCGCCCGCCCGTCGGCCGCAACCGCCACGGTTCCGGCCGACCCGTCAAACCCGCTGAGCCATGCCCGGCAACCCCAGTACGGAGCCACATACTCGCTGAAATGCGGGTCGTTCGAGGGGACGACAAATGCCCCGACCTCCTGCTCCCGCATCCAGCTCCGCAATCTTTCCAACCGTTCCCGAACCATCGTCATTCAGCGAATTTCATTTCGTCGAGCAGATAGCCGGCCCCGCCGACCCGGTCGATCAGGAAGAGGGCATACCGAATATCCAAAGCGATATTCCGGCAGACCTCCGGATCGTACTCCAGATCGGACATCGTTCCCTCCCAGCAGCGGTCGAAGTTGACCCCGATCAACTCGCCCCGCCCGTTCAGCACCGGACTGCCCGAATTTCCGCCCGTGGTATGGTTCGTCGCGATGAAAGCCACCGGCACCGTTCCGTTCACCGCCCACCGGCCGTAGTCTTTTGTCTCGTAAAGCCGCCGCAGCCGGGCCGGAACGTTGTAATCATAGATCTCCGGATTGTCTTTCTCCATCACCCCTTCGAGCGTCGACACCGGCTCGTAAACGACTGCATCCACCGGCCGATAGCCCTCCACCTTGCCGTAGGCGATCCGCAGCGTCGAGTTGGCATCCGGATAGAAGGCCTTGCCCGCGCCCGGCATCTCCATCATCCCCCGCATGTAAGTCCGGTAGAGGCGGTCGATCTGCCCGTTCAGCTCCTTATAGGCCGGTTCGATCCGGGTTTTGTACACCGCTGTAAAGGCCCGGAAAGCTCTCACCGCCGCATCGCTGTCCACAATCCGGCGAACAGCGGCGGTATCCCCCTCCGCCAGCAGCCGGCCGACCCGTACCGAATCGACCAAGAGGGTAGAGTCGAAAATAGCCCCCACATCGATCTTTCCGCCCTGCGGCCGGAAACTCTCCGGCACATGGCGCTCGTACTCCTCCAACAACCTCCGGGCTGTCTCCCGGTCGATGGCCGGCACATAGTCTTTGAAAAATGCCGCCGATCTCTTCCGAACCTGTTCGATCGCCTCCGGGGTCCACTCTTCGACTCCGGCAAAAGTTCCGGCAAACCGGAACAGCTCGATCGCCAGCACCGCCTCCGTGTGGTAATCCCGCGCAAAAGCATACGGCTCTAACGAATCGTACAGCCGGGCTAACCGCTCCGTAACCCCCGCATACTCCGGTTTGTCGGCCGCCCACGCCTCGAACCGCCGTTCGAACGCCTGCTTTTTGGCCACCGTCCCCAACCGCTTCAGCCCCTTCATTTCGCCCTGCCACTTTTTCCAGGCATTCGACACATTGGCATTTTTGGCCGCATACTGGATCCGCACCGCCGGATCGGCCGCCTGAGCCCGGTTCATGACCTCGAGCCGCAGCGTCCGCAGCCTCACCTTGTGCGGATCGCTCTTTTCCTGGATGTACCGCACCGCTTCGGAATGCAGATACTGGTATGTCCGCCCCGGAAAACCGTACACAAAGGTAAAATCGCCCGGCCGAATCCCTTTCAGCGAGATGGTGAACGACTTTTTCGGCACATACGGCACATTGTCCGGCGAGTAGGGGGCCGGTTTGTTGTCGGGCGAGGCATAGACCCGGAAAATCGAGAAATCGCCCGTATGCCGCGGCCACATCCAGTTGTCGGTATCCCCGCCGAACTTTCCGACCGCCGACGGCGGGGCGAAGACCAACCGGACATCCTCGAAGACCTCATAGACGAACAGAAAATACTGGTTTCCATAGTACAGCGCCTCGACCGAAGCCCGGTAATGGTTTCCCTCCGTCGCCGACCCCACAACCTCTTTCTTATTGGCCTCGACGATCTGCTGCCGTTCCGTTTCGTCCATGGTATTCGTTACTCCTTTGAGGATCGAATCGGTAACATCCCGCATCTCAACCAAGAAACTCACCGTCAATCCCGGATTCGGCAACTCCTCGTCGCGGTTCATCGCCGCAAATCCGTCGGTCAGGTAGTCATGCTCCACCGAGCTGTGCTGCTGGATCTGCCCGTATCCGCAATGGTGGTTCGTAATCAACAGCCCTTGGTCGGAGATCAACTCCCCGGTACATCCGCTTCCGAACCGCACGATGGCATCTTTCAGGCTGGCCCGGTTCACCGCATACAAATCCTGCGCCTTGAGCCGGAACCCTTTGGCCCGCATATCTTTGATATGCCCCTGTTCGATCAGGCTCGGCAGCCACATCCCCTCGTCGGCCCGCAGCGCCGGACAAAGAGAGAGAACCAAACCGAAGAGTAAAATAAAGAAACTTAATTTTCTCATATCATGTATTTTATCGATTATTCATTATTCCATCCTTGCATTCGGATAAAATCCGACAATTCGAGATACAGCAGCCGGGTCGGCAGCCCCATTACGTTGTAGAACGACCCTTCGATCCGTTCGATCCCCGCATAGCCGATCCACTCCTGAATCCCGTAAGCCCCCGCCTTGTCGTAGGGCCGAAACCGGTCCACATAATATTCGATCTCTTCCGCAGTCAAAGGGCCGAAAACCACCCGTGCCGTATCCGAGAATTTTCGTTCCGCCCGGCTGCTGCGCAGCATCACTCCGGTAACCACCTCATGCACCGAACAGGAGAGCTGCCGCAGGGTTTCGACCGCCTCCTCCCGCCCCGCAGGCTTGCCGATGACCCGGCCGCCGTGAATAACCACGGTGTCCGCCGTAATCAATATCTCCCTCTCCTTCAGCACCTCGGGAAAAGCCCTCGACTTCCGCTCCGCCAAGTAGAGCGGCACATCCTGCACCGCCAGCGCCGCCGGATAAACCTCGTCGACCGGGTAGGCCTCCGCCACGCGAAACGGAATCCCCATCCCCGCCAACAACTCCCGCCGCCGTGGCGATCCGCTGGCTAAAACAATATCTATTTTATTCTGCAATAAACAGTTTTCCAGCATATTCAACGATTTATTTGACCTGAAAATCCAGCAGGATTCTCCCCTCCAATTCCGCCGTAATCCGGTCGCCGATATGCACCTGTCCCACCCCGGCTGGCGTCCCGGTAAAGATCAGATCGCCGATACGCAAGGTAACGAACTGCGATACATAGGCAATGATCCGGTCCACACTGAAAATCATATCCCCCGTAAACCCTGTCTGCCGCTGTTCGCCATTGAGTTTCATCGAGAAGTGAAGCTGCTGCATATCCGGCAATTCCGCTTTCGGCACGAACACCGGTGCCACCGCCGCCGAGTGGTCGAACCCTTTGGCAATCTCCCAGGGCAGCCCCTCCGCCTTACACCGCCGCTGCAAGTCGCGGGCCGTGAAGTCGATCCCCAACCCGACCTCCGCGTAACACCGGTGCGCAAAACGCTCCTCGATCCCTTTGCACAGCCGGTCGATTCGCACGACCAACTCGCACTCGTACTGCACATCTTCCGAGAAATCCGGAATATAAAACGGCTCGTTGTTCCGCAGCAAAGCGGTATCGGGTTTGATGAAAAAGACCGGCTCCTGCGGCATCGGCCGCTCCCTCTGCTGCACCGCTCCGCCCCACACGCCCGGCAGCTCCCTGACATGTTCCGCATAGTTCATGCCGATGCAAATGATTTTCATGCCTTTGCCCCTCCCTTTTCATTCAACAGCCGCACCATCTCCTCGGCCACCCGCACCGAAGCACCCGGCGCGCCCATCGCTACGCGCAATGCGTCGAAATCCCGCATCATCCGTTCGTGTTTCGCCCCCCCCGGCAGCACCGCCCGCAACTCCTCTGCCGCCCGTTCCGGTGTGAACTCCTCCTGGATCAACTCCCGCACCGCTTCGCGGTTCAGGATCAAATTGACAAGCGAGATAAAGCGCAGTTTCACAAGCCGTTTCGCCACCCAAATGCTGATCGCCGAGCTGCGGAAACAGACCACCTCCGGCACGTTCAAGAGCGCCGTTTCGAGCGTCGCCGTCCCCGACGTAACCAATGCCGCTTCCGAAAAGAGCAGCGTGCGGTAGGTCTGGTCGCAGACGAACCGCACATCGTTTCCCGACAAATACCTGTCATACAGCGCCTTGTCGAGCCACGAAACACCCGTTACCACAAACTGGTACTCCGGGAAACGCCTCGCAACAGCCACCATACAGGGTAAATTGTAGCGAATCTCCGACCCCCTGCTCCCAGCCACCAACGCGACCATCGGCCGCCGGTCCAACCCATTCTCCCGCCGGAACGCCTCGGCGCTCTCCTCCGCAACCGCCCCCCGTCCGGCCACTGCATCCATCAACGGATTGCCGGCATAGAAAGCCTCGATCCCATGCCGTCGAAAATATTCGACCTCGAACGGAAAAATGATGAACAACCGATCCACAAACTTCCGAATCCGAACCACCCGTTTTTCTTTCCACGCCCAAACCTTCGGCGCGATATAATAGAAGACCTCCGGCCGCTTCACCCCCGCCGGCCAACGATGGGTGCGGGCGAACTCCGCCATGCGCAGGTTGAATCCCGGATAGTCGATCAAGATCAACGCATCGGGCCGGCTGGCTGCTATATCCTCCCGACAAAACCGCATTTGCCGGCCGATCCTCCGCAGGTTTTTGACCACCTCCCAGAATCCCATGATCGAGGCCTCTTTGTAATGCCTCACCAACGTCCCGTGCTCTCCCGCCGCTTCAGCCATCTTGTCGCCGCCCCAGAAACGGATCTCCGCCTCCGGATCGGCCTGCAACAGACCGCCGATAAGATTCGCCCCGTGCAGGTCGCCCGACGCCTCGCCCGCTATGATGTAATACTTCATATCGACTTATTTAATTTCCAATAAATCAGGCCTTAATCTTTGCGTTCGTTCGAATGCCTGCTCCTCCTGCCAGCTCGAAATTTCGGCAAAATTTCCCGACAACAGCACATCCGGCACCCGCCAGCCGTTGAACTCCGCCGGACGCGTGTAGACCGGCGGAGCCAACAGGTTGTCCTGAAAACTGTCCGTCAAGGCCGAACATTCGTCGCCGATCGCCCCCGGCAGAATCCGGACCACACTGTCCGCAATGACCGCCGCCGCTAATTCGCCCCCCGTCAGCACATAATCGCCGATCGAAATCTCACGCGTAATCAAATGTTCCCGCACCCGGTAGTCCACCCCTTTGTAATGACCGCACAGGATGATCAAATTCTTCAGAGTCGATAACCGATTGGCCTCCTGCTGGTTATAGGTAATCCCGTCCGGCGAGGTGTAGATCACCTCGTCGTACTCCCGCTCCGAACGCAACCAAGTGATGATCTTGTAAATCGGCTCGATCTTCATCACCATGCCCGCCTCGCCGCCGAACGGGTAGTCGTCCGCCGTCCGGTGTTTGTCTTCGCAATAATCCCGCAGGTTGTGAATCCGGATGTCGACCAGCCCTTTGTCCTGCGCCCGCTTGATGATCGATTCGCTCAGCGCACCGTCCAACAGCTTGGGCAGCAGGGTAATAATATCAATTCTCATGGGTCGTCGCTTCGCCTTTGTAGTTCACATCGCCCCGCAGCGCCTCGACGATGAACGGATTGAACATCACTTCGTGCGCCACCGTGCTGTGCGGTCCGTGGCCCGGAAAAATCCGGGTGTCGCCTCCCAACGGAATCACCCGTTCGATAATGCTCTCCATCAACGTCGGATAGTCTCCGCCCGGCAGATCGGTTCGCCCGATGCTCTCTTTGAAGAGCAGATCGCCGGTCAGCAGCAACTCCGCCTCCGGCACATGAATCGCCACATGGCCCGGAGCGTGCCCCGGCGTCTGCAAGATGTGCAACCGACTCTTTCCCAAGGGAATATCGGTCGTCTCCGCCAGATCGATCTCCACCGCCGGAACGGTCTCGATGTCGAAACCCATACCCCCGGCATAGCTCGGCGCCAACTCCATAATCGGCCATTCGTTGCGGTGCAGCGCAAACGGCACGCCCCACTGCCGTTTCACGAACTCCACTCCGCAAATATGGTCCACGTGTCCGTGCGTATTGATCGCCACAACAGGCTCCAAATCGTTTTTCGCGATGAACGCGACCAAGGTCTGCCGTTCTTGTTCGGTGTAGCATCCGGCGTCGACCAAGGCGCACTGTTTCGTCTCGTCGAAGAGCACATAGGTATTTTCGCCGAAAGGATTGAAAGTAAGCGTAGCCAGTTTGATCATAAGCGGGTCAAAAGGTATAAGGTGATTCGGTTCCAAATTTACGCAATTTACCCGTATCTTTGCCCCGAACCAAACCGAGCAGCCGCTTTATGAAGCCGAAGAAAAGCAAATATCCGCAAATCGAGGGACTGAAAATCACCGACATAGCTGCCGAGGGAAAATCTTTGGGCAAATACGGCGACATGGTGGTCTTCGTGCCGTACACCGTGCCGGGCGATGTGGTCGACGTGCAGATCAACAAAAAACGGCGACGGTTCATGGAGGGATATGTAACGCGGTTTGCGGCCTATTCGCCGGACCGGGTCGAACCGTTCTGCCGACATTACGGCGAGTGCGGCGGATGCAAGTGGCAGGCGCTGCCGTACCCCATGCAGCTGGCTTACAAACAGCGGCAGGTGGAGGAACAGTTGCGGCGGTTGGGCGGTATCGAGCTGCCGGAAATTTCGCCGATCATCGGTTCGGCCAAGAGCGAATATTATCGGAACAAATTGGAATTCACCTTTTCGGACAAGCGGTGGGTGCCCCGCTCGGAGGTTGCCGAGGGAGAAGCGGCAGCGGCCGGCGGCGGCAATGCGCTGGGATTCCACATCCCGGGGATGTTCGACAAGGTGTTGGATGTAGAGCAGTGCTACCTGCAAGCGGAACCGTCGAATGCAATCCGGTCGGCCGTCAAACGTTTCGCCGAGGAGAAGGGGGTGGCATTCTATAACCTGCGCGAACACCGGGGATTGCTGCGGAACCTCATTGTCCGCACTTCGACCACGGGCGAAGTGATGGTTACCGTCGTTTTTGCCGAACCGGATTCCATGTGCAGGCCATTGCTGGATTTTTTAGCTGAACAGTTCCCCCAGATAACATCGCTTAATTATATTATAAACAATAAACTGAATGATTCCATCAACGATTTGGATGTACATCATTACAAAGGAAAACCCTACATGGAGGAGCGCATGGAGGGATTGACCTTTCGGATTCACCCCAAATCGTTCTACCAGACCAACTCGGAACAGGCCTACAACCTCTACCGGGTTGCGCGCGATTTTGCCGAACTGACGGGAACCGAAATCGTGTACGACCTTTATACCGGAACCGGAACGATCGCCAATTTCGTTGCGGCCGGCGCCAAGCGGGTAGTGGGGATCGAATATGTACCGGAGGCGATCGAAGACGCCAAACAGAACTCGGCGCTGAACGGGATCGAAAACACCCTGTTCTTTGCCGGGGATATGAAAGATGTGCTGAACGGGGAGTTTATCGAGCGGCACGGGCGGCCGGATGTCATCATTTTGGACCCGCCGCGGGCAGGAATCCACGGGGATGTGGCCGCAACGATATTAGCGGCAGCTCCGCAGCGAATCGTTTACGTCAGCTGCAATCCGGCGACACAGGCGAGGGATCTGGCTCTTTTCGATCCGGCTTACCGGGTGGCGAAAGTGCAGCCGGTGGACATGTTCCCGCACACGCACCATGTCGAGAATGTAGTTCAGCTGATTCGCCGGTAACTCTTATTTTTCAGTCCATTATGGAATTAATCGAAACCGGAGACGGATCGCTGACTCTGCGCCACGAGCAACTCGGAGAGCTGTACCACTCGGATCGCGGAGCGGTCGGCGAGGCGGAACACGTCTATATCCGCGCCGGATTCGATGCTGTAATACAGCAAAAAGAGGAAATCGCTGTTTTCGAGGTCGGTTTCGGGAGCGGACTGAATTGCTACTTAACCTATCGACAAGCACTCGCAAACCGGAAACGGGTCGACTACTCGGCGATCGACCTCTATCCGATCGGTGTCGGGACAGCCCGGCAGCTGCATTATACGGACGATCCTGTCTTTCTGACATTGCATGAGTTACCGTGGGACGGCGAAAGGCATGCGGTGGACGGGGATCGTTTTTCGCTCACGAAATACCGGGCCGATTTGTCGACGTTCGATTTTTCGGCTTTGGCCGAACGGTTCGATGTCGTCTATTTCGATGCCTTCGCACCGGACGTGCAACCGGGACTCTGGTCGGAAGCCATTATGCACCGGCTGTTCTACAGCTTGAAACCGGAGGGGGTATGGGTAAGCTACTCGGCCAAAGGAGCGGTGAAACAGGCCTTGCGGGCGGCAGGATTCGAGGTGTTCCGGCTGCCGGGAGCCTTGGGGAAACGGCATATGCTGCGGGCGGTCAAATCCATCAAGCAATCCTTTCGATAATGAATGACAAAACCTTGATTTCAAAAGCGTTCGAAGCGGCAGAAAAAGCGTGGGCACCCTATTCCGGCTTTCGGGTGGGCGCAGCGGTGCTGTTGGAGGACGGAACGGTGATCTGCGGGAACAACCAGGAGAACCGGGCCTATCCTTTGGGAAGTTGTGCAGAACGGGTGGCGGTGAACTATGCGCGGGCAACCTGTCCGAACGTGCGGATCGTGGCGATTGCCATCGCTTCGCCGGATTCGGAAAGGCCGATTACACCGTGCGGCGGCTGTCGTGAAGTTTTGGCCGAGGCGGTGCGGGCCCAGCAAGGAGCCGACATTCGGGTCATCATGTCCGACCGGTCGGCCGATGAAGTGCGGGAAGCGATGGCCGCCGATCTGCTGCCGTGGGCATTCGAGTTCGACGGCCGGTAAAAGCCGCTACTAACTGCGATCCAAACAATTACGGATTATACAAATCGAAATTCCGAAAGTCGAGAATCTCCCGCACCATCTCCCGCATCTGACGTGCCTCCGTATAGTCCGCATCTAACGCCAAAGCCCGGTTGAAATCGTTGAGCGCACCGCCGAAATCGTTGTTCCGGTAGTGCAGGCATCCCCGTTTGAAATAGAGATCCGCCACCGCCGGACGCTTTTCGATCTCCGCGGTCCAGTATTCGATCGTCTCCGTCATTGCGCATACAGTTTTCGAGTCCGGATATAGTCGGCCACCGAAGCCGGCAGCCATCCGTCGGCCACCGGTCGCCCCGCCGCCAATGCCGCCCGGATCGAAGTCGAATCGACCCCGAGAACCGGCGCCTGCGCCATTTCCGGCGAAGCCGCACCGCCGTTGCGCGGATAAATCAGAAACCGAACCTGGCGCTGCAAATCCTCCGCCCGATACCACCGGGGCAGTTGGTCGGCGATGTCGCTGCCCGCCAAAATCGTAAACCGAACGCCGGGATAGCGTTTCCGGAGGTATTCGATCGTACGGATCGTATAGGAAGGGTAGGGCAGCGAACGTTCCGCATCGCATACCCGGAGCCGGCCGTCGCCCGTTTCGGCCAGCGCCCGCCGCACCATCTCCACCCGTTCGTCGAACGGCGCCAGCTCCGCCGGATTCTTCAACGGATTCTGCGGCGACACCACGAACCACACCTCCTCCGCCAATCCCCGCTCCGCCACATAACGCGCCACAGCCAAATGGCCAGCATGGACCGGATTGAACGATCCCAGCAAGAGAGCCACCCGTTTCCCGTCCATCGTCTACTGCGCCAAAAAAGTCCCGACCACCTGCACCGCCTCGGCATAAGCCTTCTCCAAATCATCATTGACCACCACCCGGTCGAACCGCGGTGCATATCCGATCTCCTGATCCGCTTTGGCCAACCGCCGTTCGATCGCCTCCGGCGAGTCGGTCCCCCGTCCCTCCAACCGCATCCGCAGCACCTCCACCGACGGCGGCATAATGAAAACCGAAAGGGCCTGTTCGTCGAACAGTTTCTTGATATTCAGCGCGCCGACCACATCCACATCGAATACCGCCACATGCCCCCGATCCCAGATCCGTTCGATCTCGGCCCGCAGCGTCCCGTAGCAAGTCCCGGCATAGACCTCCTCCCACTCGACGAACTCGCCCGCCTCGACCCGTGCCGCAAACTCGGCCGCATTCATAAAATAGTAGTCCACTCCATCCCGCTCCTCGCCCCGCGGTGCCCGCGAGGTGGCCGAAATGGAGAACTCCAGCTCCGGAAACCGCGCCAGCAGGTGTTTGACGATCGTCGTCTTGCCCGAACCCGACGGCGCCGAAAAGATCAATACCTTACCCATAGAATGCGACTATAAAAGATTGAGCAACTGTTCCTTGATCTTCTCCAACTCGTCCTTCATCCGCACCACGATTTTCTGTATTTCGGCATGATTGGCTTTCGACCCCGTCGTGTTGATCTCGCGGCCGATCTCCTGCGCAATGAAGCCGAGCTTGCGTCCCACCCCCTCCGATTCGCCCGCCACCGTCCGGAAGTAATCGCAATGCTGTTTGAGGCGGACCTTTTCCTCCGTGATGTCGAACTTTTCGAGGTAATAGATGATCTCCTGCTCGAACCGGTTGTTGTCCACAGGCACCTGCAAAGCCTTGAGGCTATCCTGCAACCGTGTCCGCACCGCCTCGATCCGCTCCCCCTCCAACGGCACGATCCGGGCCGCCAGCGATTCGATCGTGTCGATCCGTTTCAGCAGGTCGGCGATGAGCACCGCCCCCTCCTGCGTCCGGAAGCGGTTCAGGTTCTCCACCGCCTCGTCCACCGCCTCAGCCAAGGCAGTCCACTCCGCCTCGCCGATCTCCACCGCATCGGTCTGCATCACCTCCGGCAGGCGCAGCACCGTCGTAATCAACGGTTCCGACCCGTTTTTATCCCCCACCTCGTTTTGCAACTCGACCAACTGAGCGTAGTAGGCCTTGAACAACTCCCGGTTGATTGTCCCGGCAGCCGCTTTCGTTCCGCCGACAGGCTCCACCGACACGACCAGATCCACTTTGCCGCGCCCCAATGCCTTGCCCACCGCATTCCGGATCTCGTACTCCTTCTCCCGGTAGAGGGAGGGGATACGTGTCGAAAGGTCCAACTGTTTGCTGTTCAGGCTCTTGATTTCAACGGTAATTTTCCGCCGTTCGGTATGCCGTTCGGCACGCCCGTAGCCCGTCATCGATTTTGCCATGTTCGGAATTATGAGTTACAGAAAACAAATATAGTATGAAATCGAATAATATTTCCGATATTTGGTTTTCATTTCTCGGTATCGTAACCGATAATACGCACGTAAATACATGAAAAAGCACAATTTTTCCGCCGGGCCGTCGATTCTGCCCCGCACAGCGGTCGAGAATGCCGCCCAAGCCGTACTGGACCTCAACGGCATCGGTCTGTCGGTGCTCGAAATATCGCACCGCACCCCGGACTTCGAAGAGGTGCTGGACGAGGCGGTGGCGCTGTTCAAAGAGCTGCTGCACATTCCGGAGGGGTACAGCGTGCTCTTCCTCGGCGGTGGGGCGAGCATGCAGTTCTGCATGGTTCCGTTCAATCTGCTGGAGCGGAAAGCGGGATATATCCATACCGGCGTGTGGGCCAAGAAAGCGATCAAAGAGGCCCGGCTGTTCGGCGAAGTGGAGATCGTAGCCTCGTCCGAGGACCGGAACTTCTCGTACATTCCGAAAGGATTTGAGATTCCGGCCGATCTGGACTACCTGCACATCACGACCAACAACACGATCTTCGGTACGGAGTACCAAACCGATCCCGATTCGCCCGTCATGCTCGTGGCGGACATGTCGTCGGACATCCTCTCCCGGCCGGTGGAGGTCTCCAAGTACGGATTGATTTACGGCGGAGCGCAAAAGAATCTGGGTCCTGCCGGGGTTACGTTCGTCATCGTCCGCAACGACATTCTGGGACGGGTTTCGCGGACGATTCCGACCATTCTGGACTACCGGTCGCATGTGGAGGGAGGGTCGATGTTCAACACACCGCCGGTTTTCCCGATTTACGTAGTGCGCGAGACCTTGCGGTGGCTCAAGTCGATCGGCGGGGTGCCGGCCGTCCAGCGGCTCAACGAGGAGAAGGCGACACTGCTGTACAACGAAATCGACCGCAACTCGATGTTCGTCGGAACGGCGGCACGGGAAGACCGCTCGCTGATGAACGCCTGCTTCGTCTACAGCGACCGGTACAAAGAGATGGACATCTTCGAGTTCGTGAACTTCGCCAAAGAGCGGGGGATGATCGGCGTCAAGGGGCACCGGCTGGTCGGCGGTTTCCGGGCCTCGATCTACAATGCGATGCCGAAAGAGAGCGTGCAGGCGCTGGTAGAGTGCATGCAGGAATTTGAAAAACAGTATGCCCGGTAGTCCGATGAAAATAGTAGTAGCAACCGAGAAACCTTTCTCGAAACGGGCCGTGGAGGGGATGGCGGCGATCGTGCGGGAAGCGGGACACAGTTGTGTCTGGCTCGAAAAATACACCTCGGCCGATGAGTTGAAAGCGGCCGTGGCCGATGCTGATGCGTTGATCGTCCGTTCGGACCGGGTTACGGCGGAGGTAATCGCCGCTGCGCCGAGACTGCGGGTCGTGGTCCGGGCGGGAGCGGGGTACGACAACCTCGATTTAGCTGCGTGCACCGAGCGGGGGATCGTGGCGATGAACACGCCGGGACAGAATGCGAACGCCGTGGCGGAGCTGGCGGTGGCGATGATGATTTTCATGGCCCGCAACCGATTCACGCAGGGCACCGGCAGCGAGGTCTGCGGCAAACGGTTGGGGATTCACGCCTACGGGCATGTCGGACAGATCGTGGCCCGGTACGGACGGGCCTTGGGGATGGAGGTGTCGGCCTGCGACCCGTTCATTACGGACACCGCGGTATTCGACCGGGACGGAGTAAAGAGGGTCTCGTCGCCGGCCGAATTGTACCGGAACAGCGACTACCTGTCGCTGCACCTGCCGGCAACGGCAGAGACACGGGGGTCGATCGGTTATGACCTGTTCGTGTCGATGCCGCCGGGAGCGACCTTAGTCAATACGGCCCGCAAAGAGGTGATCGACGAGGCGGGGCTGGCGAAAGCCATGACGGAACGTCCCGACCTCAAGTATATCACGGATATTGCACCGGACACCGCGCCGGAACTGGCGGAAAAGTTCGGCACACGCTTCTTCGCCACACCGAAAAAAATGGGAGCCGAGACCGAGGAGGCCAATATCAATGCCGGTTTGGCGGCAGCCCGGCAGATCGTGTCGTTTTTCAGGGATGGGACTGCCGAATTTCAAGTCAACCGATAACCTATGGTGAGAATCAAACCCTTCAGAGGAATCCGGCCGCCGGCGGAGTTGGCCGAGGAGGTGGCTTCGCGTCCGTACGACGTGCTGAGTTCGGCCGAGGCCAAGGCAGAAGCGGGGGAGAAGTCGCTGCTGCACATCATCAAGCCGGAGATCGACTTCGAGCCGATGGTCGACGAACACGCCGAGGCAGTGTATCGGCAGGCCGTGGCCAACTTCAAGCGGTGGAAGGAGAACGGGTGGCTCATCGCGGATGAGGAAGAGCATTACTACGTCTATGCCCAGACGATGGAGGGGCGGACGCAGTACGGTTTGGTGGCGGCATGCCACTTTCAGGACTACGCGGAGGGGAGAATCAAAAAGCACGAACTGACCCGGCCCGACAAGGAGGAGGACCGGATGATCCACGTGCGGAACCAGAATGCCAACATAGAGCCGGTGTTCTTTGCCTATCCGGCCCGGGAAGATATGGATGCGCTGGTTCGCCGCATCGTGGCGGACAAAGCGCCGGAATACGATTTTACGGCCGCCGGAGACGGATTTAGGCACCGGTTCTGGGTGATCGACGATCGGGAGACGACCGAACGGATTACGCAGATTTTCGCCGAGATTCCGGCCCTGTACGTAGCGGACGGACACCACCGGACGGCAGCCGCCGCGCGGGTGGGAGCCGAAAAAAAAGAGACCGTCCTCCAATCCGGCGGCACCTACACCGGAGAGGAGGAGTTCAACTACTTTTTAGCCGTGATTTTTCCCGACAACCAGCTGAAAATCATCGACTACAACCGGGTTGTCCGGGACCTGAACGGATTGACCCCGGCGAAATTCGTCGCCGCGCTGGAGGCCGACTTCACGGTAACGAACCGGGGCAGGGAGATTTACAAGCCGGCTGCATTGCATGACCTTTCCATGTACTTGGCCGGCGAGTGGTACGAACTCAAGGCCCGGCCGGGAACCTACGACGACACGGATCCGATCGGCGTGTTGGATGTTACCGTCCTGTCGAACTGCGTTTTGAACAAATTGCTCGGGATCGAGGACCTGCGAACGGACAAGCGGATCGACTTCGTGGGGGGTATTCGGGGGCTGGGCGAATTGCAGCGGCGGGTGGACAGCGGCGAGATGGCCGTGGCGTTCGCTCTGTATCCGGTATCGATGAAACAGTTGATCGACATTGCCGATACGGGCCGGATTATGCCCCCGAAAACCACTTGGTTCGAGCCGAAACTGCGGTCGGGATTAGTGATTCATGCGCTGGAGGATTAAACGATTGGACTCCTTATTAAACGATTTATAAAAAAGAGAGTAACAATAAGTTACTCTCTTTTTATTTTGTTTGGATACCGTACGAAAATCCAAAATATCCCCTCCACGGTGCAACATTCGGAATACCTTTGGACGTCCAAGTTGGTGAAAACAGGGAGGAACGCACGCTATGGCAAAAATCAAGGGGACAATCGTGGTAGACACCGAACGCTGCAAAGGATGCGGCGTCTGCATCGAAGCCTGTCCGACACAGACCATCGGCCTGAATCCTCAGGTGAACTCGAAAGGCTACAACTACTGTTACATGGTCTCGCCGGAGTCCTGCATCGGATGCGCCGGGTGCGCCGTGGTGTGTCCGGACAGCTGCATCGTCGTTTACAGAGCGAAAAAACAAGCATAGATGGAAGATATAAAACTGATGAAAGGAAACGAAGTGCTGGCCTACGCCGCCATACGGTGCGGCGCCGACGGCTACTTCGGATACCCGATCACCCCGCAGTCCGAAGTCTTGGAAACACTGACCGAACTGCGTCCGTGGGAGACCACCGGCATGGTCGTTCTGCAGGCCGAGAGCGAAGTGGCCTCGATCAACATGGTTTACGGCGGCGCCTCGGCGGGGAAACGGGTTATGACCTCCACATCGAGTCCGGGGCTGTCGCTGATGTGCGAAGGACTCTCCTATTTGGCGGGAGCGGAGCTGCCCTGCGTCGTGATCGACGTATCGCGCGGCGGGCCGGGCTTAGGAACGATACAGGCTTCGCAGGCCGACTATTTTCAAGTGGTGAAGGGAGGAGGACACGGCGACTACCGGACGCCGGTGCTGGCCCCCAATTCGGTGCAGGAGATGAACGATTTTGTGGAGCTGGCTTTCGATCTGGCTTTCAAGTACCTGAATCCGGTAGTGATTTTGGCGGACGGGGTGATCGGGCAGATGATGGAAAAGGTGAAGCTGAGTCCGCAGAAACCGCGGCGAACCGAAGCGCAGATCCGCAAGGAGTGCCCGTGGGCCGCGCTGGGCAAGGGATCGGAGCGGAAAGCACGGAATATCGTTACCTCGTGTTATATCGACCCGGAGACGATGGAGCGGCACAACCGCAAGTTGCAGGAAAAATACGACCGGATGGAACGCGATGAGGTGCGGTGCGAAGAGATCGAAACGGCGGATGCGGAGTATATTTTGGTGGCTTACGGAGTGTCGTCCCGGATCTGCGCCAAAGTGGTGGAAGATGCACGGAGCGAGGGGCTGCGCGTGGGTCTGATCCGGCCGATCACGCTGTTTCCTTTCCCGGCCGGGGCGATTCGCCGGGCCGTAGAGAGAGGCGTGCGGGGATTCCTGTCGGTGGAGCTGAGCATGGGGCAGATGATCGAAGACGTCCGGTCGGCGGCAGGGGATGCCCGCCTGCCGGTGCGCCACTTCGGACGCACCGGAGGGATTATCCACTCGCCGCGCGAGGTGTATGACGCACTCAAACGATTGATGACCGAAACCGGAGGACTGCAATGATGACCGAACAGACTCTCCTGTTAGACCCGGCCGGGACAGAGGCCGAAAAGGTGCACGGCCGGCCGAGGCTGCTGTTGGACGCCACGATGCACTACTGTCCGGGGTGTTCGCACGGCACGGTGCACCGGTTGGTGGCCGAAGCGATCGACGAACTGGAGGCGGAAGAGCAGGCGATCGGGATTACCCCGGTGGGTTGCGCGGCTTTTCTGTACAACTACATCGACATAGACTGGGTACAGGCCTCGCACGGCCGGGCACCCTCGGTGGCGACAGCGATGAAGCGGCTCTGTCCCGACAAACTCGTCTTCACCTACCAAGGCGACGGGGACTTGGCCGCGATCGGGACGGCCGAAGCCATTCATGCGGCCAACCGGGGCGACAACATCGCGATCATCTTCATCAACAACGCCATTTACGGGATGACCGGAGGACAGATGGCACCGACCACGCTGCTGGGAATGAAGACCGCCACGACACCGATGGGACGGGATGCCGCCCTGAACGGCTATCCGTTCAAAGTGGCCGACATGCTGACCTTGTTGGACGGGGTAACGTACGTGGCGCGGCAGAGCGTCGACACGCCGGCCCATGTGCGGCAGGCCAAGAAGTCGATCAAAAAAGCGTTCGACAACTCGATCCACAACCGCGGATTTTCCTTTGTCGAGATCGTGGCGACCTGCAATTCGGGGTGGAAAATGCCGCCGGTGGCGGCCAACCGGTGGATGGAGGAGAACATGCACGCCGTCTATCCGTTAGGGGAGCTGAAAGACCTCGCCGCACAGAAAGCGGCGCAGGAATAACCGACACCACAACAGACACTACACGCGTATGAAAGAGGAGATCATTATAGCCGGTTTCGGCGGTCAGGGCGTTTTGTCGATGGGAAAGATACTGGCCTATTCGGGCGTCATGCAGGGTCAGGAGGTGAGTTGGATTCCCTCATACGGACCGGAGATGCGGGGCGGGACGGCCAACGTAACGGTCATTCTGAGCGACCGGAAGATCAGTTCGCCGGTGTTGCAGGAGTTCGACACGGGAATCGTGCTGAACCAGCAGTCGTTGGACAAGTTCGAGGAGTCTGTCAAGCCGGGCGGAACGTTGCTTTACGACCCGAACGGGATCACCCGCCCGCCGCACAGGCAGGATTTGGCGGTGTACACCATCGACGCCGCGGTCGAAGCGGCGCGAAGCGGGAATGCCAAGGTATTCAACATGTTCGTTTTGGGAGCTTTCCTGCAAATCAAACCGTTGGTAACGATCGAAAACGTAATCGAAGGGCTGAGGCATTCGCTGCCGGAGCGGGCACACAAGATGATCCCGGCCAACGAAGCGGCGCTGCGCCGGGGGATGGAATTGGTGAAGCGGGCGGAGTAGGGGGGGAGTCCCAATATACCTCCGCCCCCGTTCGCCTATTCGACCCGAATGGAATTGAGCAGGTCGAGTTTGCCCTCTCCGATCAACTTCAGGATCAATTCGCCGAACAGCGTATTCTGCCAGGCGAACCACGCCCGCGTAAACCGCGAGGCATCGTCCTTGTGGAACGACTCGTGCATGAACCCCGTACCGGCATCCGTCGTCAGCAGCATTTCGATGCACCGTTCGATCTCGGCATCGTCGTCGGAGGTGAACGCGCGCATCATGATGCTCATCGGCCAGATCATGTCGTACCCGACATGAGGGCCGCCGATCCCTTCGCCCGCCTGCCCGCTGAAAAAGTAAGGGTTGTCCCGGCTCCAGACGAAACGCCGGGTGTTCCGATAGACCGTATCGTCGCGCTCCACATCGCCCAAATAAGGCATCGCCAGCAAACTCGGCACATTGGCATCGTCCATCAGGAACGCATTGCCGAAACCGTCCACCTCGTAAGCATAAATCTTGCCGTAGACCGGATGATCCACGACCGCATATTTTCGCAAGGCCTCCTCCACCTCGTCGGCCAGCGCCGAACATTCGGCCGCCAACTCCCGGTTTCGGTTGACCGTTTCCAGAATCTCGGCCGCTTTGCGCAGCGAACTGACCGCAAAGAAGTTGGAGGGCACCAAAAAGTCGAATGTCGTGGCATCGTCCGACGGCCGGAACGAAGAGACGATCAACCCGACCGGCCGGACCGGATTGCCGAAGCCGTTGCAGCATTTGGTATCCAACTGCCGTTCCGTCCGGCGCATGAACGCATAGGGTCCCAACCCCTCCTTGCGCTGCTGTTCGCGGAACGTCGACAGAATGTCCGCAATCGCATCGAGCCACACCCGGCCGAAGACCGACGTATCCCCCGTCTCTTTCCAGTAGCGGTGGGCCAGCCGGATCGGATAGCAGTGCGAATCGATCTCCCACTTGCGTTCGTGGACATGCGGATTCATCTCCGTCAGGTCGGACATCCATTCTCCCCCGACAGGTCCGTCGTTGAAGGCGTTGGCATAGCGGTCGATATGAATCAACTTGAACTGGCGGTTGATCACGCCGGCCAGCATCCGCCGCAGCGCCTCGTCCTCGTTGGCTAACTGCACGTAAGGCCACACTTGGGCGCTCGCATCGCGCAGCCACATGGCATGAATATCGCCCGTATAGACGAACGTATCGTCCAATCCGTCCACCGTATCCCGGCGATAGTGAACCGTCGTCTCCAAGGTGTTCGGAAAGCAGTTCGCGAACATCCAGGCTAATTTTTTGTTCGTCAGCAGCCGCTGCACCTCTTCGATTTTCCGTTCGACCGCCTCCGAGACGAAGAGCCGATCCCTCTCGTCCGGACGTCCGGAACGGTATTCCCGCGCCGTCGAACCGCTCCAGCAGCAAAGCGCTGCTCCGAACAGCAACATCCCCTTTTTCATCGACATACCCTGTTATGCTGTGATTATCTGTTTTCGTTTTCCGCCTCCTCCCCGGAGAACCAGCGCACGACCTCCCAGTCGAATTCATACGAGCCGGCCTCCAGCTTTTGCCTCCTCGCTCCGCGGACATGGGGCGGACAGTACAAAGTCGCCGTACTGTTGGGCGGCACCGTAACCCGGTAAATCACCCGCGCCCCCCGACGCTCCCAGCCCGACACGATCCGGCCGTAAGGGGAATCGTGGCTCGCCTCGAAGCGGTCGGGACCGACCAAAGCCGGATGCAGCACGATATGTTTGAATCCCGGAGCCTCCGGATCGGGTTCGATCCCGCCTAAACCCCGGAAGAACCAGCCGCCGATCCCGCCGAACATCATGTGGTTGTCCGATATGTCGCGCGTAGCCTGCAAGTCCCAGTTTTCCAAGAGGGTAGTGGCTCCGTTCACGATCCACCAGCCCCACGACGGGTAGGTCGTCCGAACCGCCACCCGATAGGCCGTTTCGACCTGTCCGTTTTCGCTCAAAGCGCTGAGGATCGCCTTAGCTCCCAACACACCGACATCGAGGTGGTAATCCGCCTCCGCCACCCGCCGGGCCAGCTGCTCGGCCACTTTGGAGCGCAGCTCCTCCGGCACGACCCCCCAGTACAGCGGGACGCTCAGTTCCGTTTGCGTTCCCTGCGCATAGATTCCGGTTTCGCGATCCAAATATTTCCGGTTGACCGCCTCCCGGATTTTATCCGCCAAAGCCGCGTATCGCAACCGCTCCTCCTCCGTTCCGAACCATTCGGCCGCCCGGGCCAGAATCGTTGCATCGACATAAAAATAGACCGACGAAGTCAGCTCCTTGACCGACTGCGACCGGACCGGCACCCAGTCGCCCCGCCCCCAAGCCGTCAGCCCCTCCGGACTCCGGCGGTCGACATAGTCCACATAGCGTTTGATGGATTCGTAACAAGCCTGCAAAGGGGTCGGATCGCCGTAGAAAAGGTAGAGATTCCACGGAATCAAGGCAATCGTGCTGGTCCAGTCCAATCCGTTTTCCGTCCCGTACCCCCAGCCTCCGGTCGGCACGATGTCCGGCAGCACGCCGTTGGGCTGCTGTTCGTCCCGGTGATCCGCCAGCCACTTTTCGTAGACCGTAATGCCGTCGTAGTTGTACAGCGCCGTCTCGATCGCCAGATGACCGTCTCCGGTCCATCCGTTCTTCTCCCGCTGGGGACAGTCGGTCGGGTAGCCCATCAGGTTGGAGAGATAGGAGCGGTTCGTCGCCTCCCAGAGCCGTTCGATCAACCGGTTCGAAGTGGCGATTCTCCCTTTCGGCTCCACATCGCTGTGCTGGGCGTAGGCCGTCAGACTCTCCGGCGACAGCGCCACCGGCCGGTCGGCGATCACCTCTGCATACCGAAAGCCTTTGTAGTTGAAACGGGCGGCAAATTCATCCTCCGCCCCTCCGCTCAGCACCACGACATCGGTTTGGAAAAGATCCTCCGGCTCTTTCGGCCGAAAATAGACATCGATGTTGGAGAGGTCGGCATGGCCATCGGGCCGCAACCGTTCGGCGTGTACGATCCGGATACGGGTGCCCCGCTCTCCGGAGACCTTCAGCCGGGTTATGCCGGCCATATTTTGCCCGAAATCATAGAGCCAGCTCGTATCGCTCAAGCGCCGAAAAGCGACCGGACGGTATTCCGCCGTGCGGCGAATCGGCACCACCTGTTGGGCGGCCACACAGGCCGACGGAGCACTCCGGTAGCCGACCCCGTGCCATGCGCTGTCGTCGAACTCCGGCGTGTCCCACCCCGGCTGCTCCTGCGAGGCATCGTAATGTTCCGAGGTGTAGATGCTGTTAAAGCGAAGCGGACCGCCGGAGGTTTTCCAGTCGAGACCGGAGGCGACCACCTCGTGCGTTCCGTCTTCGTATTCGATCCGCAGGTCGAAACAGAAAGCCGGCCGGTTGCGCCACGGCGCCCGGTCGAAATTCCAGACCGCTCCCGACTGGTGGTTGTACCAGCCGTTCCCCAATAGGACTCCGACGGCATTCGCCCCCGTGCGCAGCCATCCGGTTACATCATAAGTTACGTAAAGGTTGCGCCGGTCGAAGCGGGTGTACATCGGATCGAGCCGGTGATCTCCCACACGCTCTCCGTTGATGGAGAGTTCGTACAGCCCGGCCGCCGCTATATAGGCCCGGGCCGACTTCACCGCTTTCTCCACCGAAAAGACTTTGCGGAAATAGGGGGCGGGCTTGTAGTCCGGGTCTCTCCCGTCGCCGATCCAGGCTCCTTGCCAGTTCGCCATCTCCATCATGCCGGTCTCAAAAGCGGCGACCGGCGAGTTCTCCGTCCGGTTGTCTCTGTCCCACACCGTTACCCGCCAGAAATAGCGGGTAAACGGCAGCAGCGCTTTCCCGGCATACCGCGTCAGCATACCGTCCGAAGCGACCCGTCCCGAATCCCACATCTCCCCGATACCGCGCCCGACGGCTACAGAGTCTGTCCCGACGACAATCCGGTAGGCCCGCTGGCAGGCCCCGAAGCGGTCGTCCTCCAAGCGCCAGGTCAGCCGTGGCGCCGCCGCATCGATCCCCATGGGAGCCGCCAAATGTTCGCAGCGCAACCCGGCAGGCCGACAGCGGGCAGAAGCGCCGCACGACCCTACCGAGACAAGGATCGCCCCACCCCAGCATACGGCTGCTTTCCACGACAGGGATTTTTGTGTACGCATAACTCTTTAACGGGTAAAAATACGGCGGAAAGCCGCCGCCACCTCTCCGGAGAGGCTTCCCCAGCGCAGCACGATCCCGACCGCCAGCACGACCACCAATCCATACATCAGTTTTTCGTTCAGCGTCAGTTTTTTCCAGCGGTTTTTCAAGCGATCGACCATTGTTTTATCCTGTATCCGGCGAAGCCTTGCACAAGCAAAGATACAGATAATCACCGAAATTGCGTCATTTCGATTCCGAGCGCCGCAAAATCCGACGAGGGAGCGGCTTGTCGAACCCGAGGAGGGTGGAGAATGTTCAATATTTTTTGGATAATACAATAAAAAGACATATCTTTACAGCGAATTGAATGTTGTTTGAAAATTTACCTTTTTGTCTAACTAAAATTTACAACCATGAAAAACGTAAAAGTTGCTGTTTTGACGTTGTCTGCTGCAGCATTGGGCGCAGCGGGCTTACAAATCGACCGGCTGACTCGGAACACGGAGCCGCTCTCTGAACTGACTTTGGCCAACCTCGAGGCTTTGGCGACTGATATCGAAGAGGGAGAAAACATCGGAGGAAAAGCCAGATGGACCATAACTCAAGATAAGGAGATCAAAATTTGTGAGGCCGGCGGAGAGGAGTTGTGTACTTTTTAACGTCTATAACAAGGATTCTTTCTTCGCAATTTAATGAAAGAATCCTTTATTTTGTATCAGCGTGTATAACAAAATAATCCGTCTCTCTATGAAAAAAGTGGCATGCGGTTTTATATCCGCGTTTCTGATTCAATCCTGTTCGGTCCCGGGGGGAGAACCAGCAACTGCCGACCGAATTACAATCGATTGGGAGGCACCTGCTCCGAAATGGAACGTGCAG
>JAFLSI010000029.1 GCA_022511025.1 Rikenella sp. | reverse complement strand
TTGATACGTTTTCCATTCCTCTGTAAACTCCGGAAATCTCAAAGGGGGTACATTGGGGACTTTATTGCTGCTATCTGTTGCCATAGTAATCTTCGGTTTATTCTTTCTCAGGGTCAAAGTCCAACGGAAGCAGGTTTCCTCCAAACCGGTCAAAGTCGGAGCTGAACAACTTATCCTGAATTACGCGATATTTCTCAAACTCCGATTCTGCGAAACTCTTTGCAAACTCGGCGGTAATCTTTCCGGCATCGGTTAATATAGCGTCGCCTGATGCTTCGAGAATGATGTCTATGCGTTTTGCCCAATCCTCCATAGTCATAGGAATATGACGCTCGGCCATACGCTCGGCCATATCAAGCACAGCATTAACCAAACGCCCCATATCATTGAGTTCCGTCTCTTTTAGATAGTTTTTGGCGATGCTTACATCAGGCTTCACAATCTTACCGTGCGGCGCATTCTCCCAAGTCGTCAGACCCATATGTTCTTTGTTGGCGTCGGCTCTTTCGACGATAAGTTCTGCCGCAGTATGACCGTGAACAGCATAGTGCATTTTGTTTTGCACTTTCTGGAAGAACTGGCGTGTGGTCGGTGCATCCTTGTTGTAGTCTATGGCAGTGCAATATATGTCGGTAAGCTTTTGATAGAATCGGCGCTCACTCAGCCGGATCTCTCGGATTTCGGCTAACAGATGCTCGAAGTAATCAACACCGATGAATGAGCCGTTTTCCATTCGCTTTTTATCAATTACATAGCCGCGTATAGCAAACTGCCGCAGAATGTAGGTACTCCACTGGCGAAACTGGGTAGCACGAACCGAATTGACACGATAGCCGACGGAGATGATTGCATCAAGATTATAGAATTGAAGTTTGCGCGTTACCTCTCGGTTGCCTTCAAGTTGAACTACCGAAATTTCTTCGGTAGTTGCTTCTTTCAGCAGCTCTCCGGTGTCGTATATGTTTTTCAGATGTACGCCGATATTGTCCGATGTGCAATCAAACAACTGCGACATTGCTTTTTGTGTTGCCCATACCGATTCGTTCTTATAAACCACTTGTATTCCGTCTTCTTTCCCTTCGGCCAGAAAGATGAGGAACTCTGCTGTACTATTGCGTATTTCAAACTTCTTTGCCATACTTCTGCTTTGTCTTATGATTCGGTCGCCACGGCGATCGAATTGTTCGCTACTATTCTACTAATCCCAGTTCCTTCAAATAAACTTCAATCTGTGCGTCAAGGTCTGCCCGCTTCGCTTCCAGCGTCTTGATTTCACTCATCACAGCCTTAATGTCAATAGGCTCTTCCTCCTCGAAAGTATCGACATAGCGGGGAATATTGAGATTGTAGTCGTTGTCGATGATCTCCTGCATTGTCGCGCAGTGGCTGTATTTCTCTATCTCCTTGCGTTCGCGGTAGGTATCGACAATCTTTCGGATATGTTCGGGGCGCAACTTGTTCTGCGTCTTGATTTTCTCAAACTCTTTGCTTGCGTCGATGAACAGAATGTTGTCATCGGCCTCGCGGCATTTCTTTATGACGAGAATACAGGTCGGAATGCTTGTGCCGTAGAAGATGTTGGCAGGCAATCCGATAATGGCGTCTATGCAGTTGCGCTTCTCAATCAAGAACTGGCGGATTTTCCCTTCGGCAGCGCCGCGAAACAGCACACCGTGCGGAGCAACGCACGCCATCGTACCACCGTCATTGAGGTGGTATATCATATGAAGGATAAAGGCGTAGTCGGCTTTCGATTTCGGTGCCAGTACACCTGCCTTGCTGAAACGGTCGTCGTTGTTGAACTTCGATGCAGCACTCCAATCGGCAGAGAACGGAGGATTTGCAACGACGGCATCGAACTGCTGGTCGCCAAAGGCATCTGCTTCGAGTGTGTCGCCGTTCTGAATATTGAAGTCGTTGTACTTGACACCGTGCAGCAGCATATTCATTCGGGCGAGGTTGAAGGTCGTCGGATTCTTCTCCTGTCCGAACAGGCTGTCAGCCTTACCGCTTCTGGCGGTACGCAAGAGCAGTGAACCGGAGCCGCAAGTCGGGTCATAGACATTTTTCAAACGGGTCTTGCCTGTTGTAACAATCTCGGCGAGAATTTCGCTCACCTCCTGCGGCGTATAGAACTCTCCGGCTTTCTTGCCCGCACCGGCAGCGAACTGACCAATCATATATTCGTAGGCGTCGCCGAGTATGTCTATATCGCCGGCATCTTCCAGTCCGAAGTCGATTCCGTTCAGCGCGATAAGCACATCGCTAATCAGTCGGTTTTTGTCATCGGCGGTCTTTCCGAGCTTGGGCGAAGCGAGGTCGATATCAGAGAACAGACCTCCGAAGTCGTCCTCACTCTCCTGACCGATGGTGCTGTCCTCGATTTTCTTCAACGAGCGTTCCAGTTTGGGGAGGATATTCTCTTTCTTGCCGATAGCCTCGATGATGGTCGAGAACAGAAAATCGGGCTCGACGAAATAGCCAAGATTTTCGACGCACAAGGTTTTGATTTCCTCTTTCAGCGCTTCGTCATAGCTCTGCCACACCTTCTGGAAGGTCGTTTCATCTTCTTTCAACTCATCATTGACATATAATTCAATCTTCTCCGAAAGGTATTTGTAGAAGATGAATCCGAGAGAGAAATACATAAAATCGCTTGCCGACATATTTCCCCTCAGTGTATTGGCAACAGTCCATAACTGACTGCGTAGTTTCTGTTGAAGTTCCTCGCTCATATATACTATCGTTGTTAATCCCAATTAAACGTATTGATAATTTCCCGCAGTCGGTCGGTGATTCGCCGCAGCATACTGGTGCGCTCCATCAGTTTCAGTCCCTTCTTGGCGCGGATAGCCTCTTTTATAATGTCCGGTTTCTCTCTTTGGAGATAGTCGTATTCGGAGATAAACTTGGCCAAGGCTTCTTCTTCGATACCTTCCGCCATTGCAAGTTCACGCACCGCATTGTTTCGGGCCGTTGTAATGTAGTTGTTCAATCGACCCTCCAAGTCCATAGAGCCATCGGCCTTCGCCTGCAGGAAGCCCGCCTTGTCGTTGTCCACATTCTCACGGATAAAGTCGTCGATAAGTTTTGATTTGTTGCGCATTACCGCATCCTTAATCATCGTGTCGAGAATGTTCTGACGCTTCTGCTGATAATCCGCATCGTCAGGATTCAAATCGGCAATCAGTTCAAGGATATAGGCAACATTGATAACATCGCTGTGCAGCAGTTCAAGGCAAAAATCTATATCTTCCAATGTGCGATCGTCGCCATAGGCAATTTGCGGGTCATCATTCAACTCGTGCGATTCCGGTTGCTTCGGAGTGATTACACCCACCGTTATATCCAGATATTTGCTTTTGAAGTCGGCGAACTCCTGCTCACTCATCACAAAATCGCTGTCCGACGGCTCGAAGTCTTCATATATTTGTATCTCCGCGTGTTTCTTGATAATCTCACGAAATGCCAGCACAAAGTCCCGTTTCTCGTATTCGCTTTTCAGCAAATCGACACTCTGCACATCGGGATATTTCTCTTTGAACTTGACAGCAAGCTCGTTCAACTCCTTTTTTACCGTATCATACGGCTCCCGTATAATGAACTCGTTGGGATTATTGTTGCTGAACAATTTTACCGCAGCATCTACATTGGCTTTGAGGTTGCGGAAACATACGATTTTGCCAAACCGCTTCTTCTCGTTCAATACACGGTTGGTGCGGCTGAATGCCTGTATCAGTCCGTGCCATTCCAGATTCTTATCGACATACAGCGTGTTCAGCTTCTTTGCATCGAAGCCGGTCAGGAACATACCGACGACCAGAAGAAGGTCAAGAGGCTCCATATCCGTCTTTTTCTTCTTCATCCGCAGGTTGATATCGTCGTAGTATGCGCTGAAATTGTCGGTAGTGAATGACGTGCCGAACATAGAATTGTAGTCATTCATAATGTTCTGCAACTCATCGGCGGTTACATTGTCGTTCTCAAAACCTTGATTCATACCGGTCTGATTGTCGTCCTGACTCTCATTGGCGGCATAGGTGAATACGGCTCCGATTTTAATCTTCGGATTGAGCGTTTTGAAGATTTTGTAATACTTCAACAGCATCGGCACCGACTGCACGGCGAACAATGCGTTATACTCTCCGTCGAATGTGGATTTATTGAAGTTGTTGAGAATGAACTGGGCAATCTCCGTCATTCGCTTCTCATCGAACAGGTCGGTATCTTGCTGTCCTTTGTAGTATTCCACGAGGAAGCCCAACACATTCTCATCGGCGATAGCGTCCTTTATAAGATAGCGGTGCAGGCAATCTCCGAATACTTCGGCTGTCGTATGTTCCTGCTTCGCATTCTCGGCGAAGATAGGCGTACCTGTAAATCCGAATATCTGTAAGTTGTTGAAGAACTTGACGATATTCTTATGACAATCTCCAAAGTGGCTTCTATGGCATTCGTCGAAAATCATCACCACCTTTTGATTGCGCACATCCTGCAAATGCTTGTTGTAATAATCGCGCGTAACGGCACAATTCAGTTTCTGAATGGTTGTGATGATTATCTTGCTGTCGCCGCTAAGCCGTTTGATAAGCTGATAGGTATTGTCCGTATTATCAACTGCGCCCGGCTCGAATGCCTCATACTCGGATTGGGTCTGCGTGTCGAGGTCGTGCCTGTCAACGACGAACATCACTTTGTCGATGCCGTCTATTTCGCTTACCAACTGGGCAGCCTTGAATGAGGTCAAGGTCTTTCCTGCACCGGTCGTATGCCAAATGTACCCGTTCTTGTTGGTGTTCTGTACGCGGTCGAGAATCTGCTCGACGGCATAGAACTGATAGGGGCGCAAGACCATCAGACATTTGTCGCCCTCGTGCAAAACGATGTACTTGCTTATCATCTTGCCCAGATTGCACTTCTCCAAGAAGAAACAGGCGAACATCCGCAGGTCGTTGAAAGCCACATTCTGGGCATCTGTCCAATTGAATGTGAATTTATATCCGCTATTCGGGTTGTTGGCGAAATATCGCGTATTGACTCCGTTGCTGATGACAAACAACTGGATATAGTCGAATAGACCGTGAAACGAGGTCTTGTGATAGCGTTGAATCTGATTGTACGCCTCTTTTAACTCGACGCCGCGCCGCTTCAACTCGATTTGCACCAAAGGCAATCCGTTGATGAGAATCGTTACATCATAGCGGCACTTTCTCCGACCTTCGACCGTTATCTGATTGGAAACTTGAAACTCATTCTGACACCACTGCTGCTTGTTGATGAACTCTATCCAGACGCGTTCGCCGGTCTCCAACTCAAAATCTTTCAAATCGCGGAGCTTCTTCGCTTTTTCAAAGCGGGTGCCGCCTTCGAGATAAAGAAGTATCTTGTCAAACTCGGCATCGGTAAAGTGTTCGCGTCCGTGTAATGCCAGTTCCTTGCGATTGTGTTTTTCCAACTGCAACTTAAAGTTGGCATACAAATTCTCCTCCTCTTTGATGGCGATGTATTCATAACTCATCTCCTTCAAAGTCTCAATCAATCCCTGCTCAAGTATTTCCTCGCTCTGTGTCATATTCTTGTTGGGTATAGCATTCAGGGTATAAAACCCCAATATAACACCTATAAATATACGACAATTTGCTAAAATGAACGCAAACTATTGAAAACAATTATCAATCACTTATATACAAACGGTATATACCATATATAAAAATGATTCAAACGACACTGCATTTAATTCTGCAAGAAAAAGTTTCTCCTTGCTTGGATATGCGGAAAACAATGGGAACATTATGGTATCATTTGACTATATACATCAAATATACCTATTGTATTTCAGACGATTATATAAATAGTAGTGGTTCAAGTGTGTGGAGTCGTTTGTCTATTTGGCGAGAGGTTCTGGTCAACCTGAAAACAAATAAACAATACCCCACACTTGTATGGAGTACGCACTCGGACCGAGACGTACGGATACAAGCAATGAGTGTTATCGTTTATCCCTGTTTTCAGTTGAAATTTACCAGATTTCTCGCCAAGGATAAAAGCTAAAACACTTTCATCGAATAGGTCTGCCGGAGAACCGAAGCCCCAGCGAAACAAAGATAAAAAATGTTTTGCTCTGAAACACACTGTGTGGGGTATTGCAAAGACAAATTTCGGAGAAACTTTCCGAAATTCCGCTATTGATACCGAACTATCTTTGTCGTATGTTGTTGTTAAATGTCCATTTAGAAAGCATTTTTCTCTGGCTCCGGACGGGGGTGGTATGTCGCTGAAAATCGCGACGAGACCCCCTCAGAGTTCCGACAACTCCAACCACCGCATCGACTTGGTGTCGATCTCTTCGATCAACACGGCGATACGTTCCGAGTAGGCGAGCAGCTCCTCCGTCGACAAGGTGCCGCTGCTCAGCGCCGCTTCGATGGCTGCCTTCTCCTCCTCCAAACGCGTAATCTCCGCTTCCAACTGTTCGAACTCCCGC
Organism: Rikenella sp.; assembly: GCA_022511025.1. Lineage (GTDB taxonomy): Bacteria > Bacteroidota > Bacteroidia > Bacteroidales > Rikenellaceae > Rikenella. The sequence goes on along the minus strand of JAFLSI010000029.1, from coordinate 9,595 downwards.
TTCTCCTTGAACGACAGCTTGCCTTTGACCCGCTCTTTCGGTCTTTCCGGTTCCGGCGAACGGGGCAGAAAGCTGCTCTTTTTCGGTTGAACGGTTGTCCGGGCTGCCGCTGCCTCCTGTTCCCTGCGCCACGTCCGGTAATCCGTATAGCTGCCCGGAAACTCTTTGATCCGCCCCTCGCCCTCGAACACCAACAGATGGTCCGCCACCTTGTCCATAAAATAGCGGTCGTGCGACACCACGATCAAACAACCCGGGAACGAGGCCAGATACTCCTCCAGCACATGGAGCGTCCGGATGTCCAGATCGTTGGTCGGCTCGTCCAATACTAAAAAGTTCGGATCGGCCATCAGAATCGTGCAGAGGTAGAGCCGTCTCCGCTCCCCGCCGCTCAGCTTCGCCACATAGTCGTATTGGGCCGAACGCGAAAACAGAAACCGCGTCAGCAGCTGCGAAGCGCTGATCTGACGGCCGTCGCCGAGGGTGATCTGTTCCGCAATGGCCGTAACGGTGTCGATCACCCGGGCCTCGGGATCGAATGTCAACCCCTGCTGGCTGTAGTAACCGAACCGGACCGTCTCGCCCACATCGATCCGTCCGCTGTCGGCCGGCTCCGATCCTAACAAAATTTTGATGAAGGTCGATTTGCCCGTCCCGTTGTTCCCCACGATCCCCAATTTCTCGTGCCGGGCGAACAGGTAGCTGAAATCGTGCAGAATCACCCGGTCGCCGAACCGCTTGAAAAGGTGTTCCGCCTCGAAAATCTTCTTGCCGATATAGGTCTGCCGAACATCCAACTGCACGCTCCCCTCGCTGCGCCGCAGGCGGGCCTTTTCTTGAATCTCTTGAAAAGCGTCGATCCGGTATTTCGCCTTGCCCGTTCGTGCCGACGGGGTTCGGCGGATCCATTCCAACTCCCTCCGGTACAGGTTCTTCATCCGGGCCGCTGCGGCATCGGCTGCGTCGAGCCGTTCCTGCCGCTTTTCCAAGTAGTAGCTGTAGTTCCCTTTGTAACTGTAGAGCCGGCGCTCGTCGATCTCGATGATCTGGTTGCAGACGCGGTCCAAAAAATAACGGTCGTGGGTTACCATCAGCAGACTCATCCGCCGGCCGGCCAAATAGGTTTCGAGCCATTCGGTCATCTCCAAATCGAGGTGGTTGGTCGGTTCGTCGAGGAGCAGCAGGTCGGGTTCGGCGATCAGCGCGGCGGCTAAGGCGACCCGTTTGAGCTGGCCGCCCGAAAGGGTTTCGACCCGCTGGCCGAGGTCGGCGATGCGGAGCCGGGTCAGAATCTCTTTGGCCCGCTGCTCGAAGTCCCACGCTCCGAGCGCTTCGATCCGGGTCATGGAGCGTTCGATGGCATCGCTGTCGCCAGCCGCCGCTGCCTGTTCGTACTGGGCCAAGGCTTGCACGGCTTCGTCCTGTCCGTGGAAGCAAGCCTCCAAAACGGTCAGACCGGCGGGGAAACGGGGATCCTGTTCCAGATACCCGACCGTCAGGTCGCGGCGGAAAACGACTTCGCCGCTGTCGCACTCCGTTCGTCCGGCGATTATGTTCAGCAGGGTTGTTTTCCCGGTGCCGTTGGCGGCGATCAGGCCGATCCGCTCCCCTTCGGCGATGCCGAACGTGAGGTCTTCGAACAGCGTGCGTGCGCCGAACGACTTGGTGAGCGAGTTGACTTGCAGGTGGATGACCATACGGAAAAGCGGATTGAAAGTCAGAGATTCGGTATTTCGTCGAGAAACCGGAAGCTGTGCGACGCCCGGTCGACGACGCAACAGTAGTGGCGCAGGCCGTTCGTTACGACCAAATAGGGCACCCCCAACGAAATGTTGTAACGGGCCACCTGGTCGAACACCTCCTGGGTGATCTCGACGCCGGCGGCTTTGCATTCGACGATCAGTTGCGGTTCGGCCTGCCGCGAGTAGACGACGATGTCAGCCCGCAGCGCAAAACTGTCGAGGCGAAGCGGCTGCTCCTGCACGATGCGGTACGGGTCGATGCCGCGGGTTGCGGTCAAAAACCGGATGAAGTGCTGCCGGACCCACTCCTCGGGGGTCAGAACGAGCCACTTGCGGCGCAGCGTGTCCCACACCTCCGGCCTCGGTCCGGTGCGGCGTATCCGCAGCTCGGCAGGGGGGAGATTCAGGGGCGGGTATTTGTTCGTTGCGGCCATAAGACTGTACGAAAGTAACGAAATTTTCCATTTTGTCCGTCGTCGGTTGTTCCGGCCCGCAACAAAACCCTCAGCTCCGGCATGTAAACTGCGGAGAACTTCGGCGAAAATTCGTATCTTGCCGACCGATTTCAAAAGATAAAACCGACAGACTGACATGACACTGATTCAATCGATTTCGGGTATCCGGGGGACGATCGGGGGGAGGCCGGGCGAGGCGCTGACGCCGGTCGATCTGGTGAAATACACGGCTTCGTACTGCCAATGGCTCCGGGAGACGACGGCCTGCGGGGCGGAACGGAAGCTGCGGGTCGTGGTGGGGCGCGATGCGCGGATCTCGGGCGAGATGGTCGCGGACATCGTCGAGGGGACGCTGATGGCCTGCGGGGCGGATGTGATTGCGATCGGGTTAGCAGCGACGCCGACGACCGAAATGGCGGTTACGGGACACGGTGCGGACGGGGGGATCATCCTGACGGCAAGCCACAACCCGAAACAGTGGAATGCCTTGAAACTCCTGAACCGGAACGGTGAGTTTCTCGATGCGGCCGAGGGGGCGCGGGTGCTGGAGATTGCCGAGGCGCAGGCCTACACCTTTCCGGAGATCGACGGTATCGGCCGGGTGGTCGTCCGGGAGTCTTACGACCGGCAGCATATCGAGGCGGTCTTGGCGCTGCCTTTGGTGGATGTCGAAGCGGTGCGGGCGGCGCGGTTCAAAGTGGTGGTCGATGCGGTCAACTCGGTGGGCGGGGTGGTGATGCCGGCTCTCTTGCGGGCGATGGGGGTCGAAGTGGTGGAGCTTCACTGCACGCCGAACGGACATTTTGCCCACAATCCGGAACCGATTCCGGAGCACTTGACGGAACTTGCGGCGGCGGTGCCGGCGTCGGGGGCCGATCTGGGGGTGGCGGTCGATCCGGATGTGGACCGGCTGGCGCTCGTCAACGAGGATGGAACGATGTTCGGCGAGGAGTACACGTTGGTGGCGGTGGCGGACTATGTCCTGTCGCAGACGCCGGGCAATACGGTCTCCAATCTCAGCTCGTCGCGGGCGCTGGCGGATGTTACGGCCCGCCACGGTGGCTCCTATGCGGCGGCGGCGGTGGGCGAGGTCAATGTGGTGGCCAAGATGCGGGAAACGAAAGCGGTGATCGGGGGCGAGGGGAACGGGGGGGTGATCTATCCGGCGCTGCACAGCGGACGGGATGCGCTGGTGGGGGTGGCGCTGCTGTTGACCTATTTGGCCAAAACGGGGAAACGGCTCTCGGAACTCAAGGCGGCCTATCCGGCTTACTATATCTCGAAAAACCGGATCGATCTGGAGGCGGGGACCGATGTGGAGGCCGTTCTGGCCGGGGTGAAGGCGAAGTATGCTGCGGAGCGGGTGAACGATGTCGACGGGGTGAAGATCGATTTCCCGACGGAGTGGGTCCACCTGCGCAAGTCGAACACGGAACCGATTATCCGAATCTATGCCGAAAGCCGGGACAAAGCGGCTGCGGAGGCGCTGGCGAACCGCATCATCGCCGATATCCGGAGCCTGCTCTGAGCGGGCCGGTCTTTGGGGGCCGGTTTTTCACGGACGGAACCGCTGTACGAAACGGGCATCTTCGTAGGTCCCGTCGTCCCGGCGGACCCACTCTTTCCGCACCGTTTCCCCTCTGAACCCCGCCTGCTGAAACAACGCGAGGCTGGCTGTATTGGAGACCGGAATGTCGGCCCACAACTGCCTCATGTCGATCCGGCTGAAAGCGAAATCGGCCGTCAGTTCCAGCGCTGCCGAGGCATATCCCTGCCTGCGTGCGGCCGGTTCATAAATCAGTATCCCGACCCCTGCCCGCCGGTGCAGCGGGTCGAAAGCGAAAAGATCGATGCAGCCGACCGCGCCGGAGAAGGGAGCAGCCAGCGGTTCGATCATCAATCGCAGCTGGCGGGACCGGTAAATGTCCTGCGAAGCCTGAGCGATGAACTCCGTCAGCGCAGCGCGCGAAAAAGGCCTCGTCGTGTCGCCCAACATCCACAGCGAGGTGTCGTTTTCCCAGCGGTACAAGGCTGCACTGTCCTCCGGCTCCATGGCCCGCAGCCGGATGCGGTCGTTCTGCAACAACATCTCAGGCGTGTGTCAAGGTTTCTGAAAAGTGATCTGTGCCCATCCCTCCCGCCGGTTTGTCGCCGTCGGGGTCAGTCCCGCCTGCTGGGCATGCCGGGTCAGCACCTCCGCATCGAGTTCCAAAATGCCGCTGACCAACAGCTGCCCTCCGGGGCGCAAGGCCGCAGCGTATCTCTCCATGTCGGTCAGCAGGATGTTCCGGTTGATGTTGGCTAAGATGCAGTCGTAGAGGCGCGGGCCGATGGCCGACGCATCGCCGAGAATCGGGCAGACGACCGTCTCGACGCCGTTGGTCCGGATATTCTCGACGCAGTTCTCGTAGGCCCACTCGTCGATGTCCACCGCGTCGACCACCACGGCCCCGCGCTGGGCGGCCAGTATCGACAGGATCCCCGTTCCGCTCCCCATGTCCAATACCGATGCGCCGCTGAAATCTATCGCCAGCATCTGCTCGGCCATCAGGCGGGTGGTGGCGTGGTGGCCCGTGCCGAACGACATCTTCGGCATGATCACGATCTCGTGCCGGGCCGCCTCCTCCCGGGCCGGATGAAACGGGGCGCGGATGTAACAGGCCCCCTCCTGTATGTCGATCGGCTCGAACTGCGACTCCCACGCGGCATTCCAGTTCTGCTGTTCGATCTCCTGCCGCTCGCAGGGGTACCCTCCGGCGGTGAGAAACTCCCGGATGCGGCTGTTTGTCTCAACCTCCGCCTCGACGTTCGCTGCAATGTAGCCTTTCACGCTGCCGGCACCCTCCCCGAAACCGTCGGGCAGGTAATCCGAAAAACTCTCGAACCCCAACTCCGACAGCTCGGCGACAACGATCTCGCCTGCCTCCGGGTCGGAAACCCGGATGTTGTATTCGATGTAGTTCATCTCTCTGTTTCGTTAGATACCGAAAATCCAACCCTCGATCGTCTTCCAGATCCGGTTCTGCATCTCCTCGCTCTGGGTCTTGATTCGCGCCCGGTGGCTCCCGCCCGGTTCGACCACTAATTTCATGTTCTCTTTTCCCTCGAAAAACGCCGGGTCGAGCATCACCGCGCTCCACGGGTCGTTCTCGCCGTAGATGCAGATCGTTTTCGGATCATGGGTCCGGTAGAATGCGGCGATTTTCCGGGCCAGCGAGCTGCTGAACCGAATCCGGCGGGCATCGTCCGGCAGCAGAATCCGGGGCAGGTAGTGCTTGGCGCTGTTGACCGAGAGCAGCCCCTCGAACGGGGTCGTGTCGTAGCCGTAGTAGCCTAATTCGCGCTGTGCCTGCACGAAGAACGAGGGTTCGTCGTTCACGGCGAAATAGCTCGGCGAGACGGTGGCTGTCAAGTGGTCGAGCAGCTTCTCGTTCGGGGAGTCCGGCGCGGGAATCTGACTCACCGGGGTTCCCCACTGCCACATCGAAAACGGGTATTCCAGCACGCAGAGGTCGAATATCTCCTCGATACCGGCCCGAAATCGGTACGCTTTGGCTTGGCAGTAGGCGTCGAACAGCGGCACGAGCTCCTGCCGGCGCCGGAGTACCTCGGTCTGGAACGCGCGGATCGCCGCCCGCTCTTCGTCCGTGCCGACCCGGTCGAGGAACGGTTCGTGCCGTCCGTCCTCGACGCCGAAGCAGACCGGACCGACATAGGCCACCGTTACGTCGACATCTTCCGGATAATACATCCGGTAGATCAGGGCGTTCTGTCCCCCTTTGCTGACGCCCGTGCCGATCCACTTCTGCGGATAGATCCCGGCCAGCGCCTGACGGATCGCATGCAGGTCGGCTGCCGCCTGCTCGGCATTCAGGTAATCCCAGTTGCGCGGATTCGGGGTCGATTCGCCGAAATACCGGTGTTCGACGAACACTTGGTTCGCCTCCAAATGGGCCGACAGCTCTTCGCGGTACTTCGCTCCCCGGGCTCTGGCTCCGCCGTACCCCTCGGTAACGAGCACGGTGGGGCGGTCGAATCCGGCATGCGCCACGACGAACCGCTGCCGGAATCGCCCTTTCGACGGATGCCGGTGGTCGAGCGGCTGGTCGAACATCACGGCGTACCGTTCACTGAAGAGGCCTTTGTCCAACTCTTCGACCGAAACTGCGCCGGGCAGGGCGATCAACTTGTCGTACAATTCGGTGGCGAAAACGCCTGCTGTCCCTGCCCACAGCAGCACCCAACCGATCAGGGTAAATCTCAGGTATCTCATGGTCTGTCTCTGTTGTTTTTTTCTTGCTTGTTTTGGAAACGGGGTGTCGCGGTGGCTTGTTCCGGCGGATCTGTCCCGGTTATTTCGTCAGTTCGCCGTACAGCCGCAAAAAGGTCTCGGTCAACGCAGACCATTCGAAGCGCCTCCGGTCGGCTGCGATGTGAGTCCGAAACTCCGCCCCGCGGTCCGGCCGGTCATAGAAAGCTGCGACCGCCTCTGCAATCGCCTGCGGTTCCACGGCGACCACATAGCCTGCCCGGCCGTCCGGAACGATCTCCGGAAGCCCTCCGACACGCGTAACCACCATCGGCACGCCGAAATGGTAGGCCACTTGCGTAACGCCGCTCTGTGTCGCACTCCGATAGGGCTGCACCACGAGATCCGATGCGCAAAAGTAGTTCCGCACTTCGTTCTCCTCGATATACCGGTCGTGGACGATCACTTCGCCGGCTAAGCCGAGCCGTTGAATCAACGTTTCGTATTTCTCCCGGTTTCCGTAATATTCGCCGCCGACCAGCAGTTTCCGCCCCTGTGTCTTTCCCTGCGCCCGGAGCATGGCCCACGCTTCGAGCAGCAGGTCCAACCCTTTGTAGTCGCGGATAAAGCCGAAGAAGAGGGTGTAGTCCACGGCCGGATCCAATCCTAACGCCGCACAGGCCTCGGTTTTGGGAATCGGGGAACCGTACGTGTCGTAAATCGGGTGGGGCGACATGGCCCGCAGTCCCCGGTAGCGGAATGTGTCGAGTTCGCGGCCCACTTCGTCGGAGAGGTAGACCGTTGCGTCGGTGCGCCGCAGAAAATAGCCGGTCAGCATCCGGTCTCCCGGCCGGTGTTCGTGCGGCACGATGTTGTCTGTCAGGGCGATGATTTTGGTCTGGGGCGACCGGCGGCGGACGATCCCTGCGATCGTGCCGAGCGATGGCCCCATAAAGGGCATCCAAAAACGCGGTATGACGAGGTCGGGCCTCTCCTGCGCCACTGCCTGACCGACCCGCAGCCAGTTCAACGGGGCAATCGAGTCGATGCGCCGTTCGATGGTCAACCCCTCCGGCGGCGCGACCTGTGTGTACTGCGTCCGGCCCGGAAACAGAAACGAGGGGTACTGACGGGTGAAGCTGACGATCTTCACTTCGTGTCCGTCGCGCCCGAAAGCGGAGGCCAGCACTTCGTCGAACTTGGCGATCCCTCCCCGGTAGGGATGAGCCGGACCTAAGATGTGAATTTTCATGGCGCGTTTTTCTCTGCGGGTTCAGATCGCGAATGTACGAAAAAGGTGTTATATTTGGCTACTCGAAAATCGGAACTGCACACTATGAAAACAGACATCGAAATCGCCCGCTCGGTGCGGATGAAACCGGTTGAGGAGGTGGCGAAACAGTTGGGAATCGACCCGGAGGATCTGGAACTTTACGGAAAATACAAGGCCAAGGTGCCGCTGTCGTATATCGACCGGAAACGGACAAAAGAGGCCCGGCTCATCCTCGTTACGGCCATTTCGCCGACGCCGGCGGGAGAGGGCAAAACGACGGTCTCGATCGGGCTGTCGCAGGCGCTGAACCGGATCGGAAAACGGTCGTGCGTGGTGTTGCGCGAACCGTCGTTGGGGCCGGTCTTCGGTATCAAGGGGGGGGCGACGGGAGGCGGACTGTCGCAGGTCTTGCCGATGGAGGATATCAACCTCCACTTCACGGGCGATTTCGCGGCGGTCGAAAAGGCGCACAACCTGTTGGCGGCGCTGATCGACAACAACTTGCAGAGCAAAACACGCTCGTTGGGGCTGGATCCGAGGACGATCGCCTGGAAACGGGTCATGGACATGAACGACCGGGCGCTGCGCGACATGGTGATCGGGTTAGGGGGAACGACGGGCGGGGTGCCGCGCGAAACGGGATTCGATATTACGGCAGCTTCGGAGGTGATGGCGATCTTGTGCCTTTCGACGGGCATCGCCGACCTGAAACGGCGGCTCGGCAATATCTTCGTGGGGCTGACGTATGACAAACGACCGGTCTATGCGCGCGATTTGCAGGCGGAGGGGGCGATGGCGGCGCTGCTGAAAGATGCGATCAAACCCAACTTGGTGCAGACGATCGAGGGGACGCCGGCGATCATTCACGGGGGGCCGTTCGCCAATATCGCGCAGGGAACCAATACGGTGCTGGCGACGGAAATGTCGCTCTCGCTGACGGACTATACGGTTACGGAGGCGGGATTCGGCTGCGATCTGGGGGCGGAAAAGTTCTTGGATATCAAGTGCCGGGCGGCGGGGCTGGTGCCGAATGCGGTGGTTCTGGTGGCGACGGTGCGGGCGCTGAAATACCACGGGGGACAGCCGCTCAAGGAACTTAAAACGCCGAATGTGGAGGCGCTGGAACGGGGGATCGAAAATCTCCAAAAGCATATCGAAAATGTGGAGTCGTTCAACTTGAGGCCGGTGGTGGCGATCAACCGGTTCGTTACGGACAGCGATGAGGAGTTGAAGTTCATCCGGGATTATTGCACGATGCGGGGGGTGGCGTGTGCGGTGGCGGATGTCTGGGGACAAGGGGGTGCGGGCACGGTGGAGCTGGCGCAGTTGGTGGTCGAGGCGACGGCACAGGGAAAACCGGATTTCCGGCCGGTCTATCCGTTGGATGCACCGGTGGAACGGAAAATCGAGTCGATTGCGAAACAAATCTACGGGGCCGACGGAGTAGAATATACGCCAAAGGCGAAAACGGCGCTGAAACGGATTGCGGAGTTGGGGCTGGATGGGCTGGCGGTCTGCATTGCCAAAACGCAAAAGTCGCTGTCGGATAATCCTGCGCTTTTGGGTCGGCCGCGGAATTTTACGATCACGGTGCGGGATATCGAGATTGCGGCGGGGGCGGGGTTCTTGGTGCCGATCACGGGCGAGATCATGCGGATGCCGGGGTTGCCGGAGGAACCGGCGGCGATCCATATCGATATGGATGAGGAGGGGGTGATTTCGGGGCTGTTTTGATGCGGGGCGGTGTGTTGTTTGTGGATGCTTCTGAGTTGACGAAACGGAGTTTCGCCCTCCGCATTTGTTCGGGGTAGAGGCTGCCCATTGCCCGCCGCGGGCACGCGGGGCCTGCCCGGCCCGAGGGCGGTTTTCTCTTGAG
>JAFLSI010000028.1 GCA_022511025.1 Rikenella sp. | reverse complement strand
AAAGTCTTTTTGGTTCTTTTTCTTCAGAAAAAGAACGGTTCCATACCCCGGCACAAAGAACGAATCCGCAAAAAACGAGCGATTAAACAGCGGGTTTATCGCGTCGGGCGAAGAGTCCGAGAGCCAGACCGATCCAGAGGACCGCCATAGCGCCCAAGACCGTTATCGGCAGCCACAGTTCAGTCGTCGGCCGTCCCATGAACATCACCCCCTTGATTCCCTCGATGAGCCACGTAGCCGGCACCACCCGGCAGAGCCATTGCAAGACGGCCGGCATATTGGAGATCGGGAAGATGAACCCCGACAGCAGCATCGTCGGCAGCAGCAGTCCCAGGAGCGAAGAGGTCAAAGCCGACTGTTGCGTTTTGACCAACGCCGAGATCAGGATACCCAATCCGATCGCCGCCAAGATAAAAAACGCGCAGAGCAGCGCCAGCCCCCAGCCGCTCCCGTAGCACGGGATTCCGAAGACCGCCATCCCCAGCAGCATGATCAGCGCCGTGTTGATCGCCGTCAGCACGAAATACGGCACCACCTTGCCCAGAACGATCGTCCACGCCTTGAGCGGCGATACCGTCAGCAACCTCAGCGTGCCCGTCTCCTTTTCCCTCGCCAGCGTTACGGAAGTCATCATCGCCGCCACGATCATCACGATCATCGCAATCACCCCCGGCACGAACATGTAGGCCGACTTCAGCTCCGGATTGTACATCATCCGGACATTCGTCCGCAGCGGTCGCCCAGCGCCATCCCCCGCCGAGGCACCGAGTTCGGCATTGAGTTCCGCCACGATCCCCGTCGCATAGCTCAGAACCGTCGTTGCGATATTCAGGTCCGACGCATCGACCACCAACTGCACCTCCGCCCCCCCCTCGCGGACCGCATCGGCCCCGAACGACGCCGGAATGACGATCGCCATCCGGATCGCCCCCTTTTTGAACGTCGCATCGATATCCGCCTCCCGCCGAATCTCGTCCACGATCCGGAACCGGTCGGCCGCCTGCAATTTCTGCATCAGCCGCCGCGCCAGCGGGTCGCCGTGCGACGCATCGAGCACCGCCACCGGCGTACGGTCGACATCGGTCGAAATCACATAGCCGAAGAGCAGAACCAGCGCCAGCGGAATGGCAAACAGCATCACCAATGTCCGCCGTTCGCGCAAGATGTGGCGCCACTCCTTCCCCGCAAAACTCAGAAAACTGCTGTATCGTATCCGGTTCATCATAGCTCCGCGGCCTCCTTTCCGTCGTTGTTCCGCTGCCGGGTGAGTTTTTCAAACAGATCGTCCATGTTCTCCGCCCCGTGCATCTGCATCAGGAGCCGCGGCCGATCCAGCGCCTTCATCTCGCCGTCCGCCATGATCAGCGTCCGGTTGCAGTACAAAGCCTCGTCCAAATAATGGGTCGTAACCAAGACCGTCGTTCCGTTGTCCGCCGCAGCACCGAGAATCAGTTCCCAGAAGCGGCGCCGTTCCAGCGGATCGACCCCGCCGGTCGGTTCGTCTAAAAAGAGCACCTCCGGCCGGTGCAGCATTGCAGCCGAAAGGGCGATCTTCTGCTTCCATCCCGGCGGCAGCCCGCCGACCAACCGGTCCCGAAGCGGCTCCATCGCCAGCGTCCGGTACATCTCGGCCATCCGCTCCCGCAGCACCGTCCGTTTCAGGCCGTAGATCGTCCCGAAGAGTTGCAGGTTCTCCCCCACCGTCAAGTCCGGATAGAGCGAGAACCGCTGACTCATATACCCGATCCGCCGTTTCACCTGTTCCGGCCGCCGCGCCACGTCGTATCCCGCCACCTCCGCCTCTCCCGACGTGGGTTTCAGCAGACCGCACAGCATCCGGATCGCAGTCGTTTTCCCGGCCCCGTTGGCCCCCAGAAAACCGAACACTTCGCCCCGCCCGACATCGAACGTCAGGTCGTTTACGGCAATGAAAGTCCCGAAGCGGCGGGTCAAGTGGCGTACAAGGATGTTCCGGTCGTCCATAGCTACAACTGCTTACCGTGTGTGTGCATGGACCTCGTCCGCCGCAGCAGCGGACGAGGTCGAGGTGAGTTGAATAAAGAGGTCTTCGACGGTCGGCGCCGCCTCCCGGATCTCGACCGCCCCGGTGTCGATCCCCCGCGCCCGCAAATAGCCGTACACGGTCTCCGGGTGAATCCCTTCCAACGAAAGCCCCAAATGGAGCCGGTCGCCGAACGTGTAGCATTCGCGGCACAGCGACCAGTCCCGCAACACAGCCAGCCTATGCGCCTCCGCTGCGTTGCCTCCGGCCTCGGCACCGCCGGCCGAGCCGATCTCGTACAGGGAACCCCGATAATGTTCTCCCACTTCATCCGGCGTCAGCGCATCGAGCACCCTCCCCCGGTGCAGCAGGATAATCGCGTCGCATTTCGCCGCCTCGTCCATGTACGAGGTGGAAACCAATATCGTCTTCCCGCCTTCGGCCAACCGCCTCAAGGCTTCCCAGAACTCCCGCCGCGAGGTCGGATCGACGCCGGTGGTCGGTTCGTCGAGCATCAACACTTCCGGATCGTGAATCAAGGCGCAGCACAGGGCGAGTTTCTGTTTCATCCCGCCGGAGAGTTTCGCGGCGGGCCGGTCCGAAAAAGGTTCGAGCTGCGCCCAGACGTCGCCGGCCAACGAGACGATACGGGTCGCGGACTGCCGGTAGATGCGGGCGAAAAATTCGAGGTTCTCGCGCACGGAGAGATCGCCGTACAGGGAGAAAGCGGCCGGCATGTATCCAACGGTTTTCCGGATGTCGCGCCACCGGGCGACTATGTCCCGCCCGCCGATCCGTGCCTGCCCGCTGTCGGGCCGAAGCAGCGTTACGAGGATGTCGAACAGGGTGCTTTTCCCGGCTCCGTCGGCGCCGATCAACCCGTGCACCGCTCCGCGCGGCACACGGAGCGACACGCGGTCCAAGGCCAATGTCTCTCCCCGACGTTTCGTTATGTTTTCTGCTTCGATCATGACTGAGAATCTTTTCGCTGTTCTTTGGCCGTTTGGGGCTGCCTCCGGCCCTGTCGGTCATCCCTGTGCACCCCAAGGGGGGGGACGAAACCTGCCGCCACCGTTGCGGCCGGCGCCAGCGGAGGCGCAACCGTCGCGTCAGCGAGGAGAGGTTGCAGCCCTCTGCGCCGGGGGTGGCATCGGCCCGCAGCGTCTGCACCGCAGACGCATGAGGCCTCTAACAGCAACTTATCCCCCTATTTGATTCGTTCGTAATACTCGCGCGTCCGCGTATCGACCCGGATCCGCTCCCCCGTATTGATAAAGAGCGGCACCTTGATCGTCGCTCCCGTTTCGACCGTCGCCGGTTTGAGCGCATTCGACGATGCCGTATCCCCCTTCAGACCCGGCTCCGTATAGGTAACCTCCATTTCGACCAACTGCGGAAGTTCCGCCGAGAGCACCTGTTCGTTGTCCGTGCGGAACATAACCTCCACAATCTCGCCCTCTTTCATCAAGTCGGCGTTGTCGATCAGTTTTTTGTCGATCACGATCTGTTCGAAAGTCTCCGTGTGCATGAAGTTGGCCCCCATATCGTCCTCGTACAGGAACTGATACGGCCGCCGTTCGACCCGCACCGGTTCGATCGGCGCCCCGGCCGTAAAGGTATTGTCGAGCGTCCGGCCGTTTTCGAGGTTTTTGAGTTTCGTGCGGACGAATGCCGGCCCCTTGCCCGGTTTGACGTGTTGGAAGTCGACGATCTGGCATGTTTTGCCGTTAAACTCGATGCACATCCCGATTTTGATGTCTGCCGTTGTTGCCATGTTGGGTTATGATTTTGTTAAAGCATGTAAACGATTCGGTTCCAAATATACAAAATTAAGAAAAAACCGGAGGTTACGCAAACAGCGGCCGGATCCACTCCACCGCCACGGCCCACCCGACGAACCGGGCGGTTTTTCCGATCAGCATGAAAAGAGCGACCCGCCAGAGGCTCACTTTGTAGAATCCCAAAGCCAAAGCGAACAGATCGCCTACCAACGGCAGCCACGACAGGAAAGCCAGCCAGGCTCCCCAGCGGTCGATGCGGGCTTTTTGCCGTTCGAGGGTCTCGCGCCGGACTTTGAACCACCGTTCGATCCACTCCCAGCGTCCGCTGCGCCCCATTCCGTAGGAGATCATGCCTCCGGCCCAGTTGCCGAGCGAGGCGACGGCGACGGTCAGCACAGGGTCCGCCCCCGCGGCCAGCATGCCGAGCAGCAGAAAGTCGGAACTGAAGGGCAGAATGGTGGCGGCAAGCAGCGACCCGGCAAACAGACCGAAATATCCTAAATCGAGCAGCCATTCCATGCCGGAAAGATACGATTTTTCGGCATTCGGCGGTTCTTTCCCGACAATCGGGACGAAACCCGACGAACGATTCCGCCCCAAGTTGCAAAACCAGCCTGCCCGGAGCGTCAGCGGGATTTTTTGCTGCGATTTTTCGAATCATATCCCCGGCGAGTTGTTTTTTTGCAAAAAATGATTAACTTTGTAATGGAACCATTTTATTTACCTAAAATTTAATCGTATGAAAATTAACAGCCTTTGGAAAAAAATCACGCTGTCGGCCGTTGCGCTGACCGCAGGGATCTTGGTTGCATGCCAGACCCGGCCCAGCATCGAAGTAAAACTGCTCTCTCCGTCGGACATCGTAAGTCTCAGCGGCGGCGAAGTGCACTTCTCGATCGCTGCGAACGGCGACTGGACGGCAACGGCTGCCGACGAAGACGGAAACTTGACCGATCAGGTTACGTTCAGCAAAGCAAGCGGGACGGGCAATCTCGACGATCTGACGGTTACGGTCGCTCCGGGAAGTTCCACCCGTCAGTTCACCTTGACTTTTACGGTAACCAAGTTAGTCGACGACGAGCCGAAGAGCGCTTCTCAAAGTTACCTCATTACGCAGACCGACGAGCCGAATCTGACGAAATAGCCGTTTCGGCAGTAAACAAAAAAGATCATGGCAGGAAATGCCATGATCTTTTTTTTGTTTTGCCCCCGTCTCGTCTTCGCTCCTACTCCCCTTTGTACAGATGCACATCCATCTGCGGGAACGGAATGTTCACCCCGCGCTGCGAGAAGGCCTTGTAGACCCGTTCGTTCACGTCGAAATAGACCTCCCAGTAGGCCGACGAGTCCACCCACGCCCGCACGGTCAGGTTCACCGAACTGTCCGCCAACTCCGCCAGCGCGATGAACGGTGCCGGATCGGTCGCCACCCGGTCGTCCGCCGCCAGCAACTCCGCAATCGTCGCCCGCGCCGCATCGTAATCTTGGCCGTAAGCGATCCCGAACGTCCAGTCCACCCGCCGCCGCTGCTCCCGCGAGTAATTGTTGATGATTCCCGTCGACACCGGACCGTTCGGCAGCAAGATCATCTTGTTGTCCACCGTATTGAGCACCGTGTGGATCAACTGAATCTCCTTGACGGTCCCGGTCTGCCCCTGCGCCTCGATGAAGTCGCCCACCCGGAACGGCCGGAACAGCAGGATCATCACCCCGCCGGCAAAGTTTTGCAGGGTCCCGCTCAACGCCATACCGATCGCCAGACCGGCCGATGCGAACAGGGCGATGAACGAAGTGGTGTCAATCCCCAGTATGCCGATGATGATGATAATCAAAAAGAGCATCAGGGTGATCTTCACCAAACTCATCAAAAACGCCCGCAGCGAAATATCGACATTGCGTTTGATCATGATGCGCTCCAGCACCTTCCGGATGCGGCGGATCAGCCACCGGCCGACCCAGAAGATCAACAGGGCGATCAAAATCTTCAACGATACGCTGATGATCCCGTTGGTGAGGGTTTTGACCAGATCTTCGAGCGACATCTCGGACAGGGCGCTGAGTTTCTCGGCAAAAGTGGTCTTGACGCTGTCGGCTTTGGCCAGCACGGCCGGATCGGTCGGCAATTGTGCGAATATTCCTAACATAAGTTCGTTTGTTTTTGAAAATGGGAGAATACCGTATCTTTTTAACTGCGCATTCTGCGCATTGCAACTTGCTGAGGAGTGTCCCCGGAGTCAGACAAATGTAAGGAGAATAATCGGAATTGCGTACATTTGAGTCCGATTCTACCTAAGAACTTATGGAACGAGCGACCCTCCGGATCGAGCGGGGCGAGTTGGGCGATGCCGGTTACCGGTTTGCCGCTCCGTTAGATTTCGAACTGCTGAGGGGCGAGCACATCGCCCTCGTCGGCGCGAACGGCAGCGGCAAGACCCTCCTTGTCGAGACCCTGCTGGGCCGGCGCCCCTTGCGGAGCGGCCGGTTGGAGTACGGCTTTCCGACCGGCAGCCGGACCGCCGGCGGCGTGCGGTACATCGCTTTTCACGAGACCTACAACCGCGCCGAGGACGGTGAATACTACTATCAACAGCGGTGGAACTCCTGCGACAACGAGCATGCTCCGCGTGTCGGCGAGCTGCTCGACCGGATCGAATGCCGCGAGCCGGCTCTGCGGGACGAACTGTACGACCGGCTGTCCCTCCGGCCTCTGTTGGACAAGCCTGTCGTGATGCTGTCGAGCGGCGAGTTGCGGAAATTCCAGATCGTCCGCATGCTGCTGACGCAGGCCCGCGTGTTAGTGGTCGACAACCCTTTCATCGGATTGGATGCCGAAGCCCGGCAGCTGCTGCACGAGCTGTTGGCCCGGCTGACTGCGGTGGAGGGGCTTCAACTGATTCTCGTTTCGGCGGACGAGACGGATATGCCGCCATTCATTACCCACGTGTACCGGATCGAGGATAGACGGTTGGGACCGAAGATACCGGCCGGTGCTTTTCGGCGGCAGCCGGGTCCGGTTCTTCCCACCATCACCCTGCCGGCTGCGGAACGGGAGCCGCCGGCGTGCGCGGAGGCGGTGCAGCTCTGCGGGGTAACGGTGCGCTACGGCGACCGGACGATTCTGGAGTCGATCGACTGGACGATCCGCAACGGCGAATGCTGGGCCTTGTCGGGTCCGAACGGGGCGGGAAAGTCGACGCTGCTGAGCCTGATCAGTGCGGACAATCCGCAGGCATATGCCCAGGAGATCGCGCTGTTCGGCCGGCGGCGCGGAACGGGGGAGAGCATCTGGGAGATCAAACGCAGGATCGGTTATGTGAGTTCGGAGATGCACCGTTCGTTCCTGAAACCGATTCCGGCGGTGAATATCGTGGCGTCGGGTTATTTCGACTCGTTGGGGTTGTACGAGAAGCCGACGGGGGCACAGCTGGCTTCGGCCGTGGCGTGGATGGAGGCGTTCAGGATCGGTGCCGTGGCGGAGCGGCCGTTTTTGCAGCTGTCGAGCGGGGAGCAGCGGTTAGCGCTGCTGGCTCGGGCGTTCGTCAAGGATCCGGACCTGCTGATTTTGGACGAACCGCTGAACGGATTGGACGAGGCGAACCGGACGCGGGTCCGGACGATCGTGGATGCTTTTTGCAGCCGACGGGGCAAGTCGCTGATCTACGTTTCGCATGTCGAGTCGGACTGGCCCTCCTGCATCGGCCACCGGTTCGAACTGAGGCGAAAAGCAAAAGAATAGATTCTCGGCCTCCGAAATGAGAACCATCTCACACCCGCATATCATTTCGTTCTGATTACACGGGCTGCCGTTTGTTTATATTGCGGCATGGCTTGTCCGACATCGGCATTGATGTAGGTGGGATCGCAGACGGTGTAACGCAGACCGTCTACCTGCAAATAATCGCCCTGCACCTCCGTATCGAAACATACCGCCGTTGCCAAATGTCCGGGATAATGAAGCAATACCACATCCAGTCCCAACAATTCACGTACCAGAATCGAATAAAGAATGGCTCTGTCCTCACAATCGGAATAGGGATAGAACAATGTCTCGTCGGCAAACAACGGTCGTTCGTATCCGAACTGCTCGTCATCGGTCGCATACTCCAATGCCGTCTGAACGAAATGCAGCAAGATGTTTGCCGCCGCATGCTTGCTTTTTCCGGCGATAGACCCTCGCAAAACGGGATACAACTGCTCTTTCGCATAATCACTAAGTGAAGCTGCGGAATAAAGATTCCAATAATCATTCACAATACAATCGTCATAAAAATCAATTAAATTCTTATTGACTCGTATATTTAATGCCAACTCCGAATTGTGTTTCGATCGTATAAAGCGAGGATTTGTCGGCGCGATCGGCAACTTTGGCGGTACAGGAACGCTGAGCGATAAATATTTTTCTTTCGGATAGGAATGTGTATAAATCTTCATTGATGCAAAATTGGCAGATTTATCTATGACAAAATATCTATCTCCGTCAATAGTAAAATAATTATGACCATACAACATCTGTTGCGACGGAATCAGCAAGATCAGTTTCTCTCCGGCACGGGCAATGCGCACTTTGTAGCCGGATTGAACGAGGATATACATCTGCATCAACCGGGCTTCGTTGAGTTGGGCAGACGAAAAAAATGCCGTTGTCATTTGCTCGATAAACCGTACATAGCCCCAATCGCACAGACACAGTTTATCCCGATAGTCGAGACACTGCGACAAAACGGGTAGATATTCGTCCGACGAAAGAACTACCCAACCGTCAGCCACGCTGTTTTCCGTCGCTCCTGTCAGAGCAAACCGATGTTTGTTTTCAAGCGGGATTTCGCATTGCTGTCCGTAGAATGTGAATACGAATGTCGGTCGGACCGGAACGAGGGGTTCCGGCAAGGGGACAACAGGTTGCGGAGGTTCGACAGGCTCGGGAATAGGGGTAACCTCGTCGAACGGCACGGGATCGTTCGAAGGGGGCGTATCAGGGTCTTTGACAATCGGTGCAGGGGGTTCGGGCAGATCGGGTACCGGCTCGGCAGGTTTCGACTTGTATTGGGGCCATGCCTGACGCATATACTCCGCAAACTCGGCATTAATCCGGTCGCGATATTCCTTGAACTCGCGCTCCCGCTGCATTTTGTATTGATTGAAATCTTTGATTTTCTGTTGTTTGTACTCCTCGAACGATTGGGCAGTTGCCCCTAGTACTGTACAGCACAACAATCCTCCTCCAAAGAGGCCTTTTACGAATTGATTCATGGTCATGAACGATTAATCTGTATCTCATCGAGATACATTTCCTTTGTCGCTATCCAATCATTGCGAGGACACGCGAGTCTTGGAGTAAGTTCACGGTAAACTTTTCCCGTTATTGTTTACTGTTTCATTTGTTGCTTCACACGCCACCAGAATCTATCCCGATCTGCTCTAATTTGATCTATCTGCCTTCTTGTCAAATGTTTGGAGGTATCTTCAGGCGGGTATTCATCCAAAACAGAAATTTGGAGTGCAGGCTCCTGTCGTTTGGCCTTTTCACTGCCATCCGAAATTTCCGACTGCAATGGAATTACCGGCTCGCGAATGATCGTAATGATCGACAGGGAATCCTTTTGAAATTTTTCCACAATTGGAGCAACCTCAATCGTAAGATGAATCAATGTGGAAACCGTGAGACAGACCATAATACAACTTACGATAGTCGAAAGACCGACAAGAACATGAAAACATCTTCTCGCTACATGAATATATGTATATTCATTGGATCACTGATTAAAACTGAAAAACACTCGCATTCCTGTCGGTCATCTCAACTCCCCAAAGCGCATCGCCCAATTCTGCATTTAACAAAAGTTATATAGCCAGATCCTTGTCGATGCATCAGAAAGTTATCGCCGCCATCATAGCCGGAATCCCATTTGTCGACAGAGTCGGCAATACTGCATAGGTATTCCCGTTCGCCCGTTGTCTGACAAGTACTCTTCGGGCTCCGGGAGCAACAACCGCATCGATTAGGTTATAGACATAGAGTACTGCAGCGGCTCCGACACAAATATTACGAGCTGTCGCAAAATGGTCTCGTTTAGTGGAGTAAGCCCGTTTGATACCGGCATCATGTGTCTTCGAGATTTTACGAACATAGTCCGACCGCTGACTCTCCGTAAAGACAATACCGGCAACCAAAGCTGCCGTACCACCGAGGATCAACCCGCCTTTGAGATTCGAACCTTTGTGAAACTGTCCCCAGCCCGGCACAATTGCCGAACGCCACAATCCATGAGCGCCGTACTTGGTTGTCAACTCCACATTGTCGAATAAAGGGGCGATCCCCAACTCAGACTTGGCATATAATTTGTTCAAGTAAAAAGTTCCCGAATTATCGCGAGTCCAGTATTCATCGATAGTTTCAACAAAGAGTTTGGTCTCATCGCTTTTGGCATGGTACTCATTTTCCGATCCAATCTCAATTTGCTCGGTCAGTTTTCCATCATTCCATACTTGGGACATTTTTTCTGTCGACCGATAATCTGACGTAACAATCACTCCATGCGTCAGACCGGAAGATGAAATCAATTCTGCAAGACATTGCTTGCGGGCTGCATCCAATGAAGAGGCGGTGGAAGATATGATTTCGTATCTGAAAGACGCATTAGTCGGCTCAGGTTGTTTATGCAACCATTGGGGTTTTATCTTGTCCGACGAAACATTTTGAGCCGATGCTGCCGTTATTATAAACAACGGCAGCATCAACACCGGCAATACAAACGTTTTGCACATCATAACGGCTACTGCTGATTCTTCTTCTTATATTCTTCAAGACCTGCCGACATTTTCTGAATAAATCGGTCCCGGTCATACTGAATTCCGATAATACCTTCGCGATCCAGCGTATTGTCGAGTTTTTTGTTAAAATCTTCTTTGCCGGTACGCATTTCTATGCAAACATATACTTGCACGCTACCGTCAGCCAAATCATATATAGACGTCTTTATGGTCTTGGTATTTGTGATCTCTTGATTTACAAACTGTGTCATAACAGCTTCGCCAAGAGTTTCGGCCGAGCCTTTGAGGTTCTGTTGCGCATTCATTTCATAATCTTGCGCAGCTCCTTCCACTGCAACTTTCATCATTTGGGCCAATTGATTCCGTGCATCACGCTGAGCTTCATTCAACGCCGCCTTTTCAACATACGATGTAGCCGTACCGTATGCTCTCCAGTTTTCGGAATCTTCTTGAGCCAATTCAATACAAGGCTCTAATGTTCTCATCGTCCGGGCCGGGCGTTGCTGAACATACTGCAGCTGTTCCTGCTGTTGGGAGAGTTGCAGTTGATGCCTATAATCGGTCGATACCGTTTTTTTTGCAGTTCCGCACGAAGCGAACAATACGGCAGTCGCAACTGCCATTAAAAAGATCTTTTTCATGGTTAATTAAGGTTTTAGTGTAAATGTTAAAAAGATTATCATTTCGACATCGAAATGTTGAGTTCTGTTTTTTTATTCGCTGCCAAACGAATACGTTGCCCTATTTGATAATAGTTTTTTCTCTGAAATATAATAAAATAAGACTTATCAGGGTCGATTCCTTTAATCTGAAAGAATCCATCATTGCCAGTCATTGTTCTTCCAACTGTAGCTCCCAAGCAATCCCATGCCAATCCCTCTCGTAAATCAATCGATACATTACTTAGCGGTCCTCCTGTTTCAAAATCAGAAACAACTCCGAAAAGAGTTGCAGTACCTTCCGTATCGTCCATATCTTTGGAGCAACTTAAATACAATACGGATAGCAATAGGCTAAATAAAATCTTTGTCATTCTTGTTTGAGTTTTTTAAGTTTGTTGCTTTGTATTCGTGTCAATATGTTGTGAACACCTCTGTCTCACCATAGATATACCCTAAACTCGTTTTGACATAAGCACGATAGTAATAGGTGCGATAAGGTATCAGCGTTGTAATTGTTTTTTCAATAGCGTAGTATGTTATGTAAGAACCGTAATCTTGGTTGTATTTCGTTTGCTTCACAGTAGTTGGCTTTG
Source organism: Rikenella sp. (assembly GCA_022511025.1). GTDB lineage: Bacteria > Bacteroidota > Bacteroidia > Bacteroidales > Rikenellaceae > Rikenella. The sequence continues at coordinate 5,542 of JAFLSI010000028.1, read as the reverse complement.
GAATAACTGTTCCTGTATTGACGGTGGGATTGGCTGTCGTTCCGTAAATAAATCCCCAATCAGTTATAGTCGGATTGCCATCGATAAATACCCCTCTAAATGTTGCTTGCCAAAAGGTTGATGACACTTGCTTGACCGATGATGCAGCAACGGTGGCGACAATGGGAGCATATCCGGTATCGAAACTTTTTACCTCGCCATAGATAGGATTTCCGTCTTGTATTACATAAGCCCGAACATAATATCTCGTGTCTTCTTCCAAATTCTGGATATCTATTTTGAAAGCCCCTGCCGCAATGCCCGAAACTTTTACTGCCTTGTCAGAAATTGTAGGAGACGGGTAATTTCTGGTAGTATAACAAAACCCACGTTCAGTAATTACAGGGTCACCAATGGCGGCTATTATGCCATTAAACGTAGCACTTGTGTATCCAATATTACTCACATCAGATGTTGAAACAGACGCTTGAGTATATGCAGTAGAGAAATCCAAAGTATTACCATATACAACCGCCCCGTCTTGGATTGCATAAGCTCTGAATTGATATCGTGTATTATATTCCAGATTACTTATTTTTGATGAAAAATTACCCTCACCGGTTCCTGCGACAATTACCTTAGTGTCCTCAATTGTTGGCGAATAGTATCCGGTCGATATGCAGAAACCTTTTTCGGTATAAGCAGGACTCCCAACTTGGGAGATAGAACCATTTAAAACGGCTGAAGATGATGTTATTTCTGTTGCTGCATAGGTATTTACCACAACCGGCGAGGTGTTAGTCTTGAACGAGACAATATTGCCGTAGACGGTTTCTCCAACTTGAATAACATACGCGCGTACGTAATATGTAACCGGATAATCCAAATTCGTTACCGGCAGTGAGAAATCACCTGCTCCGAAACCGCTAACCGATTTGCGATTGTCTGCAATAGTTGGTGTACTTCCTTTAGAATAGCAAAAACCTTTCTCAGAATAGGCCGGAGCCCCAATATCCAGTACAGAGGCATTGAATGTAGCTGTAGAGGCGCCAATCTGGGTAACCGCCGACGTTGAGAGCGTTGTTGGCTGCTGCGATGTCGTGAATGACACTATGTTGCCGTATATTGTCGAGCCGTTCTGAATAATGTACGACCGCACAAAATAGGTTTGTGTAGGCAACAATCCATCTATATTGCTTGAAAACTTTTTATCGGAGGTTACCGGAGCCGACAATTTATTTATGCATGCCGATATCGTAGGCGTAGATTGCGTATCGTACACGAATCCCCGTTCAGTATATGACGGTTGGCCCGGATTTATTATTTCGCCGTTAAGAGTTGCTGTCGTGTTTGCGACATTCGTAACATTTAGCGTATTTACAGAGGCGCCTGCATTGTTGACAGCCACGACTTTAACCTCTACATTTCCGTCGCCGCTCGTCGAGCGCACAACGATATTGGCCTCATTGTCTCCGGCCGGCAGCCTGCTACGGTCTATGGTCGCTACTATTGTTGCCGTTTTGCCATAGCCGAGTATATCCACTTCGGGGTCAGTTGATAGCCACTCGCATCCTCCTGTTTCTACTCTGTATGCCAAATCTGTGTATCCAGAGTTCACGATTGTGAACGAAAGCGTTGTCAAGCTCTCGCCGAAATCCAGCAAAGTTTTGTCCGCCGTAATTGATGCAGGTATGCGGTCTATGGTCATGTGTACTGAGGTGGGAATTTCTGCTTTGACCGTAGCATTTACCGTATTGGGCGTGTAGCCCTCTTTTCGTATCGACAAAGTATAATCACCCGGTTTGAGATTTACAAACGAGAACGAACCGTCACTTCCGGTCACGGTTTGACTGCCGTCGGGCGAGATGCTGACGTTAACCGTTGCAACCGGCTCGCCCGTCGTGCGGTCGGAAACGCTGCCGGCAATGCTGCCAACAGACGATGTTTCTGTTATGTCTTGAGAGCATGAACAGAATAACGCCGCCAAAACACCAATCGCTATTGCTATCTTTTTCATATTTCTACTATTTACTTAAAGTACGGACACAACGACCGTGTGCTTTATTGTACATACTATCGTTACTTATAGATGTGGATTGGAGCCTACCATCCCCAAACCATATAGTATAACATATTTTTCCAGGCGATTCAAATGAGGAACTCCAATAATTCGCCCATATATTTCCTGCATTCATTCTTGAAAATCCTCCAATACTATCCTTATTTCCATATAAAACAAATAACTCATCTTTTGTTGGTAATCGCCAATCTTTATATCCTCCTAATGTAGACGTTTCACACATTGAATTAATTTCACTCCAATAACCATATTCTATATCTGTCTTTTGCACAGCTATCCCTGATGTTTTGAGTTCCACCCAATCGACATCTATATGTTCTTCTTTTCCATACACCGTGCCTCCACGATTGGTAGCATAGGCTCGAACATAATATCCGGTTGTCGGCAATCCGGTAGTATAGACGCTGAATGACCCTGTAACACCTGCACCATTGGCTACTATCTTATTATCATAAATTGTGGGTTCTGGCATCGTGCTATACGCAAATCCACGTTCGGTATATCCCGGTTCTCCGGCAGATACAACGGTTCCTCTAAATGTTGCCGTTCCGGCTGAAACATCGGCATCCGTTATCTCCAATGTTGCCACCTCCGGCAAAATAGCCATTGTCGAAATCTTGGTTTCGGAACTATATACCGTTCCGGATACATTGGTCGCATATGCTCGTATATAATAGGTGCGGTCAAGCAACAATCCCGTCACATTGGCACGGAATGTTCCCGTTCCATTACCTGCAACAGCAATATGTTCATCTGCGAGCGTCGGATTGCTGTAAAGGCCGTATACAAAACCTCGTTCGGTATATGACGGCTCACCCGCATTCGTAACAGTACCGTTAAGCGTAGCCGAGCCGTTCGTTATGCTGACATTTGTCGCAGACTGAATAGAAACTTGCGGAGCCGTTGTCGAAAGAATAAAATTCACATCGGATGCACTGTATACCGTTCCTGTTGAACCTGTTGCATACGCTCTGACGTAATATGTCTTGTTCAACTCCAAATTAGAAACATTTAAACTGAATGTTCCTGCGCCCGTGCCGGATGCAACTAATTTTGTGTCAGATACTGTCGGATTTCGTGTCGCACCATATACAAAACCTCGCTCTGTATATGCTGGGTCTCCGACATTCTCAACCGTGCCGTTAAGTGTGGCTGTTGCTGCATTTACATTGATATTGCTGACCGCCTGAACACTTACTTGCGGAGCAGTTGTGGAAATGGTAAACAAGACTTCCTCTTTACTGTAAACCTCCTGCTCGCTATCTTTGATTTTGCGGATAGCATAAGTGCGGACATAATAGCGTTGATTCAGCATCAGTCCCGAGACATTTGCGCTGAACGTACCTTCTCCGGTACCGTTGGCTTTTACTTTTGTGTTGTTGACCGTAGGATTACTATCGGTGCTATACACGAAACCGCGTTCAAAATAGGCAGGGTCTCCTGCTTTAACGACAGTGCCGTTGAACGTTGCAGATGTTTTTGATACATTCATATCCGTAACTGCCTGCACGGTAAGTTCGGGCGATGATGCGACTGTCGTAAAGTTAATTTCGTTGGTGCTGTATGCCGTACCAATGTTGTTGATTGCATAGGCCCTGACATAATACGTTTCGCCCAATGTAAGATCTTTCAATGCATAAGAATATGCAGCATCTTCCGTCACGGGAGATGTTAATCGTGCTATCATATTGTCGAAAGTAGGCATTGAATTGAGAGAGTAGACAAACCCTCGTTCTGTATACGCTGGTACTCCGGCATCTGTAATTTCACCATTCAGTATAGCCGAGGATGATGTTATTTCAGATGCCGCCAAAGTATTTAATTGCGGAACATAACGTTCGGCGCCGACAGCCGTTACTTTTACATCGGAACTACCGTTTGATGAGCGGACAACGATAACAGCTTCATTGGGACCCGATGCCAAAAGTTCACGGTCAATCACGACAACAATTGCTTCCGTTTTACCGTATTTCAGTGTGCCTTTCGCGGGTTTGACCTCCGTAATCCACTCGCAACGGTTTTCAATCTCCCACTCCAAATCCACATATCCGGGATTGACAATATTGAATGACAGCGTGTTGGTGCTGGTATTATCGCCAAAGTCCAACACGTCACGGTCAGCCGTAACAACAGCCGGAATGCGCTCGATAAGCAGATGTGCCGAGGTCGGATCGCCGGGACGAACGGACACGGTTTGGCTGTTCTGTTTATAACCCTCTTTAGTTATAGTCAGCGTGTAACTTCCCTCCTCGAGATTGCGGAACGTGAACGTACCGTCACTGCCTGTGACTGTAGAACTGCCGCCGGGAGCGATGCTGACGTTTACAGTTGCAACCGGTTCGCCGGTCGTCCGGTCCGAAACACTCCCCGCAATGCTGCCGACGGTAGATTCCTCATCGAGGTCCTTGGAACAGGCATAAAGTGTCATTGCCACCGCCAAAACGGAGCAAAAAAAACAAAGTCGTTTCATCACAACCATGATGTTCTGCAGTTATTTACTATGGAATGCTAATGAGTTGTATGTCGACCTGCTGAATCTCGTCGCTTATGGCCGAAACCGTTTTACGATTGGGTTGATAGCCAGTTCTCTGCACCGTAATGGTATACTGTTGCGGTTCGAGATTTTCAAATCGGTAATATCCGTTTGCATCGGTTTGTTTGGTAATACCCAGCGGCGAAAGGGTAACACTGGCATTATCCAAAGGGATTCCGATCTGATAGTCGGTTACCGTACCGTGAATCTTGGCAAAAGCGTCATAATCATCAAAGCCGGAACAACTAAATAAACAAAAGAACAAACCGATTATCCACACTCTTTTGAGCCATTTTATAGACAAAGCGACTCCGCTCCTTTTTGTAATCAAACAAGATTTCATTGCTATTCTGTTTTTATATTCTTTCCGTTCACATTCAGATCAACTCTTTGGTAGAGTTAGTCTATTTTGTAAACTATTAACAAACAGAATCTTGTGTCTGGGAAATCCAAACAAAACAACAATTGAATGAAAAATCTCCGGTATCCAAACGATTTTTTACAGACAAATGGCAGAATGTAAAAAACTGTCGTATATTTGCATTGTCGGATTATCTCTACCAAAGAGTTAGCGCGATTTTCCAAACAAAATTTCTTCTACAAATCTTTCAATATTCGGCGGTTGGCGTCGTCTATTTGGTTTGTTTGTATGGCTGCAAGATAGATGCGCGTCGTTTCCTCATTGTCATGCCCCATACCCTCGCTGATAACGCTCAACGGCACATTCTTCGACTTGGCAATGCTCGCCCAACTGTGACGGCTGACATACATAGTCAAGGGCGTGGAAATCTTCGCCAACCGCGCAACCTGTTTCAGTTTGCGATTGACAAACAGAATCTTATTGAGGTATTGTTTTCGCTCCGTGCCGTCCTGTCGAGTGATAATCGGCAGCAGGTACTGCGTCGGATTTTCGGGGTATTTGTCCACAATCTCCTGCATCGACCGCTCCC
>JAFLSI010000027.1 GCA_022511025.1 Rikenella sp. | reverse complement strand
TCTCTTTGTTCACAAAGAGAACAGTACCCTCCCGACACCAAAGAACAAAACAACAGCAAAAAACGAGCAGATTATTATAGAGTATGGAAAAGAAGACGAAGATAGTAGCGACGATATCGGATCGTCATTGCGAAGTAGACTTTATTCGATCGTTGTACGAAGCCGGGATGAACGTCGTACGGATCAACTCGGCCCACACCTCGTTCGAGGGAGCGACCGCGATTGTCGAGAACACCCGTGCCGTATCGGAGAAGATCGCCATTTTGGTAGACACCAAAGGGCCCGAGATCCGCACCACCCGGACGGACGATGCAGGGATCCCCGTCGAAGAGGGCGACCAGCTCACCCTGCGCGGGACAGACGACAACGAGCAGCCCTCGTCCCGATCCTGTATTTACCTCAACGACAAGAACGTTTTCGACGAAGTTCCCGTCGGCGTCGACGTACTGATCGACGACGGCGACATCGCCATGGAGATCACCGGCAAGAGCGACGGCGCCCTGTTCGCCCGCGTGAAGAACAGCGGGACCATCAAGGGACACAAGAGCGTCAACATTCCCGCCGTTCACCTGCACCTGCCCGCCCTGACCGAGCGCGACACCGAATACATCCGGTGGGCCGTGAGGATGAACCTCGACTTCATCGCCCACTCGTTCGTGCGGCACAAAGGCGACCTGATGGAGATCCAGAAGATTCTGGACGCCGAGCACAGCACGATCAAAATCATCTCGAAGATCGAGAACCAGGAAGGCGTCGACCACATCGACGAGATACTCGACCACACCTACGGCGTGATGGTCGCCCGCGGCGACTTAGGCGTCGAGTTGAACGCCGAGCAGATCCCCATCATCCAGAAAGACATCGTTCAGAAGTGCATCGAGAGCAAAAAGCCCGTGATCATCGCCACCCAGATGCTCCACTCGATGATCGGCAACCCGCGTCCGACCCGCGCCGAAGTGAGCGACGTAGCCAACGCCATTTTCCAGCGCGTCGACGCCGTCATGCTGAGCGGCGAGACCGCCAGCGGCCGGTATCCCGTCGAAGCCGTTCAGGCCATGACCCGGATCGCCTTAGCGATCGAACGCCAAGTCGCCCCCATCATCGACGTCAACATGGTTCGCATCAACAACGAGATTACGGCCCAACTGGCCCGGTCGGCCGTGCGAGCCTGCACCAACCTGCCCGTCAAAGCCGTGTTGATCGACACCCTGTCGGGGCGGACCGGACGGTACCTCGCAGCCTTTCGGGGCGAGAAACCCGTCTACGCCCTCTGCTACCGCAAGCACGTGATGCGCGAGTTGGCCCTCTCGTACGGCGTGTATGCCGAATACGCCGAACCCGAGATCGCCCACGACCGGTTCAGCTATCAGATGTTGCAAATTTTAGAACGGTCGCACAAACTCTCCAACGACGACTTGGTCGTCGTTGTCGGCGGATCGTTCGGCGCAGCGAAAGGCGCCTCGTTCATGGAGATCAGCAAAGTGATCCACCTCCTCAACCGGGCGATGAGCGAATAGCCGGCGCCGTTTTTGCGGCGCGAGCCGACCCAAAAAATATTACCTTTGCCGCTCCGGAAGCCGCCCGACCGACGGTCCGGACCGCGAACAGCCCAAGACCGTACCATTTACCGCCCCGCCATGACCGACGCCGCACATACAGCCGCGAAAAAGTTACCCGAACGCACCGTCGAACGCCTGAGCGAATACCGGCGCATGCTGCTCGAATGTCTGCGGCAGGGGCGCACCCACATCTATTCGCACGAATTGGCCTCGATGCACGGCATTACCGCCGTTCAGGTCCGGCGCGACCTGATGTTGATCGGCTTCAGCAGCGACACCAAGAAAGGCTATGCCGTCGAAGTGCTGATCGACTTCATCGGTACGATATTGGACAGTCCCGACCCGTTGAACGTCGGCATCATCGGGATGGGGAATCTGGCCCAGGCCCTGACCCACTACTTCAACGGCAAACGCACCCAGTTGCGGATCACCGCCGCTTTCGACATCGACCCGCAGAAAGCGGGGCGGACCGTGGCCGGCGTCCCCTGCTACCACATGGACACCTTCGTCGAGACGGCACTCCGGCACGACATCCGCGTCGTGATCCTAAGCTCCCCCTCCTCCGTAGCCGCCGGGATGGTCGACCCGATCCTCCGGGCCGGAGTTCGGGGCGTGCTGAACTTCACCTCGACCCCGCTCAACTTTCCGGACAGCGTTTACGTCGAAGACTACGACATCATCACGTGGCTCGAAAAAGTCGCCTATTTCGCCAAAGACAACCGCTGACCGCCCCCCACCCGCTATGGAAGTACACCGCGGCTTCGACCGCCTGCCCGTTTTCCGACAAACCGCCGTCGCCGTGGGATCGTTCGACGGCGTCCACCGCGGACACCGGCTGCTGATCGACCGGCTCAACGCCATCGCACACCACGAATTGGAGGCAGGCAGCGAATCGGTCGTCGTAACCTTCGATCCCCATCCCCGATTGGTGCTCCGCGGTTCGAACCGGTTGCTCAGCACCTTGGACGAACGGCTCGACCTGCTGGCCGAGACCGGCATCGACCACGTAGTCGTCGTCCGGTTCACCCCGGAATTCAGCCGGATCGACAGCGAAACATTCACCCGAGACTACCTGCAAGGGCGGCTGAGAGCCGTCGCCGTGCTTTCGGGCGACGACCACCATTTCGGCCGCGACCGCTCCGGATCGACCGGGGTGCTCTCCCGCAGCGGATTGCAGACCGCCCGGCTCGGCCGATACGAAAACATCAGCTCGACCGCGGTTCGCGCAGCAGTCGAAGCCGGCGAGATGGAAACCGCAGCCGCTCTGCTCGGCGGACCGTACTTAATCCGGACCGACCCGCCGCACGACCCGACCAAGCTGCTGCCCCCCGTCGGCGAATACCGCGTCCTGCTGCCCGACGAAGACAACCGGGAGGTTCGCCTGACGGTCGACCGGTCGCTTTTTCTGCGCGACGACCGGCCCCGGCGCCTGCGCATTCTTGGAAAATAATCCGGCTTGTCCTATATTTGTAGAGCCGCCTGCCGAGGCATCCGGCACAGAAGAGCATTAACCGTATAAACCTGACAGATATGCGACTGATCATCGAACCCGACTACGCCCATATTTCACGCTGGGCAGCCAACTACATCGCCCACAAGATCAATACATTCGGCGCGACGCCCGACAAACCGTTCGTCCTCGGCCTTCCGACCGGTTCGACCCCCATCGGGACCTACCGGGAGCTAATCGCGCTCCACCGGGCCGGAAAAGTGTCGTTTGCGAACGTCGTAACCTTCAACATGGACGAATACTGCGGCATTCCGAAAGAGCATCCCCAGAGCTACCACACCTTCATGTGGAGCAACTTTTTCAGCCATGTGGACATTCGGCCGGAGAACGTGAACATACTGAACGGGAATGCCGCGGACCCCGCAGCGGAGTGTGCGGCTTACGAAGCCCGGATCCAAGCCGCGGGAGGAATCCGGCTGTTCATGGGAGGCATCGGTCCGGACGGCCACATCGCATTCAACGAACCGGCCTCGTCGCTCACCTCGCGGACCCGGATGAAGACCCTGACCTTAGACACGATCATCGCCAACTCCCGCTTTTTCGACAACGACATCGACCAAGTGCCGAAGAGAGCGCTGACGGTCGGCGTAGGGACCATCATGGAGGCCGACGAAGTACTCATTTTAGTCAACGGCCACGGCAAGGCCCGCGCCTTGCGGCACGGAGTCGAAGAGGGAGTCAACCACCTGTGGACGATCAGCGCCCTGCAGCAGCATCCCCACGGCATAATCGTCTGCGACGAAGATGCCACGGCCGAACTTAAGGTAGGGACATACAAATATTTCAAGGAGATCGAAGGAAAGAACCTCGACCCCGCGACACAACTTTAAGTCGGTTCGAGCGTCTGTTTTTGCGGCCCGCCGGTTTTTGCAAAAAAACCGGCGGGCCTTTTTACCACCCCCGAAAACATCCCCGACCTCACTGCCGTACAGATATTTTCCTTAAAAAAATAGTCGAACCTACTGAAAAATATATTACATTTGTCAGACAGAAAATCAGCGGGGCGAATAACGACATTTCGCGTCCGCTTTAGGCATTTCGGCAATTTAAATTTTTGACATACATGATGAAACGCTCCATTTTAGCAGTTTTTTCAGCCGCAGCCGTAGCCGCGGCAGCCTCCTCCTGCAACCAGAAGAAAGCCGATCCCGTGCTGGTTTCCAGCACCGTGGAAATTACCTTGGGGAATCCGGCGACGAAAGTATTCGGCGACGGATCGACCGAAGCATTCGAGAAAGGCGTCTCCAGCATCACGGTGTTCGTTTATGAAAACAACGACGAGACGTGCATTCTCCAGCGCACCTTCACCGAATTCGAGATCGAACAGGGGAAAGCCGTGTTCGCGATTCCGGATGTGAAAGCCCAGACATTGTACGATTTCTTCGCCATCGCCAACTGCAATCTCAGCGGATTGGGCGAAAAACCGACCCGAACGAGCTTGCTGGCAGAAACCGAAGGCACCGGTGCCTCCTCGTCGACTTACGGTTCATTGAGCGATTACAACGGGGTTTTCAACTCGGTAACCACCTCGGCGCTGCGGAATGTCAACGGCCAGACCGGATTCATCATGAGCGGCATGGCAACAGCAATGACACCGGCGGCCGGCTCGAACATTCCGACCAAAGTTACGGTACCGCTTCGCCGGACCGTGGCCAAAGTGGCGATCGACATGAAAGTTACGACCACCTTCCAAGACAAATACACCTCCCGGAGCACGCTGAAAATAACCAACGCCCAGTTAAAGCAGCTGGTGAAAAGCACCTCATTGATCGTCCCGAAATCCGAACCGTCGACGCTCGGAACAGTGGACGGGGAATTGACCCAAAGCCCGTTCGTCGTAACGGAAAACAAACAGTACCAGAACCTGTTCTACATCTATGCAAACGGCGTTGAGCAGCATCCGAGTGCAGAGAACGAACGGCCGATACTGGTCCTGACCGCCCTGTTCGACTTCGACGGGGACGGTTCGACGACGGAAGACCAGAGCACGATCACCTACAACATCAAGCTCTCCGGTGAAGCCGGCAACGAAACGGACACCTCCGACAACGACTTCGGTCTGTTCAAGCGGAACGGGAACTACAAAGTCAACATCGACATCAACGGTTTGACCGAAAACGAAGTGGTCGCTGAAATAGAGATCAAAGACTGGGAAACGGTCAAACAGCAGGATATAACGATCGGGGACAAGAACTAACCGCCCCCTGCTTTTTTCGGCGCACATACACCGACAAACGAACATTTCGACATTTTTCACGGGCCTTTGCAGGACAGAATCTCGCGCTCCCCTTTTCGCAAGATTCTGTCCGCACGGGCAACAGTGGGAGAAAATCATGAGTTATATCAGTCGTTTCATACTCTGTACGGGCTTGCTTTCCGGCGTACTTTTTTCAGGCGGCTGCCGGAAAGGAGATTTCCGGGAGGTCCAGTTCCTGCCGGAAGACACGGCCTTGGTCGACGCCATGCTGATCCTGCACTGCAACGACATGCAGACCAAAGCCGAAACCCGCGAAGAACAGGAGAAACAAATCAACGACCTCAACCTCTTTTTCGTCCATCAGTTTTATCCGTCGGTCGAGAATCCGGAGGTGCGGCACTACTATTTTTCGTCGGTCGACATGGCCAAACACATCAAGTTGGCCAACATCCGTCTGGGGAAATACCGGTTGTATGCCGTGGCCAATGCCGGACAGAAATTATGCAGCGACTCCCACGACCCGTTGCAGCCCGATGCCGTCGGCGAATCGTTCTGCTCCCTGACCGAAGAGGAGATCAAAGCCTTGACCATCGAAATACGGAAGACCGATCTGAAACCGGCCTCCAACCTGTTAATGAGTTCCGTGGATAAAACCATGGAGATCAAACGGGCGAAGCATGTCGGATCGAACACAACGACCGAAGAGAATATAGAGCCTATTTCGATTTCGTTGAAAAGACAACTGGCAAAAATTGCATTCTCCTATGAACTGATCGACGATGCCGTGGGGAAACTGGAGCTCAATTCGGTTATCCCTCAATATGTTCCGTTCAATTTCGCACTGTTCGATGAAAACGGGAACAAACCGTCGGCAGAAGAAGATTTCAACATTTATGTCGATCCGTTCCTAAACATACCAAAGACCGGTATTTCCAAAGAAGATCCGTTGATTTTCTACTGGCCGGAGAACATGCAGGGGACAGTCGCGGGGATCTTCTCCCAGCAGGATCGAAACGGACTCAACGCTCCGCACTATGCCTCGTATATCTATCTGGACGGGAAGTATGAAGAAAACCAATACGGTTTCTCGATCTATTTCGGCGATGACATGGAGGGAGGGAATTTCGATCTCCGGGGAAATGCCTTCTACCGGATGCACTTGCAGTTAGGAGGCCCCAATTTGGACGACATTCGGGTCTCGTCGCTGAAAATCAATGTAACCAAACCTTTCATTGAAGAGGGATCGGGATCAATCAAATTGGGCGAAACAGCCGAAGCATTTGTCGAATTGATCTGCTCGAATTATTTTAACGACGAAGTCAAATTGCTCTGCTCGGCAACGGGAGCACATGCGGTATCAACATTCCAAGTCTATCATTTGCAAGACGAAAGCGACATGGAAGGTGTCGAATTGGAGAATGTGTCGGAACACGAAGGGTTTACCTATGTGATGTTGAAAACCGACAATCAGCCGGGAACCCAAAAGGTGCGCTGTCGGGTAACATTCACTCAGAATGCTTTGGGAGACGGAAACCAAAGCGTTACAATCATGTTCAAATTGACGACACGTTACGGTACGACAACATTCTATACGGAAGATATTAAGGTTTCACCCTTTTAATTTTAATTCGCAGCGGCATTGAAACGTAAAAAAATCATACGGATATTGCTCGGTATTTTTTTGCTGTCGGCCGGGTTCTCGCCGGCAGCGCGGGCACAGTTCTACTCCGTGCGCGGAAACGGACTGCTGCTGCTCACCGGAACACTGAACGTCGGATGCGACATCGCCCTCACTCAGAAAACCTCATTCGACTTGGGAGTGTATGCCAATCCGATCAAGACCGAAAAACTCTCCCTGATGGGATTCGGATTGCAGCCGGGGATACGTTTCTGGCGTTTCGAACCGAACGCCGGAACATTCTGGGGCGTGCACCTGAGCGGCGCCTGGTACGACATCGGAAACAAATCCAAAACCCGAAAAGGATTTCTGATCGGTCCGGGTTTCTCCTGGGGCCACTGCTGGCTGATCTCCAAACGCTTCACCATCGGGCTGGAACTTGGAGCCGGGCTGCTGTATATGCAGGACACCAAACGAGCCCGGTCGACACCTTACACCGAAGACGAATACATTTACCACTCGAAACGCCTGACCGTCGCACCGACCAAGGCAGACGTCAGTTTCGTATACCTATTCTGATCCGGCGGAGGGGGGATGCGACACAGAGCGTTCATCTTCCGGCCGACATTGCATAACGGCATGAAACGTACATTTTTGGTTCTGCTCTCCGTTTTTCTGGCGACCGGCTTTTTGCTGAGCCGCTGCGCCGTAACGGGGCGTCTCGAACGGCACCAATATACCAGTATCGTGGCCCACACCCCGAAACAGGTGCGCGACCAGATGCAACAGTCCCAGCAGCCCGTCGACAGTTCGATCGTCGAAATGCGCGGAGACAGCAGCAGTTCGTCGATCTTTGTCAGCAACCGCAAATCGATGGTCATCGACGACGACGGCGAAGCCGTCGCCTTGCTCAAGGCGCAGGAAGTCCGCGTCGTAGCCAAAGCCCGGATGCTCGCCGAGCGCGACGGGAAGATACAGCTCGACTTTCTGATCACCATGCCCCGCGAATTGCAGGGGAACGTACAGAGCTTTACGATCACCCCCGTGATGCACCGGCGCGGCGAAAACATCGAACTGGAACCCTTGCAGGTACGCGGCGGTCTGTTCAGCAAGATACAGGAGAGAAACTATTGGCGCTATTCGAAATTTCGCTATAAATTGGTGCGGAGACGGCACGGAGAGCTGAGTGCGGCCGATACGGCACGCCTCAAAGAGGCATTCCACCGGTTCGTGCAGTTCCCTTATCTGGACCGAAGCCGCTTCGACTCCATCCTGAACGACAAGGAGAAGATCACCTACTACTATACACAGGACGTCAAAGTCGAAGAAGACGACAAACAACTGTTCATCTCTTTGAACGGAAAAGTCAACGCCTTGGACGGCAGTTCCTATATCGTGCCGGCCAACGACACCCTGCAGTTCAACATCAGCTCGATGCTCACCTTCGTGCAGCCGATTACGCGCTACATGCAGAAAATCATCGAGAAATACGCCGTGGTGAACGACCGGAACTACCTGACATTCAAGGTCAACAACACCAAGATCATGGACTCGCTGGGGAACAACGCGCGGAATCTGGAGCAGATACGCGAGTTGATGCACACCCTGTTGTACCAGCACGAATTTTATGTCGACAGCATCGTGCTGACCGCCGCATCGTCGCCCGAAGGGAGTTACAGGCACAACACCCGGTTAGCACGCGAGCGGGCTTATGCCCTGAGCAACTATTTGCGACACGAATACGATTTTCCGGAGCTGGACACCCTGCTGACGGTGCGCTGGGAAAGCGAGAACTGGACGGATTTCCGGAAAGAGGTATTGCGCGACGAAGCGATCGAGCACCGGGAAGAGATCATCCGGTTAGTCGACCGGATCGCCGATCCGGACGAACGCGAAGCCGCGATCCGCAAACAGTTCGGGAAAGATTACAAATACATCCGACAGGAGATTTATCCGCACCTGAGAGTCGTCGATTTTAAGTACAACCTGCGTCGGGTCGGCATGTTGAAAGACACCATCCACACGACAGTCGTCGACACGCTCTATCAGCGGGGAGTCGATCTGCTGCGCAGACGGCACTACGTCGAAGCGGCACAGATCTTGACCCCTTACCGCGACCAGAACACAGCAGTGGCATTGCTCTCGCGCGGATTCAACCAGGCGGCACGGGACATCTTGTTCGAACTGCCATCGTCGGCACAAGTCGAATACCTGCGGGCGATCGTTTGTTCGCGATTAGGCGAGTGGAAATTAGGCGAAGCCTGCTTCCGCCGGGCCTGCGAATTGGACGAACTGCTGGAATACCGGGCCAATCTGGACCCGGAGATGTCGCCCTATCTGCATAAAGAAACAGAAACAACGCACGAATGATGAACAAGATCATACATACAGGGATCGCGTTTCTGCTGGCAGCCGGGTTGGCGGGGTGTACCCTGACCGAGAAAGTCAACGTGGAAATCAACCCGAAGCCGACCCTGTTGCTCGAGTTTCCGGAAGGAGACCGGATCGAGACCCTCCACGTGCTCGCATACAATCCGCAGGGCGTGTTTGTCGACAGTCTGCAGTTGTTGCACCCGTCGCTGCGGCAGGCCGCAACGAAAGCCGGGGAAGGAAAGGTGGATACCCTGCTGGCAGGGGTTCCCGAAGGGGATTACCGGGTGGTCTGCTATGCCAATCTGGACCAGTCGCAGTTGGCCAAATTGGAGAAAGGAGTCTCGACCTTGAACGATCTGGCCGTCCTGCTCGATCCGACACCGGAGTATGATCATTCGGATGCCCTGTACCACGGAACCGCATCGGCCACCGTCCGCCGGGGACCGCCGGCACAGGTGAAGCCGGGCATGGTGCCGAGGTATTATCAAGTCGAACTGACCCTGCAAAAAGACGAGGATGACACGACCCCGGTGGGCGATTATTCAGCCCGTTTGGTATCGGTGCCCGATGCGGTGGACGGCGAAGGGACGGTTCGGGTTTCGGGAGCCGGGCATACGTGCAGTTTTTCGCCGGAACTCACGACCGATACGGAGGCGGGGCGGCGGACAGCGGAGTTTACGATGCCCCGTTTCGGCGACGATCAAGGAGTCCAATTAGTATTGGAAAAAGCAGGCAGCGAGATCGCGCGGATAGCAGTGATTCCGTCGGCGTGCGGGATCGACCCGTCGAGTACGCAGGAGGTGCTCCTGCCGATTTATATCGAAATCGCGATCGACAAGATTTTTATCTCCATCTTGGACTGGAACACCGTTATCGAGCAGAATACCGGTGTGGGGGATTGATCCGTCGGATACACGGCGCTTGCCCCCCACTTTCATTTCGCGACAACTATGGAATAACCGTGTCAAAGGTTTGGCACGGTTATTGTTCTATAGACAGAACAGAAAACCGAAAAAATGTTTCACCCTAAAAAATTAAACGCCTTATGTATCTGCTGTGGTTTATTTTGATCGGACTGGCTGCCGGATGGCTCGGCAGTCTGATTATGAAAGGACGGGGATCGGGTCTGTTTCTGAACCTCCTCATCGGGATCGTCGGCGGTCTGCTCGGCGGCTGGATCTTCAGTTGGTTCGGCATAGAGCCTGCCAACCGGTTCGGGAGTTTGATCACCGCTTTGGTCGGCTCTATCATTTTGTTATGGCTCGCCTCCATCCTGTCCAAAAAGAGGAGAAAATAGGTTGGCGTCGAGTATGCGTTCGGCCGGTTCGGACATCTGTCCGAACCGGCCGAACCCTATTTCACCCCCATGCGCCCGTCTACCGGATCCGGTCGAGCGACTTCACCAACGCAATGTCTTTCGCAATGCCCCGGTAGGCGAGATAGACGAAAACCAACGCCACAACCGGCAAAACATCCGCAACCGAATAGTCGATCGCCCAGCTATCCGTCCCGGCGGCATTCAGATGATAAATATACAGGACGATAAAGGCCTCGATCCCCACTAACAAGACCGCCAGCACGAAACAGAGCCGCACCTGGAGCCAACGTTTGCGATAGAGAAAGATCGTTACGAACGCCACGGCCAAAGCCAGCATCACCAATGCCGCCATGTAGGCCGTTCCCACCGCTTTGTGTCCGTTTTGGTAGATTCCCCAAAGGTTGAACGCGATCTCCTCTTCCCCGTCCTCGGCCACAATCAACCGGGTAATCGTACTGTCGGCCCCCACCGTTTCATGGACGCCGACCGGCAGCACCGGCCCGATTTTCACGGTCGCATAGTTCGGGAAAAAGAGTACGGCGAGCAAAGCCGCCACAATCAACAAATAGAGAGTCTGGATACGCTGCAACATGATTCTTCTCCGGTTCGGCTTGATTAGACGGAAACAAAGGTAGAAAAAATATTATCTTTACATCCACTCATCCGAAAAGGCACCGCCCCGCATGATACAGATAGACGACAAAATCATCAGCCTCGACTTGTTTACGGCCCGGTTCGCATGCGATTTGCAGGCTTGCCGGGGCGAATGCTGCGTGGAGGGCAATGCCGGCGCGCCGTTAGACGAGGAGGAGATTGCGTTGTTGGAGAGCGAGTGGAAACATTACGCCCCGTATATGACCCCGGCCGGCAAAGAGGCGGTGGAGATGCAAGGGGTGGCTGTCGTCGATGAGGAGGGGGATTTGACGACGCCGTTGGTCGCGGGTGCAGAGTGTGCCTATGCCATCTGCGAAAAGGGCATCACGTGGTGCGCGATCGAAAAGGCGTGGAGCGAGGGGCGGACCCCGTTTCGAAAACCGGTCTCATGCCACCTGTACCCGATCCGGTTGGTCTCGCTGTCGAACGGGATGACAGGGTTGCAGTACCACCGGTGGGAGGTCTGTCGGGCCGCAGAGGCTTTGGGACGGCAGCGGGGCGAACCGCTCTACAGCATGTTGCGGGAGCCGATCGTCCGGCGCTTCGGCGAGGCTTTTTTCCGGGAATTAGAGGCCTGCGAGACGGAACTGCGGCGAATGGGAGAGATATGAAAGAGGGGTAACGACGGCCGGAACAAGAGCCTGTGCGTCCCTCCCGCCAAGGAGACAGCCACCCGCCCCAAAGAGTCGCAGAAGCTACAAATAGGTCAAGAAGACCTGTTTCGCAAAGCGCGTTTCCAATACCCGGGCAATCGCCCCCAGCACCTTGCGCCGCAAAATCAGCGTTTCCGTATCCGCTGCAGCCGTATTGCTCCGGCGCATCCCCACCACCAATTCGATCCGATCCGACGCCAACAGCAGGTCGCAGATATGGTAAGCCGGTCCCCGTCCCCGGATCGGTTTTTCGGTCCGGTTTTCCAAGATTTCCAGCACCTTGCTCAGCGTCAGCAGCCCCTCCGTAACCAAGTCCAGCCCCTCGATCTCCCACTCCGGCGGCAGTTCCGGATCGGTCGAAGTGAGCCGGCGCCTCAACTCACGTCCCCAGTACCCCGCAATCTGTTGCGCCAACAAATGTCCGCAGACCACCTTACGCCCCTCGAAATTCCGGATGCGGTCCGCCAGTTCCGCAATATCCGCCGTCAGCGACGGCGGACAGGAACAAAGCATCGCCCGCCGCGGCTCCCGCACATGCACCGCCACACACGTAATGTCATCGTGCGGCCGCTCCCCGTCGTTCTCCACCGCCCGATCCAGAACATTTTGCGCCATCTCCCGCGGAGCGATTTCCGGATTTTCCCTCAACAGTTCGCCCAGATACTCCCCCACCGCCTGCCGCCCCCAGCCGAACGGATAGCGGTCCGTCCCCAAGCCGCTCTGCGTTACGCCGTCCGTCAGCAGCACGATCCGGTCGCCGCAGCGCATCGTGAAACTGCTCGTATAGAGAGTCTGCGACCGCCCCGTCTGCCGGTCGGCATACGGATGGGCCTCCCGCCCGACCGGCAGCAGCGCACCCCCACGAAAGACAAAAACCTGCGGATTGTCATACTCGATCAGACGCACCAATCCGCTCCGGTGGTCGATATCCACGAGCGTGAAGGTCGAATAGCTGAGTTTCCGCACGCGGCACACCGGCAGCGTCCGCATCACCATCCGGGCCGTCTCCTCGATCGACTGCGGCGCTCCCGCCATGCCCAAAAAGACCGAAGCTGTCAGCATCGACAGCAAGTGCGCTTTGACCCCGTGCCCCATCCCGTCCGAAAGCACCAGCACCGTCCGGCCCAACGCCGGGAACTGCCGCTGCAAAAAGCTGTCCCCGCACGGCGCCTCGCCCCCGCAGCAAGCCTGCCGGCAGACGGTTTCGACAAAAAGACCCGCCGTTTTCATCGTTCTTCGTCCCCGTTAATCCCGCCGGCATTCAGTGCCCGGATCACCGATCCGATCGCCTTGGCATTCTCCGACACCTCTTCTCCCAACAGAAACGCCACCTGCTGGATCATCCGGATGCTCCTGTCCGCCGTCTGCTGCAACCGTTCGGTCAGCTCTTCGACCCGGACGTTCGGTTCGGCCAAGTTGCGCAGCAGGACGATCGTCAGCCTCCCCCGCCGGATATTGTGGGCCGAGAAGGCACACAGCACCCCGTTCCACAACCGGTCTTCGCGTTCGGTATCTTCGCCCGACAGATGCGCCGCTCCCGCCAGCGCGCACATTTCGGCCGGCAGCACCTCGCCGAGCGGCACCCCCGACAGAGCCGGCGACAGCTCGGCCCGCTGCGCGACCCGGTAGCCGCCCAACCGGACGAACGGTCCGTTGGCCGCCAGAATCTCCATCCCCTCGCCGACAGCCAGTGCCGGCGCAGGCAATTTCCGGATCAACGTGTAGAGCGCCTGCGCGGTATCGTTTTCCCGTTCGCGCAACCGGCGGTTTTCCGCCTCCAACTGTTCGATCCGCCCCAGCAACTCCTCCTCTTTTGGATTCATAGACAGATTTTTGTCGGGCATTTCAACATCCGAAATAAACGAAGACCGAGGATTACGACCGCCCCACCGCCCGGTTGAGAAAGTCGTTCAGCGGCTTCATCAAGGCATAGAGCCTCAGCGCTTCGGGAACATACGCCGGACTCGTAACCAACTCGTCCGGCAACCGTTTCCAGACATAAAAATGGTGCAGTTTCAGGTATTCCGCCGCCGGCGAGTCCGCCGAAAATCCCCGCGGCACCCGTTTCAGGACCCGGTCTTCGCGGCACAGGTCGCCGAAGTTTCGGAAAAACTTCGGCGACCGGACGATCGCCTCGAACTCCTCCCAGTGGGTATCGATCGCCTGCCGCACCTTGTTCAGCGAGTCGGCATGCTCCTCGGTGATATACAGTCCGCACGACACGACCGACATTCCGTCCGGTTCGATGTGCATGTAGTACCCCGACAACGGGCTGTGCCGATCCCCGTCGGCGTTCATCACCAATCCGAAATGGGTCTTGTACGGGGTTTTGTCGGGCGAGAAACGGATGTTGCGGTTGATCCGGTAGAGCAGCGGCGCGAGGTCGGGATAGCCGATCGAAGGGTCGAAACGGTTGATCCCGTCGAGCAGCCGGGCCGCGTTCGCCAAAACATCCGCCCGCGCCGCCTCGTAACGCGGCCGGTTCGCATGGAACCACTCTTTGTAGTTGTTCCGCCGCAGGTCGCTCAGAAATTCCAAAGTCGTTTTTTCGATCATCGTTCGCCGTTCGTTTTGCAGGTTCGACTCGTTTCGTAGTCCGCGGCCCGCTTCGGATTCATCGGGAACCAGCCTTTCAAGACGCGCTCCCGCTGTTCGAAGATCTCTTTGACCGACCAGAACGACGAGAAAGCGAACACCCCGGCCAAAGAGGAGAACAGCACTCGATCCGTCAGCACCGATCCGATGAGGCCGGCCACCCCCAGCACAACGAAAACCCACCAGCAACGCGTCCCCCAATAGTACTCCGCCTTAATCACCACGGGATGAAACAGGCCGATGATCAAAAAGGTGCCGATACCGATCACCAATCCGGAGAGTCGGTAGTCTTGTAAGAATTCCACAATCAGGTCCGCTATTTGGGTTCTTGAATCATTTCGGTTTTTTATCCGTTCGGGGCGGTACCGCAGGGCACCAAGGAGCCGCGTGAAGCGTGCCGGGAACAAACGCGCCCGGCTGCCTAACCTTATATTACAAGGCCAAGATATAGAGCTTGTTCGCCGGCAGGTCCGGGATAAACAGATAGCCGGCCGAGATACAAATATCCGCCGGTCCCAGCAATTCCACCCCCAGATCCAGCACCGTTACCGCCGGCTCCTTGCCCGCCGTCAGATCGACATAGCCCACCTCGGCTTTCCCCTCCGCATTGTGCCAGTTGCTGAAATAGAGTTTGGAGCCGTCAGGCGCCACCGCTATCCCGTCATACTGCCCCGCCCGGCCCGCCAAGATATTGACCGGTCCGCTCTCCGGCATCGTCATGTCGATCGCATAGATCCCGTTCTCCTCCCCCGGCTTCCCGTCCGGATCGTACGACGCCACGAACAGCCGCCCCTCATACTCCGCCAGCCCGTTCGCCCCCGGAATGCTCGCCACCCGTTTCGGCACCGGCCGCTTGCCCCGCCAGATCGCATCGCAACGTTTGACATCGATCGCATACAGCCGCCCCGTGTTCGTAACCGACACCAAGAGAAAATCCCCCAGCGCAAGAATGTCGTTCACAAACAGATCCTCCGCCGGAAAGGCGATTTTCACCGGCCTCGACTCCGGCCGTTTGAGGTTGAAGACCATCACGCACCCCACATCCGCCACGAACAGACAATCCTCCTTGAGGGCCATCCCTTTCGGCGCATTGAGCGCCCCCGAAGCCGGCACCACCACCCGGGGCGACTTGTCCAACAAGAGCACATACCCCTTCCCCTCCCGATTGAGCGGGTCCAGCGTATCCGTCCCGAAATTGGAGAGCAGAATCCCCTTGTTTTTGATCGGGAGCGTCCCCTCGTTGAAGCGAATGCGCTCCGTTACGGTATAGACCTGTCCCCGTTCCACCCCCTCGGCCTGCACCCCGTCCGCCGCCGCTATCCCGAAGCATACGGCGAACCAGAAAAAAATACGTTTCATGGTTTTTTCTTTCCCGATACTTGCAGTAAAGATAATTGTTTTTTTTACATTTGTCATCCGACAATTAACGCAACCGATAACTTTATGAATCCCAACATGAAAATCGTTTCGGCTGAAGAGGCTGTAAAAGTAGTCAAGAGCGGCGACCACGTCCACCTGAGTTCCGTGGCCAGCGCGCCGCAGTGTTTGATCAAAGCGTTGTGCGAGCGCGGCGACCGCGGCGAACTCAAGAACGTCTACATCCACCACCTGCATACCGAAGGGCCGGCCCCCTATGCCGAACCGAAATACGAAGGGATTTTCCAGTCGGCACAGTTCTTCGTGGGGAGCAATCTGCGGGGCGCGACGCAGTCGGGGTATGCCGACTACATTCCGGTTTTCCTGAGCGAGACCCAGAAACTGTACCGCTGCGGCGCGCTGCCGATCGACGTGGCGATGATTCAGGTGTCGCCGCCGGACAAACACGGCTACGTTTCGTTAGGGACCTCGGTCGACGCGACGCTGGCGGCGGTGGAATTGGCCCATACGGTGATCGCCGTTATCAACAAACACGTCCCGAGGGCATTCGGACAGGCCATGATCCCCATGTCGGAGATCGACATTTGGTGCGCCGACGATACCCCCCTGATCGAAGCGCCGTTCACCGCGCCGAACGAGATCGAAACAGCCATCGGGAAACACTGTGCCGAACTGATCGACGACGGCGCTTGTTTGCAGATGGGGATCGGCGCGATTCCGAACGCCGTGCTGGCTCAGCTCAAGGGACACAAAAACTTGGGGATCCATACCGAAATGTTTGCCGACGGGGTTTTGCCGTTGGTGGAATCGGGCGTGATCAACGGGAAAAACAAGGTTACCGATCCGGGCAAGATGGTCTCCACCTTCCTGATGGGTTCTCAGGCCGTTTATGATTTTATCGACGACAATCCGGGCGTGATGATGATGGACGTGGGGTACACCAACGACCCGTATATCATTTCGCAGAATCCGAACTTCACCGCCATCAACTCGGCCATTCAGGTCGATCTGACGGGGCAGGTCTGTGCGGACTCGATCGGTACGAAGCACTATTCGGGTGTCGGCGGACAGATCGACTTCATCTACGGATCGTCGCTCTCGAAAAACGGGAAGGCGATCGTCGCGATGCCGTCGACGACCAACAAGGGGATCAGCAAGATCGCTCCGATGCTCAATCCGGGGGCCGGAGTGGTTACCACGCGGGCGCACATGCACTGGTTCGTAACGGAATACGGTGCGGTGAATCTGTACGGACGGACTTTGCAGGAACGGGCCAGACTGATGATCAGCGTCGCCCATCCGGAACACCGGGAAGAGTTGGATCGGGCGGCTTTCGAACGGTTCGGTCCTCACCACACTTACATCAAAATGAGCTGCGAAAAGGCGGAATAAGGATACAATACGGGTTGTTGAATTCCCACTTATTTTGCATGGCATCCATCGGCCACTCTCCGATTATGTATCGTAGAGTGGCTTTTTTCTTGTTTTTGGCCGTAACCCCGATACGTTTTATTCCGGGGATGCGGCTTGCCAAACTCGAACCGGGCTGCCTATACCCCCATTCGGCTTCGCGCTTGAAGATTACGACCCTTTGGGTCGTGCGAGTCGCCGCCACCTCGCACCTGTTGGGTGTCTTCCTGACCGCCTATACCCCGATTCAGGCCGGAGCCGGCGAGGACTGCTTGCAGGCCTCCGCTGCCGGGGGCTTCGGCCTGCCCACTCCTGCGGAG
>JAFLSI010000026.1 GCA_022511025.1 Rikenella sp. | reverse complement strand
CTCCGACTCGCCAGAGTCGGGCGGGCCGCAGCCTCCCCCCGCGGAGGCCCGCAACCTTTGCCTTGCTTGCGCAAAGGTCGCGTTCCCGCAGGCTGCGACCCCCAAAAATAACCGAGGATCATTATTCTTTCGCCCCAATCGCGTCTCCGGTCGTTTGAACGAGCCGCAATTCTGGCCCGCCCCGCTTCGGATGCCCCCTCTTACATCCCCCCCGACGGAAGCGCCAGCGCCTTATTCACCCCGTCGATATAAGCCTCGACCGCCGCCCGCGTAATGTCCGCATGGATCGCAAACCCGTGCACCGTCCCGTTCCCGTACCCTAACTGCATATGCACCCGCCCCAAATCGTTCGACCCCTTGGTCATCGCCTGAATCAGGAACTCCTGCAACGCAATCTCCTCCCGGATGATCGTCCGGATCGCATTGATCGAAGCATCGATCGGGCCGTTTCCCGTCGCCGTGGCCGTCGCCTCGTGCCCCCCGATCCGCACCCGCACCGTCGCCGTCGGGACCAGTGTCCCTGAAAGCACCTGAAGATAGGTCAGTTCGACATGCCGGTCCCGTTTCTCCGTCTCACCCACCAACGGCAGCAGATCTTCGTCCCGGATATGTTTGTTGTTGTCGGCCAGCAC
Source organism: Rikenella sp. (assembly GCA_022511025.1). Lineage (GTDB taxonomy): Bacteria > Bacteroidota > Bacteroidia > Bacteroidales > Rikenellaceae > Rikenella. The sequence continues at coordinate 17,187 of JAFLSI010000026.1, read as the reverse complement.
GAGGAATTTTTCGTACGCCTCGGCCAGCTCCTCCCCCTCCAGCAGATAGCCCATCTGCTCCAGCCGGTGTTTGAGCGCCGCCCGTCCGCTGCGCGCCGTCAGCACGATCGCATTGTCGGCCAGCCCCACATCCTCCGGATTCATAATTTCGTAGCTCTCCCGGTTTTTGAGCACCCCGTCCTGGTGAATCCCCGACGAGTGGGCGAAGGCATTCCGCCCCACCACCGCCTTGTTCGCCTGCACCGGCATGTTCATCAGGCTCGATACCATCCGGCTCGTCGCCGTGAGCCGTTTGGTGTCGATGTCCGTGTCGATCCCCAACTCCCGGTGGCACCGCAGGGCCATGACCACCTCTTCCAAGGCCGTATTCCCGGCCCGTTCGCCGATCCCGTTGACCGTACACTCCACCTGCCGGGCTCCCGCCGCGATCCCTGCCAAGGAATTGGCCGTCGCCATCCCCAAGTCGTTGTGGCAGTGGGTCGAGAGAATCGCCCGGTGCACCCCGTCGACATGCTCCATGAGGTAAGCGATCTTGGCCGCATACTCCGCCGGCAGGCAGTAACCCGTCGTGTCCGGGATATTGACCACCGTCGCCCCCGCCCGGATCACCGCTTCGACCACCCGCGCCAAGTACTCGTTGTCCGACCGTCCCGCATCCTCGGCGTAGAACTCGACATCCTCCACAAAGCGTTTGGCATATTTCACCGCCGCCACCGCCCGCTCCAGCACCGCTTCGCGCGTGGAGTCGAACTTGTAGCGGATATGTTCGTCCGACGTGCCGATCCCGGTGTGAATCCGCCCCCGCCGGGCATATTTCAACGCGTCGGCCGCCACTTCGATATCTTTCTCCACGGCCCGCGTGAGGGCGCAAATCGTCGGCTGGCTCACCGCCTTGGAGATCTCGCGCACCGAGTCGAAGTCCCCCGGACTGGAGACCGGAAAGCCGGCCTCGATCACGTCGACCCCCAAGAGTTCGAGCTGGCGGGCCACTTCGATCTTCTCCACCGTATTGAGCTGGCACCCCGGCACCTGTTCGCCGTCGCGCAAGGTGGTATCGAAGATATATAATTTGTCTGCCATAGGATTTTTCGATTTTTTCCGCTCGCAAATGTACGCAGCCGGCTCCGGCCCGTCGCACCGAATCGAAACGATTCTACGACACCGAATGGCGGATTGAAATATTAAACAATTTGATTACAAAATATTTACAAAAGATTTACAACCTACATCCAACCCAATATCTGCCTCCGGGAAAGCCCGAATTGAACCGCACCGCGCAGAAAAAGAAACAGCAGAAAAGCGCTCCACAGACCGGCATTGCCGAACGATGCGCCGACCGACAGGTAGCCGCCGAAAAAGAGGGCCGTGGCCACGAACATAGCATTCCGCATCACTGCGGTGGCGGTGATGCCGACCAAAATGCCGTCCAACAGAAAGGCGAGGAAGCTGCACGCCGGCACCAGCACCGCCCAGACCGCATAATCTCCGGCCGTCGCCAAGATCGCCGGGCTGTCGGTAAAGAGGGCGAGTATCCGCCCGCCGGCCACCCCGTACACCACCGTGAACAGCAGCATCAATGCGGTTCCCCACCCCAACAGCCCCCGCACGGCGCGGTGCAGCATGGGCCGGTTGCCGGCTCCGTAGTACCGTCCGGCCAACGCTTCGCCGGCATAGGCGAAACCGTCCATCATGTAAGAGAAAAGGGTGAACAGCTGCAACATGAGGGTGTTGACAGCCAGCAGCGTATCCCCCATGCCGGCAGAGGCGGCGGTGAAGTAGGTAAAGACGGAGACCAAACAGACGGTTCGCAGAAAGATATCGCGGTTGACTTGGAAAAACCGCCGCATCACGCTCCACGACAGGACTCCGCTCCGCCGCCAGGTGTTCCGGTCGAAAAAGCGGCCGTAGTACCTTCGGACGACCCACAGGGCCATCGCCACGCCGCTCCACTGGGCCGCGACGGTACCGAGGGCCACCCCTTCGATCCCCATGCCGAAGCCGCGCACGGCAGCGAGGCTGCACCCGATATTGATGAGGTTGATGCCGATCGAGATCCCCATCGGGATCCGGGAGTTCTGCATGCCGATAAACCATCCGGTGAAGGCATAGAGCGACAGGGTGGCCGGAGCGGCCCAGATGCGTACGCGAAAATAGCGCCGGGCCGCTGCTTCGACCTGCGGACTTCCGTCCATCAGGCGCAAGGCTCCCTCCAACAAGGGCTGCTGCAATATCCACAGCAGCAGGGCGACGAGTCCGGCTACGCTCAATGCGCGCACCAATACGCCGGCTGCCTCGCGCAGATCGCGGGCGCCGTAGGCCTGTGCGGCAAACCCGCTGGTTCCCATGCGGAGAAAGCCGAAATTCCAGTACAGAAAATTGAACACGGCTCCGCCGACGGCAATCCCGCCGATCAAAGCGTCATCGCCCAACCGCCCGACGATGCCCAGATCGACCATCCCCAGCAGCGGAACGGTGATATTGGAGATGATGTTGGGTATCGCCAAGGCGAGTATCTTCCGGTTCATGGATTGATTATGTCAAAACGGCCGAACCGATCTGCCCTGTCGGCCGTTCACTTCGGCTCTCTTCACAGATCAGATCGCGAATATGTTGGCGGTACATCGTCTGCACCTCTTCTTCGGGATAGTCGGAGTCCCGGTTGAACAACAAGTAAACGCTGGCCCGTTCGTCGGTCAGGTGGACAAAACGAGCCTCGCTGAAATAGGTCCGCATCACCAAACTGTAAATCCGGAAACGCTGTGTCGGTCCTGTTCCCGACCGTTCGGCCCGTCGCAGCGGGGTATCCAGAATCCGGGCCGAACCGACCAGTCCGAACGAATAGGTCGGATACCGTTCATACATATCCAGCATGATGTTGATGCAGGTATGAATCGCGCGCCGGGCATGCACCCAGCCGGAATCGGTCAAGAGTCGGTATTTCAGATCGGAATCGGCATGATTTTTTTGGTGGAACTTGACGGCGAACACATGACACCGATACTCTTCGATGTGCACGACATAGCGTCGGTTGGCATCATCCCGAAACGTAAACACGAATTCCCGACGCTGAATCATCGGGAATTCGTGCAATGCGGCATTCGTAACATGTCGATAGGGATATCCTTCCAACCGGTTTTGCATCGCTCACTCGAAATAATCGCAATCGAACTTTTCTCGACCTCTCTCCCCTCCCGCCCGTTCGAGCGAATCACCTAAAGCAAATAGCCGTAACTTTTGATCCGTCCATCCTCCAGATCCTTGCTGGAAACCGGCACCAAACAAGGGGTGAAAAACGCATCGCCGGTTTTTTGCAGTCCATCTTCCACCGCCCGTCCGGACTCATGCCGTTCTTTCGCTCCTTCGCCCTGCCACGCCTGTTCCGTCCGATGCTGCTGTTTCAACTTCTTCATCAATTTTCCCATAGCTGCCCGACTTTTACGTTATCCATCACAAAGTTGCAAAAAAATACCGAACCGACAAACCGAAATCCAACAAATGCCATTCTACGTGCCGCACGCTCCGTCGGATTCCGTCGCTCCCCGGCCTCAGTTCCGGTTCGGGAGGAAGGAGTAGTCCGACGAGTAGGTCAGCATCTGCTCCACATAATCGGCCGGATATTCGATCGAGACCTCGGTTATCGTCCCGTCCTCCCCGAAAGTCGGCACATAGCGCGGGTTGACGAAACCCGAATAGGGCGCAATATCCAACGCCGCGTAGCGTTTCAGCACCTCGGCATGAAGCGCCGGATCGACCTTCACCCCATAGCGTTCGACCAACGCCATCCCCGCCTCGAAGTCCCCCTCGGACTTGATCCGCTGGATCTCCCGCAGCAATTCGCCGAACAACTCCCTCAACCGGTCGTAGTCGTTGACCACCACATAGGTTTTCCCGTTCTCCGAGACGAACTCCACTACCCGATCCGCCCGACCCCGCTCGTACACCCAGCCTGCAATCAGCGCCCGGTTGCGCATGTGCGCCTCTTCGATCCCCTTGCCCGGTTCGATGCGCGTCAACTGCGTCATGAGTCCGTTCATCATGTAGGTGTTGTATTCGGTCTTCGCCACATCGAGCGTCGGGATGACTCCCAATTCGACCAATTTCGGATCGTTCATGTAGTACAGGGCGAACAGGTCCGCCCGTGCCTCTTCGAGCGTCGACCCGTAGTTTTTGAGTTCGTCTCCCTTGGTGTTCGGCCCCAGCTGCCCCGACGCATGTCCCAGACATTCGTGCAGGTCGGTGTGGAGGTTGTTCCCCATCGCCCCCCAGCGGGCGCGCAGTTCGCGGTCTTCGGGCCGCAGGATGAACTCTTCGGCAAAACCGTTCCCTGCCGCAGCGGCATCGTAAGCCGCCGTAATGTTGGCGATGGTAACGGACTTCGAGCCGTGGTCGCGGCGGATCCAGTCGGCATTGGGCAGGTTGATCCCGATCGGGGTCGAGGGGTAGCAGTCGCCGCCCAGCATCGCTACCGTAATCACCTTGGCCGAAACCCCCTTGACGTGCGGTTTGCGGTACTGCGGATCGATCGGCGAATGATCTTCGAACCACTGGGCGTTGTCGCTGATGATCTGCGTCGTTTTGGTCGCCTCGAAGTCTTTGAAGTTCACGGTCGACTCCCACGAGGCCTTGTATCCCAACGGGTCGCCGTAGTTTTCGATAAAGCCGTTCACGTAGTCCACGGTCGATTCCGTATCCTGCACCCACGCGACATTGTAGAGGTCGAACAGCCGCAGGTCGCCGGTTTTGTAGTATTCGATCAGGGTCCGGGTGTAGGCCTCCTGCTCCGGCGTGTCGGCCACCGCAGCAGCCCGTTCGAGCCATTTGACGATCTCGCGGATTGCGGGTCCGTACATCCCGTCGGCCGACCAGACGCGTTCGACGATCCGGCCGTTTTTCTCCTTGACGAGCTGGCTGTTCAGTCCGTAGGAGATCGGCTGCCGGTCGGCGGTGTCGGTCAATGCCGTGTAGAAGGCTTCGGCCTCGCGCTGCGTTACGCCGTTGTAGTAGTTGCAAGCCGATGCGGCGATCATATCCACTCCGGCGGTCTGATCCACCCGTTTCGGATAGAGGGCCGGGTCGAAAATCACCGCTTTCACGGTGTCGAGCAGACTCCCGCGTATATCTCCGAGCCGCTCGGCCGGCGTGGCTGCCAGCAGGCTGTCGAAAAATTCCGGGCTGAATTCCGGTGTGAATTTGTCGCCGGAATAGTGGTGGTGCACGCCGTTGGCAAACCACACTTTCTTGAGGTATTTCTCGAATGCGAGCCATTCGCCGGCACTCTTGTCGCCGTCGTAAGCGGTGTAGAGCGCCTCCAAGGTCCGTCTGACGGGCAGGTTGTATTTGCAGTTCTGGTCGTACAGAATATCGCGGCCGCAAACTGCGGCCTGGCTGAGGTAATAGATGAACTGTTTCTGCCGCAAGGTGAGGCTGTCGAAGTCGGGCACGCGGTACCGCAGCACGTTGATGTCGTCGAAGCGGTCGATCTGCCACTGAAAGTCGTCTGTCCGGGCTTCCGTCCCCGTCGGGCCGCCGCAACCGGTGGTAAGCAAGGTGGTCATAGCGAAAAGGGCCGCAAGGCTGCTGATCTGTTTCATATTCTGTTGGTTATTGTCAATTTTCATGTGTCGGTCCGTTGCGGAACGGACGCGCTGCGTCTTTTGCTGGCAGCCTCCGCTCCTCTCCTATTCGGCCTCGCACCCACCCCCCGAAGCCGCTGTGCCTCCCTCGCCCCAAGCCTCTCTCTATTCCGTCCAAAGCAGTTTGGTGCCGAATCCCAGCGTATTGTCCGTGAACTTGAATCGCGTAACCCGCAGCACCCACAAATCGCTCAGCATCGGTGCCGCAAACGGGAACCGTTTCAGATAAGCTCTTTTCGCCAGCGCCCCGCCATCCGTTCGGGCATCCGCCCGTTCGACCACCCCCTGAAACTGAAGCCCCTGCAACCGGCCCACCACACGGGATTCCAGCACCACCGAGCCCGCCACCTCCGGCCGTTCGACAAACATCCGGGCATGTTCGGTCTCCGCCGGCGAAGTAAAGACGAACGCCCCCCCTGCCATCCCCCCCCCCCCCTTGCCCGGCAGTACGTAAGCATAGAACAGGTTGCAGCACCACACCTCCCCCGCCGCCGGAGAAGAGACAGCCGCCAGCGTCATCACCCGGTGGCGCCCGATAAAGCGCACGATCCGCGGATCGACCTCCGCCGGAGCCGGCATAAGTCCCCCGTTCCGATTATTTTCCGCCATACCCCTCCATCACTTTCCGGACATCCCGTTTCACCTGTTCGAACGCCTCTTTGTTCGCCGACCGGATCGGCGTACTCGGCTGCGAAGTGTTGGTGAGCGGGTTGATATACTTTCCATTCTTTCGGAGCCGGTAGTCGAGGTGCGGTCCCGTCGACGCCCCCGTATTCCCCGAATAGCCGATCACCTGCCCCTGCGCCACCCGCTGCCCCTGCTGCACCGCAAACCGGCTCAAGTGCAGGTAGGCCGATTCATAGCCCTGTGCATGCTTGATCCAGATCCGGTTTCCGCCGCCGCCCGCATCCCAGCCCCGCTTGATCACCACCCCGCTGGCCACCGCATGAACCGGCGTCCCCACCGGACAGGCATAGTCCACCCCGTTATGCTGCCGCCGGATCCGCTTGATCGGGTGGATGCGGGTGCCGAACTTGGAGGTAACCCGTGCGCTGAAACTCAGCGGCGCTTTCAGCATCGACTGCTTCAGGTTGACCCCTTTGTCGTCCCAGTAGCCCCACTCGTTATCTTGGTAGAACCGGTAAGCCCAGTAACTTTTCCCCGCATGGATGAACTCCACGCCGTAGATCGTCCCCACCCCGATGCTCGTCGTGTCGATATACTGCTCCTCGTACAGCACCCGGAAGCGGTCTCCTTTCTGCAACGCAAAAAATTCGATGACCGACTGGTAGATTTTCGCCATCCGGTCTCCCAGATCATACGGCAGCCCCTGTTCCGCAATCGTCGCCGAGAGCGAACTGTTGATCACCCCCTCGGCATAGCGCTCCTCGCTGACGGTCTCCTTGCTGTCCACCCGCACGTACAGGCTGTCGCACAGAGCGAAAGTTACATAATCCGTCTTGTTCCGTTCGTAAACCAAGTAGCAGAGGGCCCGGGAGCTGTCCGGGGCCAGAAAGGCGGTGTAGGTATGCCCGGCCCGAATATCCCGCAGCTCGAATTTGCCTTTCGAGAGTGCGATCAGGCGGTTGACGATCGCGATATTGACATCGTACCGCTGGTTCAGGAGGCGCGAAAAGGTCTCTCCGCTTTCGATCTCGCCGCGTTCGATTTCGTACCGGTCCACCGGCAGTCCGTACGCCTTCTCCCGCCCCCGGAGCACGATGGAGTCGAGCCGGGCGCACGCCTCCAGCGAAGCCCCCCCCGACGCCGCGTAGCCGCCCTGCGGCTCCCTCCCTCCCGCACACCGCCTGAAACCGGTCAGAATCCCCAGCACGACGATCACGACTAACAGGAGAAGAAAAACCGGGACCAACGGATGGCGCCGGGCGATTCGCCGAAAGAGCGAAGCGTAGCTTCGGGGCGTTCCGCCGGGGTTCGTATCGTTTCGAGTCGGTCGTGTCATACCTGATCGGGTTTTACAAAAATTTAAGGTGCGATCGTCCGTTCCGGCAGCCGGAACGTCATTTCGTTTTCAGCGCGTCGAACCCTTCGCCGAAGACCCCCATCACGCTGGCCTGCGTAATGAAGGCATGCGGATCGACCTCTTTGATGATGCGGTAAACGCCCGACGCCTCGCCCCGGCGGCAGATAATCAGGGCCACTTTTTGCGGGGTGTGGGAGTACCACCCCGTGGCATCGAGAATCGTTACGCCGCGATGCACTTCGTGGATCACCCGTTCGGCAATCTCCTCGTACCGGGTCGAGAAGACCATGATCTGCGACGAGGATTTGCTCCCCGACAGCACCCAGTCGATCGCCGTCCCGAGGGTGAACATCGTAACGTAGCCGTACACCACCGAGGCCAGGTCCCACGAGACGAAATACGAGCAGCCGACGATGACTACGTCCATCAGGATGATGAGTTTTCCGAGGCTGACATTCCGGTACTTGTTGATGATCATGGCCAGAATATCGGTTCCGCCCGACGATCCGCCGACCGAGAAGCACATCCCCACGCCGGTTCCGGCAATCCCCCCGCCGAGGATGGCGGAGAGGAATTTGTCCCCCTCCAGCCCCACCAAATCGGGGGGCAGCGTCTCCTGCATCACCGTCAGGGCGAGCGAGTTGAAGATCACGGCATAGATGGTCTTCGCCCCGAACCGCGGCCCGAGGATCCAGAAACCGAGCGCCAGCAGCACGGCATTGACCGCCATGAAAGTTACCCCCATCGGAATCCCGGTGGCGTAAAAGACGATGGCCCCGATCCCGCCGGCCCCGCCGCCGATCACCTCGGCCGGGATGAGCAGTTCGGTCCACGCAAATGAGTACAGCAACAAACCGATCGATATGATCAGATAGGCCCGGAATTCGTATCGGAAATTCCGCCAGTCGAACTCCATTTTCGGCATTTTTTTCATTCCCGTTCTTTCCTATGCTCCTGTGTTGTGTCGTTTCATCCCCCTCCGGCCCGGACTCAGCACACGACATTGATAATCTTGCCCGGCACTACGATCACCTTCCGGACCTCCTTGCCGCCGGTGTATTTGGCGGTCTGCTCGTCGGCCCGGATCGCCGCTTCGATTTCGGCGGGGGTCAGGCTCAGGTCCAAGGTGCGTTTGAACCGCATCTTGCCGTTGAACGAGACCGGATAGTCGAACGCCGACTCGGTCAGGTACCGTTCCTCGGCCTCCGGATAGGGGGCGTCGCACACCGACTCCCCGTCCGCATGCCCCAGTGCTCCGTGCCACAGCTCCTCGGCCATGTGCGGGGCGAACGGCGCAAGCAGTGCGACCAACGGCTCCAGCACACTCCGTGCCGTGGTCTTCGCCTCGTACAGTTCGTTGAGGCAGATCATAAAGGCGCTCACCGCCGTGTTGAACGAGAAGTTTTCGATATCGTCCGAGACCTTCCGAATGGTTTTGTGGAGGGTTTTCAGCTCTTTTTCCGTCGGTTGCGCGTCGTCCACCCCTTCGACCAACCGCCACAGCCGCTTGAGGAACTTGTGCACGCCGTCGATCCCGTTGGTGTCCCACGGTTTGCTCTGTTCCAGCGGCCCCAGAAACATCTCGTACATCCGCAGCGTATCGGCTCCGTAGCTCTCCACGATGTAGTCCGGGTTGACCACGTTGTACATCGACTTGCTCATCTTCTCGACCGCCCAGCCGCAGACGTACCGGCCGTCCGCTTCGGTAACGAACTCCGCCTCGGCGAACTCCGGCCGCCAGGCCCGGAATGCCTCCATGTCGAGCAGGTCGTTCTTCACGAGATTGACATCCACGTGGATCTCCTGCGTATCGTACTGCTCCCGGAGGGGGAAGCTGACGAAGCGGTTGGTCCCTTTGATCCGGTAGACGAAGTTCGACCGTCCCTGGATCATCCCTTGGTTGATCAATTTTTTGAAAGGTTCCTCCTCGCACACATACCCCAAGTCATAGAGGAATTTGTTCCAGAAGCGCGAATAGATCAGGTGTCCCGTGGCGTGTTCGATCCCGCCTACGTACAAGTCGACGTTCCGCCAGTATTCATCCGCCTCCCGCGAAACCAATGCGGTGTCGTTCTTCGGATCCATGTAGCGCAGGTAATAGGCCGACGATCCCGCGAACCCCGGCATCGTACCGGTCTCGTATCGCCACCCTTCGATCCGGGCCAGCGGCGGCTGGCCGTCGGCAGTCGGGGTGAAGTTGTCGGTTTCCGGCAGCACTAACGGCAGCTCCGACTCCGGCACGAGCCGGGGAATCCCCTCCGCATCGTAACAGACCGGGAATGGCTCGCCCCAGTACCGCTGCCGGCTGAAGATCGCATCCCGCAGCCGGTAGTTGACCTTTTTACATCCGATCCCGCGCCGCTCGATCTCGGCGAACATGGCCGGGATCGCCTCTTTCACCTCCAATCCGGTCAAAAAGTCGGAGTTGATCAACCGTCCCTCCTTCGCGTCGTAAGAGCCCTCCGAGACATCGCACTCGATAATGGGCACGACCGGCAGGTCGAAATGGCGCGCAAAGGCCCAGTCGCGGGCGTCGTGCGCCGGCACGGCCATAATCGCCCCCGTCCCGTATCCCGCCAGCACGTAGTCGCTCACCCAGATCGGTATTTCGGCGCCGTTGAACGGATTGACGGCATAGGCCCCCGTAAACACCCCGCTCACGCGCCGGGTGTCGGCCATGCGTTCCCGTTCGCTGCGTTTCTTGGTCTCGGCCATATAGGCTTCCACCGCAGCCCGTTGTTCGGGCACGGTGATCGCTTCGAGCATCGGATGCTCCGGAGCCAGCACCATAAAGGTTACCCCGAAAACCGTATCGGCCCGGGTGGTAAAAATTTCGAGTTTCCGATCCTCCGGCTGCCCCTTGACGGGGAAGAACATCGTCGCTCCGACCGACCTCCCGATCCAGTTGCGCTGGATCTCTTTGAGCGATTCGCTCCATTCGAGCCGTTCCAGCCCCGCGAGCAGCCGTTCGGCATAGGCGGTTACCCGCAGCAGCCACTGCCGCATCCGCTTCTGTTCGACGGGAAAACCGCCCCGAACGGACAACCCGTCTTTCACCTCATCGTTGGCCAGCACGGTGCCTAACCCTTCGCACCAGTTCACGACGGTATCGGCCTGAAAGGCCAACCGGTAGTTCATCAGCACTTCGGCTCTCTCTTTCGCCGGGAGAGCGTTCCACTCCGCTGCCGTAAAGGTCATCTCCCGGCCGCAAGCGGCGCTGAGTCCTTCTGTCCCCCGTGCGGCAAAGTGCGCCTCCAGCTCGGCGATCGGCCTGGCCCGTCCCGCTTCGCCGGCCGAAAGGTCGTAATAGGATTCGTACATCTTCCCGAAGGCCCACTGGGTCCACTTGTAATAGGCCGGATCGCAGGTCCTCACCTCCCGGTCCCAGTCGAAACTGAAACCGATCTTGTCCAACTGCTGACGGTACCGGGCGATATTCCGTTCGGTCGTAACCGCGGGGTGCTGGCCGGTCTGGATGGCATACTGCTCGGCGGGCAGGCCGAATGCGTCGTATCCCATCGGATGCAGCACGTTGAACCCGCGCTGCCGCTTGTACCGGCTGTAAATGTCCGATGCGATGTACCCCAACGGATGCCCGACGTGCAATCCGGCGCCCGACGGATAGGGGAACATGTCGAGGACATAGTATTTCGGCCGATTCGGATCGATCTCGACATGATAGATGCCGCTCTCTTTCCAGCGCTGCTGCCATTTGCGTTCGATCTCTCTGAAATCGTATTCCATCATAAGAGTTTGTCTCCTGTTGTTTTTCTCTTTGCCCTGTTCGTTGCGCCCGACGCCGCATCCGCCGGGTGTTTTACTGCGGGCCTCTGCCCCCGGGCAGCCGCCCACAGGCAGAAACCGCCCCTCAAAGTCCGGTCAAAGCCCCTGCACCGTCAGCAGCCGCGTATATTCCCCCCGGTCCGTCAACACGGCGGCCGCCCGCAAAGCCGTTCGGTCCCGCCGGAGCATATACGCGATCCGCCCCGCTTCGTAGAACCATCGCGTCATGACCGCATCGGCCAGCACCCCCCGAATCTCCTCCGCAAATGTCCGCAGCTCTCCCCGCCGGTCGTCCCGTATCTTCACCGCCATGCTGTCTATCAGCCCGCCGATCCGTCCGGCATAGCGTTCGCGTTCCGCCGTCCGCTGCAGCTGTCCCAAGAGTTTGGCCGTCGCCGACTCGAAAGCCATCGGTTTGTCCGCCACCCAATCGCAGAAAGCTCCGTACACCGTATCGTCCACCTCGAAATCCCGCACCGGCGCATGGGTCGCCGCATAGCCGTTCGCAAAGTCGTCCACATACCCCGCCCCGATCAAATTAGCCGCAAATTTACTCAAATATTCCACATCGGTCTCCACATCCGGCACGATCCCGCCCCCGTCGTAGACCATCCGCCCGCCGGCCGTCGCAAAGGGGGCGATCAGCGAATCGGGCACCTTGCCCACACTTCCGTCCTCGTTCCGGTGGGTGTAGTCCACGGCCTGAATGCACCGTCCGCTCGGCGTGTAATACTTCGCCGTGGTGAGTTTGACATAGCCCCGTTCGCCCACCGGCCGGGTAGACTGCACCAGCCCCTTGCCGAAACTCCGCTGGCCGACGATCACGGCCCGGTCGAGGTCTTGCAGCGCTCCGGCCACGATTTCGCTGGCCGACGCCGAACCGCTGTTGATCAGCACCGCCAACGGCACTCCCGGCGCCACCGGTTCGCCCACCGTCCGGTACGCAGCGTTCATCGCCTCGATCCGTCCCCGCGTCGTAACCGCCACGGTGTTCCGCGGCACGAACAGCCCGACGATCTTCACCGCTTCGCCCAAGATTCCGCCCGTATTCCCCCGCAGGTCGAGCACCAAACCGTTCATTTCCTCTCCGCCCCCCTGCCGCAACAACGTTTCCAAAGCCCGCCGCACCTCTGCCGCACAATTCTCCGTAAAGCTGTTGAGCCGGATATACCCCACCCGCTGCTCCTCCTCTCCGATCCAGCCGAAGTAGGGCACCGCCGGCATGACGATCCGTTCGCGTTTGATATGCAGGGTCCGCACAACGGTCGTATCGGCCACCGGTCTCACCTCCAACACCGCCACCGTCCCGGCTTTGCCCCGCATCCGGTCGCTGGCGAAAGCGACCTCCCGCCCGGCCAGGTCCACTCCGTCGACCGACAGAATCCGGTCGCCTGCTTTCAAGCCCGCCCGGTCGGACGGTGTGCCGGCATAAGGCTCCGCCACTTCGATCCAACGGCCGTCGCTCGACTTCCGGATCAAGGCTCCCAATCCGGCATATTTCCCGGTGGTCAGGGTCTCGAAGTCGGCCATTTCGTCTGCCGGCAGGTATTCGGTATAGGGGTCGAGCTCGCCCAGCATGGCGTCCGCCGCGTGCTTCACCATCTCGGCCGGCCGGGTCGTATCGACGTAATAGAGGCTGACTTCCCGAAAAATATTGAAAAAGGTCTCCATCGACCGCCCGACCTCCAGATCGCGCCGCTGGGCCGCCAGCGCGCCGCTGTCGACCGCTGCTGTCTCCACGGCTGTTTTCTTCGCTGCGAAACCGGTGGCCGAAAGGCAGGCGACGGCGCCGAAACCGAATAATATATGCCGGAATAGATTCATACGACAAACTGTAACTCTGTATCCCCCGACCGATCCGTTACGCAATATAGGTTCCCAACCGGAAAGCGGCTTTCACGACCTCTTTCCGATTCCCTTCGATATAGGAGGCTCCCTCCGGGTCGGTCGTGATTTCGATCCGGTCCTCCCACATCAGCGCTGCCCGCTTGACCGCTCCCTCCGCTTCGAAGAGCATGGCGTCCGGTCCGTGCGTATCGGTCTCGATCCGCCGAAAACCGCACATCTCCATCACCCGTTCGACCTCTGCCGCCCGCTTGTCCGCCCGAAAGGTGAGCCGGCGGCGGGTGTATCCGAAGAAAGGATAGAGCAGGGCGAAAAATACCACAGCGCCGAGCAGCATCCATTTCCGCTCGCTGTGCCAGATGAGGTCCCACGAGGCGACGCTTCCGAATGCGCGCATTACGCCGAACAGCACGAAAAACAAAATCACCAAAAAGAGGGCGTATTTCATCGCCCGTATCCCGTAACGGTGCATAACGTTTTACAGTTTAATTGCAGTATTTCCGGTTTTGTTCCGTAGGTTTTATTCTGTTTCGGCCGAAGCCTGCGGCGTCGGGTGCCCACCCAAACAGTTCCGGCCCGAAGAGTCGGGCAGGAGGTCGTCGGGATGGCTCCGGTCCGCCAGCTCGACGCCGGCGGAGGCGACCGACGAGCATAGCGAGTAGCGCCCTCCGCATGGGGCGGCGTCGGGCGCACGACTCTCCGAGTCGATCCCGTCAGGGCCTTTATCGGCAGCCTTTACCCCACTCTGCCGGCGATGACACTCGATGCAGAGGGCCGCCCCGAAATCCTCCATTCCCTTTCTAAGCCGCCTCACTCCACCGATCCGCCGAGCAGCTCCCTCGCCTGCGTCCGCGCCGCCTCCGTAACCGCACTGCCGCTGAGCATCGCCGCAATGTGTTCGACCCGTTCGGCCGGCTCCAGCTCCCGCATATGCGTCCCCGAGGCCGCATCTTTGTACACATAGTAGTGGTGCTCCCCCTTCGCCGCCACCTGCGGCAGATGCGTGATGTTCAGCACCTGCATCGCACGCCCCATCTCCGCAATCATCTCTCCCATTTTGTCCGCCACCGCGCCCGAAACCCCCGTATCGATCTCGTCGAAGACGATCGTCGGCAGGTGCAGACTTTTGGCCACCAACCCCTTGAGCGCCAGCATCACCCTCGACATCTCCCCTCCCGACGCCACCTGTTCGATCGGCATCGGCCCCGTGCCTGCATTCCCGCTGAACAGCATCGCCACCCGGTCCGCCCCCGTCGCCGTCAGCCCCTCCGCCGGCGTAATGCTCACCTCGAAAACCGCCCCCCGAATCCCCAGATTGGCCAGCGTCTTCACCACATGGCCGGCAATCTTCGGCCCCGCCTTGAGACGACCCGCCGTAATCCGCTCCGCCTCGGCCGCAACCTCCGCCTCCAACCGGGCAATCTCCCGCTCCAGCTCTCCGATCCGCCCCGCCGCCGCTTCGAACCCCTGCAACTTCGCATCCAACTCCTCCTGCAAGCGGAGCAGCTCCGCTTCGGCCTGCGTCTCGTCGATCCGGTGTTTCCGACACAGCGTGTAAATTTCGTCGATCCGCTCCGTAACCTCTGCTAACCGCCCCGGATCGATCTGCACCGAATCCCGTCCCCGCTCGAACTCCTCCGCCAAATCCCTGAGTTCCAAATAAACGCTCTCCAACCGCCCCCCCAACTCCTCTGCCGCGGGGTATTTCCCCGCCAACCGGCCCAAGGCCGAAACCACGCTCTTTATCCCTCCGTTCACCCCTCCCTCCAACGGTCCGTTGTCGGCCGTCAGCATCCCGGCGCAAAAATCCAGCCCCTGTGCAATCTCCTCGGCATGGAGCAGCATGTTCTGCTCCGCTTCGAGCTCCCCGATCTCGCCGCTGCGCAGGTTCAAAGCCTGCAACTGCTCCAACTGATACTGCAAATAGTCCCGCTCCTTCTCCGCCGCCTCGTTCGCCGCCACGGCCCGTTCCCGTTCGGCCTTCAGCGCATTCAGCTGCCTGAAGCGGGCGGCATAGGACTCCACCGACGGCAGCTGGCCGGCCACGGCATCCACCAAATGGGTCTGAAACCCCGTCCCGGCCAGCAGCAGGGTCTGGTGCTGCGAATGGATATCGACCAACCGGTCTGCCACCGCGCGCAGCGTGCCGAGGTTGACCGGAACATCGTCGATAAACGCCCGGCTCTTTCCCGCCGCCGAGATCGTCCGCCGCACGGTGATTTCGTCGGCCCAGTCCAAATCATTCTCCTCAAACACCGGTCTCAACTCCTCCTCATAGGGTAAAATTCCGAACTGCGCTTCGATCACGCACGAGGCCGCCCCCTCGCGAATCACCCCCGCATCGGCCCGCGCGCCGCCAAGCAGAGACAAGGCGCCGAGCAAAATCGACTTCCCGGCTCCGGTCTCTCCGGTGATGATGTTGAGTCCCGGATGAAACTCGATGTCGAGGCGGCCGATAATGGCGTAATTTTCTATGTTCAGATGTTTCAGCATGTCTGCGCGAATTTCCGCATCATATAGTCTGCAATATCCGCTGCCACCTCCCGTTTGGACTTCAGGGGCAGCCGGATCTCCGCCCCGGCTCCGGCCGCCGGATCCCGGTCGATGATCGTTACCCGGTTGGTATCGCCTCCGAATCCTGCCCCTGCTTCGCTCAGGGTGTTGAATACGATCGCATCCAAGTTCTTCGCCTCCAACTTCCGCCGGGCATACTCCCGTCCTCCCCGATCTGCGGCTGCGGTCTCCAGCGCAAAGCCGATCGTAACCTGCCTCCCCGCTCCCGCGGTTCGTTTGATCCGCCCCATCGCCGCCGCAATATCGACGGTCGGCTCGAGTTCCAGCCGAAACGGTTCCACCGGGTCGTGCTTGTATTTCTCCTGCATCGGATGCGCGGGGGTATAATCTGCCACTGCGGCGCAAAATACAGCGCCGTCCATCGCGGGAAACCGCTGCGCGCAGGCTTCGTACATCTCCGCCGCCGACAAGGCGGAAACGACCTCCACCCGATCGCCGTACTGCGACAGCTGCGCGGTGGCATGCCCCGAGACCAATACGACTTCGGCTCCCCGCTCCGCCAGTGCCTCGGCGATGGCATATCCCATCTTTCCGGTCGAATAGTTGCTCACGAACCGCACCGGGTCGATCGGTTCGATGGTGGCTCCGGCGGTTACGAGAATCTTCTTCCCGTGCAACGGCTGTTCCTCTGGCTCGAACACGCGGCGCAGATAGGCGCAAATCTCGTCCGGCTCGGCCATCCGCCCTTTCCCGACCAAACCGCTGGCCAACTCTCCGTCGCGGGGTTCGATAATTCCGACGCGGTCCCGCTGACGCAATATCTCCAAATTGGCCTGTGTCGCGGGGTGCCGATACATGTCCAAATCCATCGCCGGCGCGACGCTCACGGGGCACCGGGCGGACAGATAGGAGCACAACAGCAGATTGTCAGCCACGCCGGCGGCCATCTTGGCTATGGTATTGGCGGTTGCGGGGGCTATCAAATAGTGGTCGGCCCACTCTCCGAGCGAGACATGGGAGTTCCATGCGCCGTTCGTGGGATCGAAGTTGTCGACGAGCACGGGATGTTTGCACAAGGTGGCTAAGGTCAACGGGGTAACGAAATCCCGCGCGGCCTGGGTCATCACGACTCGCACTTCTGCACCGGCTTTGACCAAAGAACGAATGAGCATAGCTGCTTTATAAGCGGCTATGCTCCCGGTTACGCCCAACAAAATATGTCTGCCTGACAATGACATGCCTGTTTTTTCCAATCGGTCGTATATTCTTTTTGCGCTGTTTTGGGTGTCTCTTGGGTGTCTCTTGGGTGTCCGTTGCGGGCCTGCATCTTGGGTGTCTTGCTGGCAGCCTCTGCCCCAAACAGGCTGCGATCCGAAAAACACCTGCGACCTCCGGTCGCTCGGGCCAGCCGGTGCCGCTGGGCACTCC
>JAFLSI010000025.1 GCA_022511025.1 Rikenella sp. | reverse complement strand
AACCGCCCTCGGGCCGGGCAGGCCCCGCGTGCCCGCGGCGGGCAAGAGGCAGCCTATACCCACAAAGCGGGCGAAACGAAGTTTCGCCAACTCAGGCAGAAATACCCCATAAAGGAGCCTCCGGATTGTCATACCGAAAGATGACAATCCGGAGGCTCCTTACCTAAAACAAACTAAAAGTCCTACTCCTCGATAATCACACGGAAACCGACATTGCGCACCGCCTGCCACGGCAAGAAATGGCGCCGAACCGACAAGCTCGCATTCTTCGTCCGGTCGATCCACGACCCACCGCGAACCACCTTCTCCGCATTGGAGACATTCGTCGCATCCGCTTTGGCATTGTACGGATAGGGACGATAATCCGACCGCGTCCACTCGGCCACATTCCCCTGCACATCGTACAACCCCCACGCATTCGGCTTGTAAGTTCCGCTCTTGCCGAGCAGCATGTTGCCGTCGTCCACCGACTCATCTTTCGGCAGGAAGTCCCAGAACTTGATCAGCGGATCATTGGGTCGCATCGGCTGCGGGTCCACCCCGCGCACCGCCATCTTCCGCAACTGCACATCGGCCAGATTTTCATACGGCGAGAAGTCGGTATCCGCCCCCCACCAGTTGTCTCCGTCCGCACCGGCACGCGCCGCCCACTCCCACTGCGCCTCCGTCGGCAGCGTAATTTTCAGCCCCGTCCGTTCGCTGAGTTTGCGGCAGTACTCCATCGCCTGTTCCCAGCTCACCCGGATCGCCGGCCGCCAGTCTTCGTTGACCTGATAGTTCGGCCCCGTATGATCTTTCCAATGCTGACCGATCAAGCGGTTGTCGTGTTCCGGGAAAATCGCCCGGAACTGCTCGTTGCTCACCTCGATCTCACCCATCCAGAACGGTTTGCCGATCTTCACTTTCGTTTTCGGGGCAGCGGTTCCCCGATCCGCCCCCATCACGAACGTCCCCGCCGGAATCCGGACGAAATTCATCGCAATCCCCGGCGCAATCTCGACACTCCTCCGCCCCTCATTCCCCACCATATCCTTCGCCTCGTCGGCCGAGAACGGCCACCCCTTCACCTTGAACTTCTTGACCGCCGGCGCCGGTTTTTGTTCCGGTTTCACCGGCTGCGGTTTCGGCTGCTGGCCGAGGTAGGCCGCATAGTCGCGAATCTCCTTCTGCCAGTCCACCGCCATGCCGTTGGCATACTTTTCCGCCAACTCCTTGCGCCGCTGCACCTGATTATATCCGTGCTGTCCCACTTTCAGCTTGCTGATCCGGAAAAAGGCGCTGTGGTACGGCGTGTTGAAGTCGATCCAGTTGTAGAGCGTTTTCCACTCCTTGTCCGTCAGTTCGACCCCGTGGTGGCCGTTTTCGAGCATCTGAACCATCTCGCTGTTCGATGCGTGGAACTCGTACGGCGTCAGCACATACATATCCGCCTCCGGTCCCTGGCGATAGAAATAGGGATGGAATGCCAGGTAGCTGTCGCTGAAGTGGTAAGGCCGCCTGCTGCTGAACCGTCCTCCCGTAAAGTTTTTGCCTCCGGCCGCATTTTCGTCGTTGTGGCACGCCACGCAAGCCCGGTCCAAGATCGGCTGGATTTCGAGTTCGAAGGTGAAGGGTCTCACCCCTCCCTCCGGCACCTCGATCTTGTTCACGGTCTTTTTGGTCGAAGCGATGGTTCGTTTCGGAATCGGCATCAGGTTCTGATCTTCATGACACCCCACGCACGACACCGTTTCGCCCGGCATGCCGACAAACCAGCTGCGCATCCATTGAATGGCCCGTCCGAGCGAATCGAGCGGCTGGAGCGAGATCGGCGTATTGGCCGGAATGGTAAAGAGCGCCGAACCGTCCTCCTCGACCGGCACCTCGCCCAAGAGGCGTTTGATGTCCCAGCCGGCCTGAATCCCCTGTCCGTCGTGGTCGGACGGCGATCGGTTGTAGGCATATTCGTAAGCAAAGACGCGCAGTTTCTTGACCGTCCCGCGCGGAACGCCCGGCAGCCCTTCGCCTTCGTAGATGTCCTGAATGAAGACGGTCGCCTCTTTGCTGTTTTCATTGACCTTGTCCGGAATGACAGGCGGTGTCGGGCGTTTCATCAGCGGAATGGCATTGATATACCCCTCTCCTTCGCCCTCGACCAGCAGGGTCATGTTGTCGTACACATCGACCAAATAGATCCCCCACAGCGAGTTCGGGGTCAGTTTGGCCGTTACGAGGAAATATTTGTCGTTCAGCGGCTGCGGCTTGAGGAACTGCGGCCACACGCCGTTCACCAATTCATCTTTGATAATCGGTTCGATCGTCCGGTGGCTGAACGGAATCTCCTGCACCATCCCTTTCTCCTCTTTGCGCGATTTGGCCGGGTCGAAAATGATCAGGCGACCCGACCGGGCAATCCCGTGGTGGCCCGAAATGATGCCGATGAACATGCTCGACTTGCCGGGCAGAACCTGCATGTCGAAGGTCGAGTTCGGGAAGTACGAACCGCTGCCGTACAGGTTTTTGTTTTCGGTCCCGTCCGGGTTCATGTGCATCACGAAACGCGAGAAGTAGTGGATCAGGTCGGTGTATTCCCACCGGGTGTACATCACGCGCCCGTTGGGCATCACCGTGGCATTCCAGTTGTTGTCCTGGTCGAACGTAAGCCGCCGCAGATACCCTGTCTTCGGGTCGTACAGCGCAAAGTTCCCCACCGCATCGGAGCCGTTCACGCAGGGCACCGCCTGGTAGCCCAGCGTGGAGTTGATGATGAGCCGGCCGTCGGGCAGGTAAGCGCCGTCCGCAAATTCGACATCCGGTTCCGGAATGGCTGCCGTCAGATTCTTGAAGCCTGTCCCGTCGGTATTCACCTCGAAGACATGCCACCGCCGGGCCGAGTCCACCGAGGTGAAGAGCATCCGGTCAGCATCCCAGTGCATATGCACGTCCGTTACCGGTGCATCGGTGGTCGGTTTATAGATGATCCGTTCCTTGAGTTTGTCGCCGCGCAGGTTGGAGAGTTCGACGATCGAAGCCCGGAAGCCTCCCCGCTGAGCCGAGTACTGGTTCGACCAGTTGTTCGGCTGCGTACCGAGGGCCGGAGCCATCACCGACCGCGCACCGTTCCCCAATTCGTATTTCGTAACGACCACTTTGTCGATGTCCAACAGCGGATTGGCCAACAAAATCTCCCGTTTCAGCGCCACGGCCCGAACCGCTGCGTCGATCACCGTCTGGTCGCCGTTATAGATCGGGTCGAACCCGCCGGCAGCCACTTGCTGCAACTCGGCATACAGCGCCTCGTATTTCGGTCCGTCGAATCCCGGCATGGTCTTCATGTCGGCCAGCGCCCGACCGATGGCCGGAATATTGAGCCAGGCGAGCTGCGACTGCAAATCGAGTACGGTTTTCGCCTGCTCCGTCAAGGACATATAGCCGAGAATGCGTTGTTCGAGGTTCGGATTCGCCTCCAATTCGTCGACTTTGGACTGAAAATAGGCCGGTTTGTCCAACTGCCCGATCACTTTCATCGCGGCTGCCTTTTCGAGCGAAGTTCCCGGCGAGGTGAGCCAGTCCGAAATCGGTTCACCGAGAAAAGCGCCCAATTTCTCTTTCACCTCGGGACAGGCTTTGACTAATGCCTCCGCCTCTTTGGCCCCGTTGGAGACCATGACTTTGAATACGGCGCTCCCGCCGAGCGAGCCGTCGTCGATGCCGATCGCCGACTCGAACCGGTCGTATTCGCCGTTCAACTCATAGACTAACAAGCTGTTGGCATGGGCGATGATCCCGTGATCGTATTTCGTCCCGTGGATCTGCAATTTGTCGCCTTCGAAGTTTTTGTCGGTAGTGGTCCAGTCGCCTGCGATCCGTTTCACTTTCGGCTTCATCTCGCCGATCCAGACTACGGTGCCGTCTTTTTTGATGAATTTGGCGTCGGCCCAAAGGGCATGGTCGTAGTTGTTCCCGTCCGGGGTCTCCCAAGTGGCGAGCGAAATCTCTTTCAAGCCGGTCAGATCGACCGAGACCTGTCCGGGAGGCGTCCCGTGCCGGTATTCTTCCGAAACGTAAGGCAGTCCTTTCGGCGACTCGGCCGCCAGTTTCTCTTTGGCTGCCAAGGCCTGTTTCAGCCAGCTGTTCTGGCCGGCGGTCTTCTTCACCGGTGCCGGTGCGGCCTCGGCCGCCGCCCCGCCTGCCGCAGCAACGGAAAAAGCAAGGAGTGCTGCCGTCAGCCACCTCCGACCGGCGGCACGAATGGTTCTTTTCATTTTTTATCGTTTGGTGTCAGTTTCTGTAAAAATAGTTTACTCCGAAAAGAGGCAGAAGGTCGACACAAAATCGACCGCACCATGCCGCACCGGCCGTCCGCCCCGACCGTCGAAAGTCCAGACCACCGCCCCGGCCGGGTCGATCTCGACCAATTGCGCCGTGGTCGGATCTCCGCTTTGAAGGTAGCCCTGCCAGTTGGCTATCAAGGTGTTCCCGTTCGCCAACCGTTCGGTCTGGGCCACAAAATGGAGCGGCACGCCGGCTACCGAGTCGATCCGGTTCACCACCGCTCCGCTGCTGCTGCCGCCCCGGGCAATCTCGACCGCGCTGTGTCCACTGCCCAATGCCACGAGCAAGTTTCCCCCAGCCAGTTCCTGCACGGAAAAGGGTACTCCCCCCACCTCATACACCCCCGCCCGGTTCCCCGTGGAGTCGATTTCGACCACTTTCCCGGCCGTAATCACCGGAATCAGGTAGTTTCCGTTCGCAGCCTTCGCCACCCGGCGGAACTGGGAGTGGGCCGGTTCGATCCCCAGATCGAACCGCACCTCGCGCCGCACCTCTCTCCCCGTCGAGTCCAGCTCGACGATCCGGGCCGGCGTCCCGCAGATGGCCAGCAGATATCCGCCGTCCGGAAGCACCCGTGCGGTCTGCAACTCTTCGCCCTCGGCCACATCGGTGTAGTCCCACACGACCGTCCCCCCGCCATTGGTGGAGTCGCGTTTCACCACGCGCGCGCCGCGCCGGTACGACAACAGGACATCGCCCGTCCCCGGCACCACATCGACGCTGTTGCACTCCGACCTCCGCGGCAGCCGGTATCTCCATTCGACCGAGTCTCCGGCGCTTCGATTAACCACGGCGACCGCATTCCAAAACGACCCGCCGATCAACACTTTTTCCTGCACCGGGGTCTGCCCCCCTCCCTCCTCCGCCGCCGCGCTGCCGCCGCACGAACCGAACAGCAGCATCCCCGCAGCAACCGCCCCCGCAGCAAAGGCAAACCTCTCCTTTCCGTTCAAACGTTTCATCCTGCGTCCGTATTGCATCTTATTTCGACAAATCGTTATACAGTTCGAACGCCTGCTCCGGTTTCAGCCCGTCGTGCACCACGGCGCTCACGGCCTGAATCATCGCCTCCGGACAAGCCGACTGGAATACATTCCGGCCCATATCGACCCCCATCGCGCCATCGTTAATCGCCTTATAACACAACTCCAGCGCTTCAAGTTCTTCCAGTTTCTTCCCTCCGGCGATCACGATCGGCACCTGACAGGCATTGACCACTTTGGCAAAGCCGTCGCAGTAATAGGTCTTCACGATATTGGCCCCATTCTCCGCGCACACCCGCGATGCGAGGCCGAAATACTTGGCATCCCGCACCATATCTTTCCCCACTGCGGTAACCCCCATGGTCGGAATCCCGTACCTGTACCCTGCATCGGCCGTCCGCACGAGGTTCTCCACGGTCTTGGCCTCGAACCGGTCGTTCCCCATGGCGACCATCACGGCCATGGCGGAGGCATTGACCCGAACGGCATCTTCCGGATCGAGCACGCATTCGTTGTTCAGATCGGTCAGAATCGACGACCCGGCCGAGTAGCGCAGACAGATCCCTTTATTATAAGTGGGAGGCACCACCGCCCGCAGCGAACCCCGCGTACACATCAGCGAGTCGGCGTACCGAATCAGCGGCACGATGTTCAAGTCCAACCGCTCCAAACCGGAGGTGGGCCCCATAATGTAGCCGTGGTCGAAAGCGAGCATCACGGTCCGCCCCGTACTCGGCCGGAAAATCCGCGAGAGGCGGTCTTTCATCCCCCAGCCGAGGTTGTCGGCCCCTTTGACGAAGTAATGCTGGCCGGCCACCGGAATCCCGATGCCGTAGTCTTTGTCCTTGTTCTCAAGGATCCCATCCATATCAGCCATGTCTGCTGTTTTTTTAGTCTTTTTAATGCTATGTTTGATTCGTTTTTCGGGATCGGCGGTCTCCACATTGCCGGTTCGCGCCGCCCCCTTATTCTATCCCCCCTACTCTACCGCCGCAGCGAAAGCGCCGAACATGCAAGCCCACGACGAGGCTCCGCTGTCCGCATGCCCCACCGATTTTTCGCCGTAGTTTCTGGCCCGCCCGAAGTTGGCTTTCATCTGTACCGTTTTGGCCGCCCCCTCCGCCGCGGCATCGGCACCGGCCCGCAAAACGGAGGCCACATCATCCTCCGGACACGCCTCAATCGCCTGCACCGCGGGATACAGGGCGTCCATCATGGTCTTGTCCCCCGGCATGGCTTTGGTGTTCTTCTGCACCCCTTCCAACCCGCCGCGGAACATCGCTTTGACCTGCGCCGCATCCAAGGCGGACAAACCGGCCGCCACGCCGTCGCTCATCCCCAAGAGCAGTCCTCCCAGCAAGGTGGAGGTCGAACCGCTGGTCTCCATCATCACTCCGAAGCCCATATCGCCCAACAAGGTTTTGAAATCCTTGCCCGCGGCATCGGCGGCGTCGGAGACCTTCGCAAGGGCATTCAGCGCCGTAACGATCGCCTCGCCGTGGTCGCCGTCGCCGATTACTGCATCCAACTCGCTGAACTCGCCTGCCCGCGCCGTAACTTCCTCTAACGCGCGCCGGATCATCTTCTGAAAATCAGGTATCGTTAATTGTCGACTCATCGTTTTTGTCTCTTCAGTTTATCGCGATTCCATCCTGTTTCCCGGCCCCGTACCGTCCGGTGTGCCCGGCTGCGGCACGAAGCCGAATCGGCGGTCGGTTCCGGATCGGAACCGACCGCCGATTCATGACTATTTCCCGAACCGTTTCCAGTACGGCGCATCCGCCTTGCAGTTTTTCAGCAGGTCGAGGTGGTCGTCGTCCAACTTGGCCAGTATCATCTGGAATCCGGCCTGTTCCTGCACGGTCAGCAGTTCGCCTGCATAGCCGTCCGCCACCGTAATGCCGGCCGCAGCGAGTTTCTTGGCTGCCGCCCGGTAGACGATGAACTGCTCCATCAAGGTGGTGGAACCCACCCCGTCGATATAGAGCAGCACGTTATCCCCCGCCTTGAGCTGGAGTTTCTGCATGAGCTGCCCGACCATAAACTCTGCGGTCGCATCCGCCGACACGAGCGGTTCGTTTCCGCCCTGCCCCGCTTCGCCGTGCTGCCCCATCCCGATCTGCATCATTCCTTCCGGCAGTTCGGTAATCGTGGCTCCGTTCTGCGGATGGGTGCAAGCCCGCATCGCCACCGCCAAGGTTGCGATCTGCTTATTGAAGCGTTCGCCGATTTCGATCAGTTCGTCGAGCGATTTGCCCTGCTCCGCCGCGGCCCCCAGAATCTTGTACATCGGGACGGCTCCGGCCAGCCCCCGCCGGTCTTCGTCCGCTGCGTCCAACCCGGCCGAGATGTCGTCGTGGGTCATAATGGATTTCACTTTGATCCCGGCCCGCTCCGCCAACTGTTTGGCCATGTTGCCGCTCATCACGTCTCCGGAGTGGTTGAGGATCAGGAGCAGAATCCCGGCTTCCCGCTTGAACATCTGCAAGGCCTGAAAGAGCCGCTGCGCTCCCGGTGCGGCGAAGATGTCGCCCACCACCGACGCATCGAGCATCCCTTCGCCCACAAATCCGCTCACAGCCGGTTCGTGCCCCGAACCGCCGAAAGCGATGATCGCCACTTTGTCTTCCGCTTTCGGATGGGTGCGCACCACGATATTTTCGGCACCGAGCTTCACCGTATCGGCAAAGGCCATCGTGTAGCCTTCCAAAAGCTCGGCGGTAATGTTTTCGGTCGAGTTGATAAACTTGTTCATCCCTGTAGTCGTATTAAAAAGTTGAACTTTGCCTGCAAAATAAGAGAGACTCCTCCCCTTTTGCGAACAGCTTACTTCACCTGCCACATCAGTTCGACGGCGATCCCCTCCTCTTCGACAAAGGCGATCCAGTGGCCTCCCCCGCAGTCGGTAGGCGGCAGCAGCACGTTTTTCCCTTTCATCTCCGCCTCCGGATCGGTTACCTGGTAGGCCATGTGGGTGGTGGTCCGGATCAGTTCCGGCATCCACGAGTCGGGTTCAAAACGCAGCCACTCGATCCGGTTCGGACTTTTGGAAAAGTCGGTCAGCCACACTTTCATCCCTTCGTTGTACATTTCGCCCGGTTTGGGCGTGGAGGTCGGTATGCCGACATGGTCGAATGTTCTCATAATCGGGTCGTATTTTTCGGGTTAATCGTTTCGTTCGCGATCTGCTTGTTGCCGCACCGCTACAGCGCTGCCGTCGGCTGGGTAAAGCGCAGTCCGGCATTGTCGTGGTAGTTGGCGAACTCCCACACGATGGCCCCTTCCGGACCGGCCATCATGAAGTGCCATGTTTCCGGCGCCTTGAGGGTCAGCACTTCGCCCAAGTTCTGTATCACGTAATTTTTCGACACGGTGGTCGCTTTCTGAGAAGCCGGAACCAAATCTTCCGCCCCTTCCGTCGCTTCGCCCACTTCCGAGAAGTTGTAGACCCAGCCCTTGTCCACCAGCCACGACTCTTTCTTGGCCGGGAAAGCGGTCTTGACGTGTTTGTGTTCCGGAATCATCTGCCCCGGCAGCAGGTAGATGCTGTGCGCAAAGTACCCTTCGGTCGAGTCGTTGATCCAGAAGATCCCTCCCATGCCGCAGTTCTCGAAGTCGCCCAGACCGAAGTCGGTAAACCAGATGTCTTTCTCCATCAACGGGGTAAAGGGGACGTCGTAGTGGGCGAACATGTCGAGGAATGCCTCCTTGGCTACCTCTTGTTTGAAGTTCCCCTGTGCATCGTAAAAATCGGCATTGGTGTACTTTTTCTGGTAGGGTGCTTTGTTCATGGCAGTAGCGTTGTTTTGTTCCGCAGCACCTCCGGCCGGTGCGCTGCACGATCCGCAGCAGGAGGCGAAAATCAGCGCTGCACCGCACAGTGCGGCGAAAGAGGTTGCGATCAGTTTGACGTTTTTCATGGTATGGTATGGTTTATTAGTTTCCTGCCGTATTGCGCATCAATCGGCCGCCACGGCCACCCCTTCGATTTCGATCAGCAGTTCGTCGCGGCATACATCGGTCAGCACATACAAGGCCTGAACCGCCGGAAAAAACTGTTCGACAATCGTCCGGGCCGGCTCCAAAAGGTTCTCCGACTTCAAATATACGCGAAATATTCGGATTTCCGGTGTCTTTTCGACCTTGATGCCATGTTTTCTCAGATTCGGGCGCGAGACGAGGTATTCGATGTTCTCCAACGTGGTTACGGTCTGCCGTTCGATCCCCACGCCGGTGAGCGAATCTTCGCCGCGAATGGCCGCCGTCCCCGATATGTAGACCTGCATCCCGGCTCCGTGGGTCCCCACTACGGCTTTGGCCCGTTCGAACTTCGGGGTCGTTTTGTGGCGGAATATCTTGTCCGCCACGCCGACCAGGACGTTCTGCGAATAGCCGTGGGCCGCCACCTGCAACTCGTTGTCCAGCGCCACCACCGCGCACCGCCAACTCCGGAACAGGGCGGCATCCACTTCGACCATAATCCCGCCGTGGGCCGTCCCGATACCGGTCGCCGCCGGATAGCCCCCCTGCCATTCGGTCCGGGCGTAGAAGTGCGACCGGGCGTCGTTGAAGTCTTGGTAATGCTGGTTCGCCCCTTCATAATCGGGCACATGGGTAATCCGCTCGATGTAGTTCCACTGCCGCACGATGGTGTGAATCTCCATCCCTTCGGCGTCGAGCACGGCTCCCAGCTTGGCGAGCACTTCGTTCGACTGGTCGAGGATCGGTGCGTCGAGCGATGCGGGCAGGATCCCTTCTGTAAAGAGCCGTTTCCCCTCTTCGTTTTCGATCGTGAAGTAGCGCACGTTCTCTTCGGGCAAGAAGTGCTCCCGCACCAAGTCGGAATCTTCCCTCGGGATGCTCTGCGACTCCATGACCAAGCCCGAATCCAGCGACTTCTGGGCCACATAGCTCACCAAGGGCATCCGCCAGCCGAACCGGTCGCACCGCTCGCGAATCAGACTGATCAGCCACGCCCGGTGCACGACGTACTGTCCGTTGTCGTCCGGATTGCCGAAGAAGACCAGCCGCAGCGGTACGATCCGCTCTGCCTCGCAGGTAACGGTCAGTTTGTCGAGCATCTCGGAGACCATCTCGCCGAAATCCCGAAACCAGACTTTGTCGATGTGATAAATCAGATTGAGTCCCATCGCCTCCGATCACAAGGAGTTGACATATTCCACCAGCGCATCGATCTCTTTGGCGCTCACTTTCCGCCCGTCGATCCCGTGCCGGTGCACCTCGAAAACGTCGCGCATCGTGGCGGCCCGGCCGTCGAACAGATAGGGTGCCGTCCGCCACACCTCCCTCAGGGTCGGCGTATCCCACCCGCGATCGAACTCGATATCCGCACCGATGCGGTGCATCTGCATGTCGGTATAGTACTCCCCGCTGTGGCAGTCGCCGCACCGGAGCCGGTCGTAAACCGCCTTGCCGGCCTTGGCCTTCTCGGAGAGCTGTCCGTTCACCAAGTAGGGACTCGGCACGGCCCGCAGGCTCTTCACATAGGCATCCACCAACAAAGCCTGCTCTTCCGGAATGTCGTAAAACTGGATGTGGGTAAACCCTTTCCGGTTCGCAATCTCGGCGTTGGCGCGAATCCCCGAGATCATGCTCGGAGGGGTAAAATGCGAGTACAACAGGCTCTTGCAGTTCTTCGGGTTCCCGATTCCGTCGTTCATCAGGTCCCAGTTCATGCCGTCGCTCCGTGCGTCGCCCGGATGGCAGCCGTTGCACGACTGCCAGTTCTGGAAACAGTAAGCGGCGTCGTTGAAAATCCGTTCGCCGGCCTCGGCATCGCTCTCCGTCCGCCCCGGGACCCACGCTGCGGTCTCCGCCAACGAATTGTCCCCTACATCGAACACATTGAGGGTGTCGGAAAAATAGGTCGGCACATAAAGCCGCCGTCCGTCCTGCGAAACGGCCATCCGCCGCGGTCCGTTGCCCGTAACGCCGATCCGCTGCCGGGCGCCGTACAGGAACCGCAAGTCGTACGACAGCTGCTCTTTCGTCCCGCGGTAGTTTTCGAGCCGTTCGACCATCGCGGGATAGTCGATCACGCTGAGGTCATGCGTCCCGGAGTGCGACACATAGATTTTATCCCCCACCGGCTGAATATCCCAGATACCGGCAGCCCCGCGTTCCGGTTCGTCGAGCACGATCCCTCCCAGAAACTCCAGCGTCCCGACATCCACCACGCTCAGGGCGCTGGTGTTCATCCACCCCTGCTGCAACTGCGAGGTGGGCACCGTAAACCGCCCCATGTTGTGCGACACGAGCACGTATTTTCCGTCCGGACTCAGTGCGATCCCCCGCAGGGCATTGCTCCCGTTGGCTAACTGAATGTCTTTGATTTTCTTGAAACTCCCCAGATCGATCACCGACACATCCGCGGCGACGTAATCCACATCGGCCCGCTGCATCGGGAGAAAATTGGAAACGAAGAGGTATTTTCCGTCTTTCGAGATCACGCCGCCTTTCGGTTCGCGCAGCACGGAGACGGTCCGCACCACGCGTCCCGCCGCCGGATCGACTTCGTCCACGGTTCCGGCGAACTGGTTGAGCACATACACTTTCGTCGTATTCCCCTCCTCCCGCACGATCGGCGAATTGGCGCCCGATCCGACCGCCACGGTGCGTTCCGCCGCTTCTGCCCCGGAATGCGGATCGATCACTTCGAGGGTGCCCTGCTTCTCGAACGTGGTTACAAAGATTTTTTCCTCGCCTCCCAACCGCCCTACGGCAATCCCGGTTGGCACCTGCTCGAATGTCCATTTCCGCACCGGGGTACTCCAATCGTCCGGTGCGTAGATCCGCACGGAGCGATCCCCTTTGTTCGAGGTTACGACACGGCCGTCGGACAGAACGGTGATATCGGTCGTAAACAACGGTGCCCGGCTCTTTTCCTCTCCCCCCCGAGAGGCTTGTACCGCCGGCGTCATATCCGGCGCGGCGCCTTGCAACGGTTCGATCGCACCGCCGCAGACCGCAAGAACGATCCCGCCGAAGATCCGGCAGGAACGTATGACAGCTGATTTCATACTAAGAAGTTGGTTCGGTTTGGGTCGTGTTTTTCCGGCTCCATCCGCCGATTCCTCAACAGGGCCGCCGAAAAAACGCACAATATTACACATTTTTCCTCTCCGGTGCAAGCACATTGTCGGGGAAAGTTTTCGATCCGACGGGACGCCCGGATCGAATGTCGGACGGCACCCGTGCGCTGCAGGCTCCATGCCCCGAAACCACCTTCAGCCGTATGCCCGGCAAAACAGGAGGCAGGCTGCAACCCCGATCGGGTTGCAGCCTGCCTCCTCGCCCCGCACCGGACCCACGCTACGGGATATAAACCTCCAGCATTTTCCCCGTCCCGCGAAGCGTAATTTCGTTCATTTCGGCCGGGATCAGCACCGTTTCGCCCTTTTTCAACCGGTCCGTCCCTCCTTCATAAACCAATTCCAGCTCTCCGTCCAAACAGATGCCGATCACGAACGAATCCAACGGCGCATAATCCCGCACCGCTTCGCCCGACACGATCAGCGAATTGGTCTGGAAGTAGGGGCATTTTTCGAGCGTAACGGGCGCATTGAGCTTCGGCGCCGCCACGGTCTTGTAATCCGCCCGGGCCTTGTATTCGATCGCATCCAGCGCCAGTTCGGTATGCAGTTCCCGCCCCTGACCGGTCTTCGGATCGACGCGGTTCCAGTCGAATACCCGGTACGTAATATCCGAGGTCTGCTGAATCTCGGCGATCAACAGCCCTTTGCCGATCGCATGGATCGTCCCCGCCGGGATGAAATAGGAGTCGCCGGCCTCGACCTTGTAGGCATTCAGCAGCTCGGCCAGACGGCCTGCTTCGAGGTACCGGAGATATTTCTCCCGGTCGACCGGCTGGTTGAATCCCAAGTAGAGCTGCGCCCCCGGTTCGTGTCCCACCACATACCACATCTCGGTCTTGCCGAACGAGTGGTGTCGGGCGGCGGCCAGTTCATCGTCCGGATGGACCTGAATCGAGAGGTTGTCGTCGGCGTCGATCAACTTGATGAGCAGCGGAAACTCTTCGCCGTACTGCTCGAACACTTTGTCGCCGACCAGATCGCCCATGTAGATCTCGATCAGCTCCTGCAGGCTGTTCCCTTTGAGCGCTCCGTTCGCAACGACCGAAACATCGCCCTCCACGCCGGAGAGTTCCCAGCTTTCGCCGATCTTTTCGCCTGCCGGCAGCGTTTTTCCGAATACGGTTTCGATTTTCCGGCCGCCCCAAATACGTTCTTTGTAGATGGGTTTGAATTTCAATGGATAAAGCATCTTTTCCCGTGTATTAAATGGCATGTTTTCGATGGTCAGTTCCCTGTCCTCTCCGGAACGATTGCGGCCGCCGGAGGGACAACAACGGCCAAACGCCTCCCTTGATCTTCGCCCGACCGGGCTGCTGCCGGTAGGAGCGCCGCAAAACGATCCCGATCAACAGGATCGAGAGGAGTGCCAATCCGCCTTCGAGCCGGTCGAACCGCCTTTTCGCTCCGGCGGCGGCCGTCGAGACGGGGGAGGCGTCTCCGCCGTGCACGATCGCCGCGATCTCGCCCATCCTTCGTTCCACTGCCCGCTCCGGATCCGGCCGGCCGGCTCTCCACTCCTCCCCAACTTCCACAAAGATACCCGGTTCGTCTCCCGGATGCGGGGCGCCGACCAGAACGACCACCCCATTCCTCCGACCCGAATCTCCCACCGGCCACCGTTCCAAAATCGCAGCCGCATAGGCTTCTCCCGTACACTCTCCCCAGCCGTCTGCCGTAACGATCGCGACCCGCACGGTGTCTTCGCGCTCTATCCGCGCTGCCCACGCCTCCAATGCCTGCCGCTGTGCACCGGAAAAGAGGTGGGCATAGTCGTTCACCACTCGCTGCGGGGACATCGGCTGCGGCACGGAGAGAGCCGATGCGCTCCCTCTCCCGATGCCCAAGATCGCGACGACAAAAGCAACAACAAACTGCCGCATATCCGAACTGCTTATTTTCAATTTCTATACTGCGGGTTTTAACGTTCGGTAATGCCTATCATTTTTTCCGCCGGCGAATCACTTTTCAAAAACATGTTTGCCCGCGCGCCAAGGAAATTCATCCGTTTCAACCAAAAGTTGAAACGGTGTATTTCCCTCCTTTGGCACGGCGCGCGGAACATTCTCCGCAAACAGGATAGAACTGTTCCTTTTGTTCACAAAAGGAACCGAAAAAACTTTAGTCCGCATCCCGCAGGGAGGCTCTGTCCGGGCCTACCCCAGCCCGAATTACCTCACCTTCAGCTTCTTCCCTAACGGCAGCGTCGCCTCCCGGTCCAAATGGTTCAGGTCGCACAGTTTCGAGACCGTCGTCCCGAACCGCCGGGCAATGCCCCACAAGGTATCCCCCGACCGCACCGTGTAGACCGAACCCGCCGTCGAACCGGAGGATGTCCCTTTGGAAACCTGAGCCGGCGCAGCAGCAGAGGCCGTCGCCGTTCCCTCCTCATCCTCCGTGTCCATCGCCTGCGAAGGAGCCAGACCGCTGGCCCGGTTCGTCGCCAGAATACGCCCGTTCGCCTGCCGCGTTACCGCCAGCACCCCCGACCGCAAGGTCATGTTCTGGCAGTCCAAGATCAAAGCCGGGTTGATGTGCTGCCCCTGTATCCGCACCTCGAAATGGCAATGCTCCGTCGTCGCCCGACCCGTTCTCCCGATCAGTCCGATCGGATCGCCCGCCCGAACCGCATCGCCCACCCGAACCAGATTGGCCGTATTGTGCCCATAGAGCGTCTCCAACCCATTCTTATGCCGGATCACCACACAGTTGCCATACCCGCTGTAGTATTTCGACATGCG
Source organism: Rikenella sp. (assembly GCA_022511025.1). Lineage (GTDB taxonomy): Bacteria > Bacteroidota > Bacteroidia > Bacteroidales > Rikenellaceae > Rikenella. Next base: position 2,723 of record JAFLSI010000025.1, on the reverse strand, counting down.
CACCGTACCGGCAAAGGCCGCCCGAACCGTGTCGTTTTTCACCCCCTTGATGTCCACCCCCGTGTGCACGCCCCGTCCCCGCGGCCCGTAACCCGACAGGAACCGACCCGGATAGGGATAACAAAAATGCTGTTCGTGCAGCACGACGACGAACCGGTTGTTCCCCTGTCCGAACGGATCGTAGTACGAGAATTTGACATGCTCCGTTTCGGCCGGTTCGAACGGATGGCCCGGCCCCTCGGCAGCCCCTCCGCCAGTCGCTGCCGAATGCTCTCCCGACGGCTCCCGGACCGGTTCCGGCCGCTTCTGCTGCTCCTCCCTCCCCGGCACAATAACACTTTGCGAAACCCGCGCCACCGACGGAGCACTCTCCCGATCCGCCGATGTCTGCCGAAGCCGCTCCTGCAACTCGGCCACCGGAACTGTCCGCACGGATGCCTCCCCGCCCGGTTCGCCTGCCGGCCGCTCCGACACTCTCTGCTGCGCCTGTTCCCGTTCGCGCCGTGCCGCCGCCTCCGCTGCCGCCTGACGCTCCGCCAACAGCCGTTTGGCCTCGGTCCGCCGCCGCTTGTCCAAGGCGCGCTGCTCCCGCTTGCTCAACTTCGGAACCACGGCCGACACCCGTGTCGAAGCGGCCGGATGCCGAACCGGTTGTTGCGAAACCGGCTGCGACTGCGTATTCGGTTGCGGCTGTTGTGTTTTCGGTTGCGCCTCCGGCTGCGGCTGTCTCTCCTCCGGCGCCGTCTCTGAGATCGACTGCACGAGCCGGGCCTCCTCTTCCGTTACGAAACGCATGTTCCGGAACCCGGCCACCGACCGGTCGGTGGCTTTCGGAATCCCGGCCGAACGCGGCGCCACCCCAGAAGACCGCGCCCCCTCTCCCGGAGCCGGCGCCTGAGGCCCATACCCCTCCGGTGCAATCACTTGGGACCGCTTCCGCTCCACCCGCTCGCCCGCATTCGCGCCGTAGGGGGTGGTCTCCTTTTTCGGCACGGGGGTTCGGGAGCCGTTCAACGGCACGTCGGATGCCGCCAACCGTTCGCTCCGCACGACGGTCGATTGCGAATAGTTCGAAAACGACCGGGTCAGCAGCCCTTCGGTCCCCACCGAGGCCAACCGGGGCGAACACCCCTGCCCGAACAAACAGATGCCGACCGAAAGCAACCCGCCAAGGGCTGCGCCGAACCGGCCGGACGATGCGAAAAGCCGTTTCATACCACAAAGATAATGTTTTCACCCGGATCGCCGTGATACCGAACGTTTCCGGATCGAGTTCCGCCAGAGATTTTCGCCCCCCGCACAGCACGTTCCGGAAACAGCAAAACAAGAGAGAGGCCTCGAAAGGCCTCTCTCTTCGTCATTCCCAACCGCCCCGGCCGGGAGTGCATACCGCACTGCCCGACAACTCCGGTCTCCTTATTTCTTGTAGAACGGCAGCCGCACCACCTGCGCCTTGATCTGCTTGCCCCGGATCAGGATGGCGATTTCGGTGCCGGCCTGTGCGAATTCGGGCTTCACATAAGCCAATCCGACCCCTTTTTTCAGACTCGGCGACTGAGTGCCCGACGTTACGACGCCGATCGGTTCGCCTGCCGGCGAAACCACGTCGTACCCGTGCCGGGGAATCCCCCGTTCGACCATCTCGAATCCGACCAATTTCCGCTTCACGCCGTCGGCTTTCTGGGCGGCCAACAAGGCGCGGTCGACAAAGTCGCCTTTGGCTTCCGTAAATTTGGTGATCCAGCCCAAACCGGCTTCGATGGGCGAGGTGGTGTCGTCCAGATCGTTCCCGTAGAGACAAAAGCCCATCTCCAAACGCAACGTATCGCGTGCGCCGAGGCCGATATTTTTCAGCCCGTACCGCTCTCCGGCCGACCACAAGGCGCTCCACAGCCGTTCGGCATCTTCGTTCGCTACGTAAATCTCGCATCCGCCTGCTCCGGTATAGCCGGTGATGGAGAGAATGGCATTCGGAATCCCGGCCACTGTCGTTTTGCAGAAGGTGTAGTACTCCATCGACTTCACATCCCGGTCCGGGCAGAGTTCCTGCACCAAATCCATGGCTTTCGGCCCCTGCACGGCCAACTGGGCGATCTCGTCCGAGGCGTTGTACAGCTCGCGGCCGGGAGTCAGTCCGAATTTCGGGGCATGACTGCACAAAAACTCCCAGTCTTTATCGGTATTGGCGGCGTTCACCACCAACAGATAGGTCTCGGCGTCGATCCGGTAGACCAGCAGGTCGTCCACAATCCCGCCGCGGCCGTTCGGAAAACAGGAGTACTGCACTTTCCCGTCGTACAGCACGGAGATGTCGTTCGAGGTTACGTATTGCAAAAAGGCTTGGGCGGCGGGGCCTTTGACCCAGATCTCGCCCATATGCGAGACGTCGAATACACCGACTCCCTCGCGCACGGCGGCATGTTCGTCGTTGATGCCGGTAAACTCGATCGGCATGTTATACCCGGCAAACTCGGCCATCTTGGCGCCGGCGGCCATATGATGGCGGGTAAATGCGGTTGTCTTCATATCTCGGTGATTTGTTGTGTAAATTTGGTATGTCTTTCTCTGTGTGCGGTTCGGATTCGGGCGGCCAAGGGTCTCACCCTTCGGGTGTTTTGTTGGCAGCCTATACCTCATTCGCGGGCCGGAGCCAGCGGTGGGAGACACAAGCTCCGACGAAGTGGCTCCCCGCCGCGCGGGGTGGCGGCGGCTCGCTGCGCCTG
>JAFLSI010000024.1 GCA_022511025.1 Rikenella sp. | reverse complement strand
AAAGAACGGTTCCAGCCGGCCGGCCCCAAAACACAAACAGCAAAAAACGAGCGATAAAAAAACCAATTGAGAGTCATGTCGAGATACAGACGGATTTTATTGAAACTCAGCGGTGAATCCCTGCAAGGGAAGCAAGGTTACGGATTGGATCCGGAGATGCTTGCCGCATATGCCCGGCAGATCAAAGAGGTTGCCGATACCGGGATGCAGATCGGGATTGTGATCGGCGGCGGGAACATATTTCGCGGGATGACCGGTGTCGGTCGAGGATTCGACCGCGTGCGCGGCGACCAGATGGGGATGCTGGCCACCGTGATCAACTCGTTAGCCTTGCAGTCCGCCATCGAGAACGCAGGAGGCAAAGCCAGCGTACTCACCTCGATCGAAATGGGTCCCGTAGGAGCCGGGATCTACTCCAAGTTTCGGGCGATCGAGCTGATGAACGACGGACACACCGTGATTATCGGCGGCGGGACAGGAAATCCCTTTTTCACCACCGACACCGCCTCCGCTTTGCGCGGTGTAGAGATCGAAGCCGACCTGCTGCTCAAAGGGACAAGAGTCGACGGCATATACACCGCCGATCCGGAGAAAGACCCGACCGCACAGAGATATGAAGCCATCACCTTTGCCGAAGCGATCGAAAAGCGGCTCAAAGTCATGGATTTGACCGCATTTACCTTGTGCATGGAGAACCAGTTGCCCATTTTCGTATTCGACATGGACACGCCGGGCAATCTGGCGAAGATCGCCGCAGCGGAGACGGCCGTGGACCGGGCGTTGCGAGCGATCGGAACGCTGGTACACAACTGATTACGACAATAAACAACACACAATATGGGACAAAAAAGAGAGATTATCGACGCGGCTAAGCCGAAAATGGAACGGGCTTTCGCCCATTTCGAAGAAGAGATCGCTGCGGTGAAAGCAGGCAAAGCGAGTCCGAACGTACTGAACGGCGTAACGGTCGAATCGTACGGCTCGCAGATGCCGGTGAATCAGGTAGCCAGCATCACCGTGCCCGATGCACGGACAATTCTGGTCCAGCCGTGGGACAAAACGTTGTTGGGTGCGATCGAAAAGGCGATCATCAACTCCAATCTGGGAATGACCCCGTCGAATAACGGAGAGACGATCCGGCTCAACGTACCGCCGCTGACCGAAGAACGGCGCAAAGAGCTCATGAAACAGATCAAGGCGGAGGCCGAAGCGGCCAGAGTAAGCATCCGCAACGTACGGCGCGAAGCGATCGAAGCGATCAAAAAGGCGATCAAAGCGGACGGGTTGCCGGAAGACGTGGCGAAAGACGGAGAAGAGGAGGTGCAGAAGATCGTGGACGGCTACTCGAAACGCATCGACGAAGTGCTGGGGATGAAGGAAAAGGAGATTATGACGGTATAGACTGCGGGTGATTCCGTTGCAGACTGAAAACTTACGGGGAGACTTTTTTTGATAAAAAAGTCTCCCCGTAAGTTTTTCAGCAAACCGCCTCTTTCACGTCCGACGCCGGCAGATTAGGATCGAGACAGCCCGGTTCGAATGCCGAGCGGCACCCTACGACAACTTACGCGCCACCTCGACCTGTTCGTACCCCTCGACAATGTCCCCCACCTTGATATCGTTGTAGTTTTCGATATTCAATCCGCACTCCATATTCGGCCCCACCTCCTTGACATCGTCCTTAAACCGTTTGAGCGAGCCCAACCGCCCCGTATAGACCACTATTCCGTCGCGAATCACCCGCACCGACGTATTCCGCGTAATCTTCCCCTCACGCACCAAACACCCGGCCACCGTCCCCACCCGCGTAATCTTGAACACCTCCATCACCTCCACCGAGCAGGTAATCTCCTCCTTGGTCTCCGGCGCCAACATCCCCTCGATCGCATCCTTGATCTCGTTGATCGCATCGTAGATAATGGAGTAGAGTCGGATTTCGATCTCCTCCTTCTCCGCCAACTTGCGCGCCGAGGCCGACGGCCGCACCTGGAAACCGATAATCACCGCATTGGAAGCCGCCGCCAGCAGAATGTCGCTCTCCGAGATCGGCCCGACCGCCTTGTGAATCACATTGACCTGCACCTCCTCCGTCGAGAGTTTCACCAACGAGTCCGTCAACGCCTCGATCGAACCGTCCACATCCCCCTTGATAATCACATTCAGCTCCTTGAAGTTCCCCACTGCGATGCGCCGCCCGATCTCGTCGAGCGTAATGTGCTTCTGTGTCCGGAGGCTCTGCATCCGTTGCAGCTGCTCCCGTTTGTTGGCGATTTCGCGCGCCGACTTGTCGTCGTCCATCACGTTGAAGTTGTCCCCCGCCTGCGGCGCTCCGTTCAGCCCCAGCACCAGCACCGGTGTCGAAGGCCCCGCCTCCTGCACCTTCTGCCCCCGCTCGTTGAACATCGCCTTGACCCGGCCCGAGTAGGTTCCCGACAGCATGACATCCCCCACACGAAGCGTCCCGGCACTCACCAAAACCGTCGCTACATACCCCCGCCCCTTGTCCAAGGACGATTCGACCACCGTTCCCGTCGCATGCTTGTTCGGGTTGGCTTTCAGGTCCAGCATTTCGGCCTCCAACAGGACCTTTTCCAGCAGTTTGTCGACATTCGTCCCTTTCTTTGCCGCCACATCCTGCGACTGGTACTTGCCGCCCCACTCCTCGACTAAGTAGTTCATCTGGGCCAGCTCCTCTTTGATCTTCTCCGGATTGGCTCCCTGTTTGTCGATTTTGTTGATCGCGAAGACGATCGGCACTCCCGCCGCCTGGGCATGGTTGATCGCTTCGACCGTCTGCGGCATCACGCTGTCGTCCGCTGCGATAATGATGATCGCCACGTCGGTAACTTTCGCCCCCCGCGCCCGCATGGCGGTAAAGGCTTCATGTCCCGGCGTGTCGAGGAAGGTGATCCGCCGGCCGTCCTCCATCTTCACGCTGTAAGCTCCGATATGCTGGGTAATCCCCCCCGCTTCGCCTTCGATCACGTTGGTTTTGCGGATGTAGTCCAGCAGCGAGGTTTTCCCGTGGTCGACGTGCCCCATCACGGTAACGATCGGGGGCCGCGGCAGCAGATCTTCCGGCCGGTCCTCCTCGACTTCGATCGCCTCCTGAATATCCACCGTTACGAACTCCACCTGATAGCCGAACTCCTCGGCTACGATAACCAGCGCCTCGGCATCCAAACGCTGGTTGATCGAGACCATCAGACCGAGGTTCATGCAGGCCGTTATGACCTCCGTAACCGGCACCTCCATCATGGCGGCCAGTTCGCTCACGGTAACGAACTCCGTAACCTTGAGGATCGACTTTTCGCGCTCCTGCTGCTCCATCTCTTCGACCATCCGCCCGTGGATCGCATCGCGCTTGTCGCGCCGGTATTTCGCACTCTTGCTTCCTTTCCCTTTGGTCGTCAGCCGGGCCAAGGTCTCTTTGATCTGTTTCTGCACCTCTTCGTCGCTCACCTCCTGCCGCACCACGGGCTGCTTGCCGCCGCGCCCTTTCCGGCCGCCGCCTGCATTTCCTCCGAACCGGCCGCCGCCGTTATTCCCGCCGCGAGCGTCTCTCCCCCCCGCAGCACCGCCGCCATGACCGGCCGCCGGACGCGATGTCCCCGGCGTATTGGCCACGTCGACTTTCCCTTTCTTGATGCGGTTCCGCTTGCCGCGTTCGCCGCCGCGGCCGCTGCGCTCGTACGAGGTCGGCAGTTCGATCTTGCCCACGATCTTCGGCCCGGCCAGCCGGTTGCCGTCGTCATTGGCCCGAAACACCTCCTGTTCAGCGGATTGTTTCCGTTCGACGGGTTTCGCCTCCGGTGCCTTCCCTCTCTCTGCAACGGCGGCTCTCTCTCCGCTCTGCATCCCCGCTGCTTTCGCCGGAGCTGCCGGAGCGGTCGAAACTGTCTCCGACACCGGAGCCGAAGAGGCCGGTGCGGTTTTCTTCGCCGCCGGAGCCGACTCCACTCCGCCCGAAGCCGCCGCTTTTTTCTTCTTCCCGCCGTCCAAATCGAGTTTCCCGACCACTTTCGGCCCGCTCAACGTTTCGACCGGTGTCGAAAAGAGTGCCGACTCCGGTTTGGCATCACTTCCTTTGCCTTTCCCCTCCGTGCCGGGCGCTGCCACGGCCGTGGCAGCCGCGGTCCCGTCGTTGTCGTGCAGCGACACGCTCTCTTTCACCGGCTTGATCTTCTCCCGGATATTGATCTTCTCGACGCTCTTCCCGCCGAACTCGTTGCGCACGAGCTCCACGGCCTGCGGATCGAGAATCGTACTCGGCCCGTGCTCCACCTTGATGCCTTTCTTTTCAAGGAATTCCACGATCGTCCCCTGTCCCACGTTGTACTCGCGTGCGACGCCGCTCAATCTGACTTTAGTCTGTTTCTCTGCCATGTATCGTCTGTCTTACCTCGTTTTGTACGTGTCGCCGGTTTGTCGGCCCGGCCGCCTTAAGCGCTGCCCCGGTTATCGTCCCGCCGCCATGCGCGGGCGGGGGAGGGTCGGTCTATTCGAATTCGCTCCGCAAAATCCGAAGCACCTCCTGAATGGTCTCCATCTCCAAGTCGGTCCGTTTGGCCAGATCTTCCGCCCCCTGGGCCAGAACCCGTTTCGCGGTATCGAGGCCGATCTTCCGGAACTGGTCGATGATCCACGGTTCGATCTCGTCGGTAAATTCGGCCAAGGCCACATCCTCTTCGTCCTCTTCGTTGATTTCGCGATAGACGTCGATGTCGTAGCCCGTCAGCATGCTGGCTAACCGGATATTAAGCCCGCCTTTCCCGATGGCGAGCGAGATTTCGCTCGGCTTCAGGTGCACTTCGGCCCGTTTGTTCTCTTCGTCGATTTCGATCGAGAGCACTTTCGCCGGATTCAGCGCCCGCTGAATCAGCAGGTTCGGATTGGCGGTATAGTGGATCACGTCGATGTTTTCGTTTTTCAGTTCTTTGACGATTCCGTAGATTCGGGAGCCTTTAACCCCTACGCAAGCTCCCACGGGGTCGATCCGTTCGTCGTACGATTCGACAGCCACTTTGGCCCGTTCACCCGGAATCCGGACGATCTTTTTGATGGTAATCAGGCCGTCGAAGATCTCCGGCACTTCCAACTCGAAGAGCCGTTCGAGAAATTCCGGCGCTGTCCGCGACAAGATGATCTTCGGCGTATTGTTCACCATCTCGACTTTCGAGACGATGGCCCGAATGGTATCCCCTTTCCGGAAAAAGTCGCTGGGGATCTGTTCCGACTTGGGCAGCAGGAGTTCGTTGTCTTCGTCGTCCAGCACCAAGGCTTCGCGGTTCCACGCATGGTAGACTTCGCCGGTGATGATTTCGCCGACGCGTTCCGTATATTTCTGAAAGAGGTTGGCTTTCTCCAGATCGGTAATCCGCGAGGCGAGGTTCTGCCGAATGGCCAAAACGCTCCGCCGGCCGAAGTCCGAAAATTTGACTTCGGTGGCTACCTCTTCCCCCACTTCGTAGGTGGGATCGATCTTCCGGGCATCGCTCAGGCTGATCTGGGTGTTTTCGTCCAGCACGTCGCCGTCTTCCATCACCACGCGGTTCCGCCAGATCTCGAAGTCGCCGCTCTCGGTGTTGATAATGATGTCGAAGTTTTCGTCCGACCCGTATGTCTTCACCAACATGTTCCGGAAAACATCTTCTAACACGCCGACCATCGTCGCGCGGTCGATGTTCTTGAGTTCCTTGAACTCGGCAAAGGTGTTGATCAGGTTGATTGTTTCCATCTCGCTCGTGTCTGCCAACTGCCCCGACGTCCCGCGGGGAGCGGTTGGGCTGAATTTATGTATGTTTTAATTGTTCGTTCGTCCTTTGTCCAATTCCCGCCCCGGTCATTTGAACTCGAAGTGCTCGCTCACGGCCTTCGCATCCGCTGTCCGGATCCGTTCGCGGCGTTCGACCCACTCCTTGCGTTTCTTCCCCGGCAGCAGCTCCCGCACCTCGTACATCACTTCGATCTCGGCGGGAATATCCTCTTCCGTTCCGCCGCTGTAGCCGATCCCGCACAGCACCGCCCCCTCCAACTTCCGTCCGTCTCTGAAAAGAATATCCACCTGCGGCAGCCGATCCTGCACCGCCGCCTGCTGCATAATCTTGCGGTACTGCCGCCCCATGCGCAACGGCTGTCCCAATCCGGCCGACATCACGGTCAGCGCGAAGTCCGCCTCCTGTTCCGCCTGCGGCGACAATACGCCCCCCAACCGGTCCGAGATCTCGCGACTCAATGCTGTACAGTCGTCGATCCCCACCCCCACAGGCCGCCCCTGTTCCGTTATTCCGTCGCAGTCCACCGTAACTTCGACTTCGTCCACCCGTCCGGCCGCCTCCCGGCAAACCGTATCGACTACGAAAAATCCCCGCCCGGCCCAAACCGACCCCTCGCCCTCGACGATCGACCGGACTGTTTCACGCACTTGTTCTATCATAACCGCCTTTTCTGTATTTTCTCCCGTGTGTTCTTCGGCGGCGGGAACCTCCGCCGGCGCCGGGCACATTGATCCCGACAAAACCGGCCCGAGGAGCGGACAAGCCGCAACAACCCCCCAGCGAACCGAAGAACCGAATCCCGAAGAAACAGAAAACGGAGGTTATCGCCCTCCGTTTCCGAAATCCTCCGTGCGAACCGAGGCCCGCAACGATGCAAATATAGACAATGTTATGCAGTTATCCAAATCCTGTGCAGGAAAAGGCCGCCGCCCCCACGTTTCGCCCCCCTCCTCCACTGTGCCCGTGTATTCGATTCGTGTCAACGGAACTACTCCTCGTCCTGCTCTTTCGTCCGCGTCTGGTACGGTTTGATCGCTCCCCGCTTCGATGCGGCGAAAAATTCGCGCATCTCCTGTCCGAAAACCGAGTCCGGCATCCGTTCGGCCAAGATTTCGATCCCTTTTCCATACGAGAAGCCGCTCTGGAACAGAATCCGGCAGACGTCCATAATTTCGTTGATCTGCTCGTTGGTAAATCCTCTCCGCCGCAGCCCTACGGAGTTGATCCCCACGTACGAAGCGGGGTTGTGCGCCACTTTGATATACGGCGGAATATCTTTCCCCACCATCGTCCCGCCGCTCGTCATGGCATGTTTCCCCACGCGGCAGAACTGGTGCACCGCCGTATGCCCCCCCAGAATCGCCCAGTCGCCCAATTCGACCTCGCCGGCCAGCGAAACGTTGTTCACCAGAATGCAGTGGTCGCCCACCACGCAATCGTGTCCCACATGGGCATAGGCCATAATCAGCGTATCGCTCCCCACCCGGGTCTCGCCCTTCGCCGCCGTCCCGCGGTTGACCGTGGCGCACTCGCGCACCGTCGTCCGGTCGCCGATCACCGCCGTGGTCTCCTCTCCGCGGAATTTGAGGTCCTGCGGGATCCCCGCCACCACCGCGCCGCTGAATATCCGGCAGTCCCGTCCGACAATCGCCCCGTCGGCGATCACCGCGTGCGGTCCGATCCATGTCCCGTCCCCGACCGTTACCTTTCCGGCCACGTATGCGAAAGGTTCTACCGTAACGTTCTCGCCTATTTTAGCGTCCGGGTGGACGTAGGCCAAAGGATGTATCATAACTCGTTCTGAAAGTCTAAACTCTGCTTGGTGCAACTATTTGCTTTTGGTAATCATGGCCATCAGGCTGGCTTCGGTCGCCAGCGTGTTCCCGACATAAGCCCGTGCATCCATCTTCACGATCCCGCGCCGGATCGGCTCCGAAAGACGCAGCTCGAACTGGAGCGTATCCCCCGGCACCACTTTGTGCCGGTACTTCACTCCGTCGATGGTCATGAAGTAGGTGGAGTAGTTTTCCGGATCGGGCACCGAACTCAATGCCAGAATCCCGCCGCACTGCGCCATCGCTTCCACCTGAAGCACCCCCGGCATCACCGGTTCGTCCGGGAAATGGCCCACGAAGAAGGGTTCGTTCATCGTTACGTTCTTGATCCCCACCACTTCGGTCTCGGTCAGGTGGATGATCTTGTCCACTAACAAGAACGGCGGCCGGTGAGGCAGTGTCGCCTTGATGCGGTTGATGTCGTAGAGCGGCGCCACGTTCGGATCGTACTTGAATGTCGGCCTGTCCGCATCCCGTTTGATCTGTTTCCGAAGCAGCCGGGCAAACTCCGTGTTGATTTTGTGTCCGGGCCGCGACGCGAAGATGCGCCCCTTCACCCTCATCCCCACCAGAGCGAGGTCTCCCAGCAGGTCCAACAGTTTATGCCGGGCGATCTCGTTGTCGAAGTGGAGTTCGAGGTTGTTCAGGTACCCCTGCCGGTCGGCCGCCACCCCCTCTTTGCCGAACAGTTTGCCGATCCGGTCCGCCCGGTCGGCCGCCACCGGCTGTTCGACGATCACGATGGCGTTGTCCAAATCCCCCCCCTTGATCAAATCGTTCTGGATGAGGGGTTCGATTTCGTGCAGGAAAACGAAAGTCCGGCTCGGCGCCACCGCTCCGGCAAAGTCATCTTCCCCCTCCGTCCCGCAGGCCGGTGCAAATTCCGCATACTGCTTCCCCACCACTTTCGATCCGAAATCGACGTTCACCACCACCGAAAACGCCTCATCCGGATAGGCCGTAATTTCGCTGCCGTTTTCCGTTACGACCGTGGTTTTTTCCGAGATTTCATAGTATTTCCGGTCCTGGTCCTGAGCCACCACTCCCGCCTCCCGAATGAGCTTCACCCACGGCATGGCCGATCCGTCGGCAATCGGCACTTCGCCTCCGTCCAACTCGATCAGCGCATTGTCCACGCCGCACCCCCACAGCGCCGCCATCAGGTGTTCGACGGTCGAAACGGAGGCCTCCCCCTTTTTCAGCAGCGTGCTGCGCGAGGTCTGGGCCACATGGTCCGCCACGGCATCCACCGTCGGACGGCCCTCTATGTCGGTCCGGCAGAACTTGATCCCGTGCCCCGCCTCCGCCGGCCGTATCGTGAGGTTCACAGTCGCACCCGTGTGCAATCCCTTGCCGCTGAAAGTCGCAGCCGCACCGAGCGTTTGCTGTTTTTCTGTCATAACGCGAGTCTGTTTTGGGGGCGAAGTTAAACAAATAAAATGACATATCATAACGCGATAAGACGGGAGGGCGGGAGCGATCGGAGAGCGAAAGGCGGAGGGAGATCCGAAATTTATTAACTTTGCCTCCGTCATGACAACTCCCGAAAACAAGCACAGGCCGCAGCCGCCCCGGCGGCCGTCCGGCGGACGGCCCGACCGGATCGTCCTGCCGTTCGACAACCGCCGGCGGCGGGAAGGGGCCGGCGAGTGGATCTACCGCCACCGGGTGGGGCTGTTGGTTACGGTCGTTCTGTACCTGATCGCCGCGATTCTGCTCGTCTCCTACCAGATCGTGGTGCACGAGAACCCGACCACGACGATGTATGTGGACTTGGTGGACCCGGCCGAGCCGGAGCCGCCGAAACCGGAGGAGGTCCAACCGAAACCGGTCGAACGGATCGACCCCGGATCGTACGAACAGGTGATGAACCGCCAGTCGGACCAGAACGCCCGGATGGATGCCTCGCTGAAGGACGACCGCGGAACGCAGGTGGACCAGTTGCAGGAGGAGGCGGAGCGGGTGCAGCGGGAGCTGGCGGCGAACCGGCAGGCGTTCCGTTCGGGGATGGACGAAGTGGCCGAGATGTCGCGGCGGCACCAGATGCCGAAATCCTCGGCGGCAGGGCCTCGCAACCCTTCCGGCGAACAGCGGTCGTCGGTCAAGGTGCAGGGGAATGTTACGGTGTCGTACGACTTGGCGGGACGGACGGCCACCTACCTGCATGTGCCGGCCTACCAGTGTCGCGAGGGGGGGACGGTGGTGGTAGGCATCACGGTGAACCGGGACGGCAAGGTAACGAACGCTACGGTCGAACGGGCCTCGGAGGGGGAGTGCATCGCCCAGCGGGCGCGGCAGGCGGCTTTGGCCTCTTCGTTCAACGCCGATGCGGGGGCGCCCGAACGGCAGCGGGGGACGATCACCTATGTCTTCGTGGCACAATGACGGCTGCCGAGACCGACGATACTGACAACATGAAATCGACAAAAAACTACCTGCTCCTCCTGCTCAAGGGGATGGGCATGGGGGCGGCGGACGTGATTCCCGGCGTTTCGGGCGGAACGATCGCATTCATCACCGGAATTTACGAAAAACTGGTCCGTTCGATCCGCTCGTTCGACCTGACGGCGCTGCGGATGCTCCTGCGGCTCGACCTGCGCGCGTTCTGGCGGCACATCGACGGAGGGTTCCTCTTTCCGGTGCTGGCCGGGATCGCCCTCTCGGTCTTCTCGCTGGCCAAACTGATGAAATACCTGCTCGACAGCTACCCAATCTTCGTGTGGTCGTTCTTCTTCGGGTTGATCATCGCTTCGTCGTGGCTCGTGGCGCGAGAGGTTCGGTGGTGGACCGTCGGGCGGGCCGTCGCGCTGGCGGCGGGGACCGGAGCTGCCTTTGCGGTTACGGTGCTGAGTCCGGCGACGACGCCGGATACATGGTGGTTCATCCTGCTGTCGGGGGCGGTGGCGGTCTGCGCCATGATCCTGCCGGGAATTTCGGGGGCGTTTATCCTGCTCCTGTTAGGCAAGTATGCCTGCATCATCGGGGCGGTGTCGACGCTCGACCTGCCGGTGCTGCTCCTCTTTGCGGCGGGGGCGGCGGCGGGGATCATCGGCTTCTCGCACTTGCTGTCGTGGCTCCTCTCCGAATACCGCGATACGACGGTGGCACTGCTGACAGGCTTCATGGTGGGTTCGCTCAACAAAATCTGGCCGTGGAAGGAGACGTTGGAGAGCTATGCGGACAGCCACGGGGTGCTGCATCCGTTAGTGGAGCGCAACGTGCTGCCGGGAGACTATCCGGGGCTGCACGGCGGCGAACCGGCGCATTCGGGCTGGGCGCTTCTCTTTATGGCCACGGGGCTCCTGCTGATCTGGGGGGTCGAACGGGGTGCGGCGGCGCTGAAGCGGCACAAGGAGGAGGAGAGACTCTAAACTATCGGGAGAAAAAATCCTATGAAAAGATACGGACTGATCGGTTTTCCGTTAGGACACTCCTTTTCGGCCGGCTATTTCGCCGAAAAGTTCGCCGCTTCGGGACTGACGGACCGATGCGCTTACGACAATTTCCCGGTCGAGCGGATCGAGGAGTTGCGGTCGGTGCTGCCGGACGGAATCCGGGGATTCAACATCACGATTCCGCACAAACGGAACATCCTGCCGCTGCTGGCCGAGATCGACGCCGAAGCCGGGGAGGTGGGGGCGGTGAACTGCGTCAAGGTGCTGCCGGACGGTTCGTTCCGCGGGTACAACACCGACGTGTACGGATTCGAGGTGTCGCTCCGGCGGATGCTGGAGGCCCGTCCGGAACCGCTCTCCCCGCTGCGGGCGCTGGTTTTGGGAACGGGAGGGGCGGCGCAGGCGGTACACTACGTGCTGCGGAAGCTGCGGATCGGCTATGTCGACGTTTCGCGCACGGCGGCCGGACCGAACCGGCTCAGTTACGGACAGCTGACGCGGGAGGTCCTGACGGAACACCGCCTGATTGTCAATACGACGCCCTTGGGGATGTCCCCGAACGTGGCGGACAAACCGGCATTGCCGTATGAGTTCATCGGCCGCGGGCACTACCTGTACGACTTGATCTACAACCCGGCGGAAACGGCTTTCCTGCGCGAGGGCCGCCGGCGCGGAGCCTGGGTGAAGTGCGGTTTGGAGATGCTGGTTCTACAGGCCGAACGCAGTTGGGAAATCTGGAACGAAACCCCTTGCATGTAAGAAACAATCCTAATTAAGCCAAAACCCTCCGATGAAATCACAACTTCTTTCGGCCTTTGCCCTGCTCGGTCTGTGTTCCTGCGGGAGCGCTCCGGCTCCGCAGCAAGAGATCGTATTCGGCGAACTGCCTGCCATCGCCACCTGCGACAGCGGAGCCGTCATAATCCACACCGACCGGATCGACGGAGAAATCGACCTCACCGATCCGCAACAGTGCCGGTTCTCCTTTTTGGAGTTGTCGTCCAAAGGGAGAAACTACATCGCCGGCATAACCCAGCTGCGGGTACACGATGACCGGTACTATATCCTCGACTGGAAAGCCGAAAAACTGTTCATCTACGACCGACAGGGAAATTGCCTGAAAAAAATCGACGACCGCGGCCGGGGACCGAGGGAATACACGGGATTGCTGACTTTCGCCATCGACAGCGGCTGGCTGTGGGTGCAGGACCGGATGATGCCCCAGATGCTGATTTACGACCTCGACGGCCGATTCGTAAAAAAGATTCCCCGCCCCATCAACATCACCGACTGGACCCGGTTCAACGGGCTTATGCTCTCCTATTACGACCCGCAGCAGAACCGGCATACCGATCTCGGATCGACCACCCTTTGCGTCGGAACGGAACACGAAGTGCTCCGGGCAGGCTTCCAGCAGATCCCGCTGCAAAAGAATCCGGTCGGATTCAAGATGTTCCAACGCTCATGGGATCCGGACGAGGTGCTCTATCTGCCTCCTTTCAGCGACTCGGTCTACCGGTTCGTCGACGACTCGACCTGCGCAGTCAAATATGTGATCGACCATCCTCATTCTATCTGGAAACAGCAAGACCGCGCCCTATCCTTTTCCGAGTACATGAACGGCATGCAAGAAGGGAAATTCACCAAGCTGAACGCTCTGTTCGACGGAAAAGATCAATTGATGTTCGAAATCACTGAGCAGGGCAGAGTTGAGAGTTACCTGTACGACAAACGACACGACCGTCTCTACCGGATCAAAGACGATTATTATATTTCCGGCGAGCCTTTAGCGGTCGAGGGCAACCGGTTCATCCACACGCTGGGGCCGGACAACTGGAACTACATCAAAAGCCGGCATCAATCGGGTGCCCGGACGATCTCGAATCCCGAACTGTTGCAGCAGGTTATGAAAGGGGATGATGACGACAATCCGGCCTTGGTCTTTTTCGAGTTCAATCTGCCGGACGAATGAGACAAAGCCTTTTCGGAGTACAATGCCTAACAAATAATACAAGCGTGAGGCCGGACTCATCCGGCCTCACGCTTGTCGATTCCAGTCGCCGCCCCCAAGCGGCCGCCTACAGCGCCCGGATCACTTTCATCATCTGTTCCCCCAAGCCGATCCGGTAGCCCTGCGATACGAAGACCACCCGGCCGAAAGTGTCCGCCACCACGAACAGCGGCAAATCCGCCCTGTCGGTCAACTCCAACGACCGCCGCAGCATCGCCGCCACCTCGCCGCCGCGATCCACCCCGTACACGACCGTCGACGGCAGATCGCCGAACTCCGCAGCGTCGAACGCAGCCAACTGCTCGTCGCTCGCAAAGAGAAAGACCAATCCGCGATTCCACTGCTCCAATTCCGATTTCAACGCCGCCACATCGCGCAAGGCATGGTTCGTCGGCTCCCTCTTCGCCTCCAACAAAGCCAGCACGAAATAGCCCCGTCCGGTGGTCGCCAGAATCGAAGTCGGTTCCGTCGCCCCCTGCGGCACGAATTTCGCCTCCGGATCCATCGTCCCGACCACCTGCACGGCATCGCTGTCCTCGCGCATCGTCATATCGACCGTGGTCAGTTCGCCCGCCCGAACCGGGAAGAAATGCAGTTCGCTCAACACCGTTCCGTCCGCCATCCGCGTACCGCTCACCAAGAGGTAGTCTCCCTCCTCCAACTCGATCGGCCGGGCGAAAATCGAATGAAGCGCCCCCGCAGCCCCCATATCGGCATCCGGATCGCTCAGTTCGATCGTTTCGTACCGCCCGTTCCGGAGCTTGGCCACCGTAAAGTGGCTGTAATATTTCGGATTGTCGTTGTGTCTGCCCGGCCGGAAATGCACCGTCAGCAGGCCCCGCGGCACTGCTGCAGCCGCTTCGGCCGAAGCCGATTCGCCATCGAAGTCGACATTTTTCCACGCATCCACCCCGCCGGCCGCCGCCAAGTCATAATACTGCAACCGCCCCGTAACCGGTTCGTATCGCGCCGGAATCCCCTTGCTGCGCGCCATGGCGATGAAAAAGCGGCCGCGCGCCGACCGGTCGCCCCGATTCATCCGCTGCACGCCGACCGCCGAGATCGGAATCCGGCTCGGATTCAGACTGTCCACCGACCCGATCCCCTTCGCCCGGGCAAGGATCGCTTCGATCTCAGCCGGTTCGTCCGCCATCGCCGACCGGTAAGGCACCAACAACTCCGTCCCCACCCGCGGATTGAGAATGTACTCCTTAAAGTACGGCCGCCCCTTGTACGGCACCGCTCCGGTCAAATGGTCGGTCAGCACCGCCGCCGGCGTATCCCGCAGGTCTTTGACAGAGACCACATCTAACAGGTCGAACGCCGTCTCCAACTCTCCCGCCGCCGCAGCATCGGTCAGGAACTGCGCAATGGCGGCCCAGTTTCCCCGGCTCTCCGAAATCACCCTCCAGACCCGTGCAGGATCCGCCCCGATCCGCTGTGCCAGCGCAACCGCCTCCTCCCGGGGCATCCACGAAGCGATGTAGGCGTTCCGGATCGAATCCTCCCGGGCCAGCCGCACCGCATTGGCCGCCCGCTGCCGAGGCGTTACGCGATCTTCGGCCTTTCCTTCGACCGGCGGAACGATGTCGAATGCCACGGCATAGTTCTCTCCGGTCCCTCCCCGATGGTTCAGGGTAACGACCACCGTGTCCTGTTTGCCGAACGTGAGTTTTTCGTATCCGAAATCGGTGCCGTTCGTCGCCCAGACGAGCATATCTCCCAATCCGGCCGTCATGGAGGTCATCCCCTTCGCATCGGTCGTCTTGCGCACGGCCGGATAGAATTCGGCATAGTTATAGATCCCGAAATCGACCTTGGCTCCCGGCACGGCCGCTCCGGCGGTATCCCGCACGAGAACCGCCGCCGTAGCCACCGGCGCATAGTTATGGGTTACGTTGATCTCGGTATGGAGCGGGTTCCGTCCGATCACCTCTTCGTCGCCGGCATATTCGCCGAACACCTTCGTGTGCATCAGCATCGCGCGCTTGCTCGGAGAGTCGAACCACCCCATGTCGAGCACCGGTTCCGGTTCGCAGGCTCCGAAATAGTGCCACTTTCCGTCGGCCCACGCTTCGACCCACGCATGGTTGTCGTCCGTATGCGCCCACCGCGGGGTATAGACCTGCCGGGCAGGTATCCCCACCGCCCGCAAGGCGGCCACCGTGAAGGTCGACTCCTCGCCGCACCGCCCCTGGGCATTCCGAACGGTCGCCTCCGGAGACATCGTGCGCCCGTCGCTCGGGGTATAAATCACCTTCTCATGGCACCAGTGGTTCACCTCCAAAACGGCCTCCTCCATGCTCAACCCCGCCACGCGCTCTTTCAACTCTTCGTAAAACACCGCGCGCGAGGTGTCGAGATTCTCGTTGTTGATCCGCACGGGCAGCACGTAGTGCAGGAACAGTTCGTTCGGCACCCGCTTCCCCCACGGCATCTCTCCGGCGGCCCGCAAGGCGGTGCGCACGTTGCTCAAATAGAGTTCGGGAGCGTAATCCGCAGCGTCGCCGACCGGCATATAGGCGTACAGAAATTCCAGTCCTTCTCTCTCCTCCGCCGTAATGCCTGCGGGCAGCTCCGGCAGCCAATCGGCCCGTTCGGCCAGATGCACGGCCACACGCTCGCGCAGCTGTCTGTTCTCCACGAGATGTCCGCTGCGGCAGCCGCTCAGCAGGCCGAGCAGCATCAAACCGTAAAGTATTCTCTTTTTCAAGGTTCAGGTATATTAATTTTTTTTTGATCGTATCCGGTCCGGCTTCGGGCCTATGTGCGTTGTCGGCAGGCCAAGCCCGTCGGTCTCTGACCGGACGCCTTTACCTTACCGAAAAACCGCAACCGCCCCTCCGGCCAAACTGCCCCTACTGCTCCGCCAAAGCCGAGCTTTTGACCTCCAACTCCACCCGTTTCATCTTGGTTCTCGCCCGGAGCCAATCCGTCAACCGCTGCCGATCCTCCGGTTGGAGGGAAATCCCCGAAGCCGGCATAATCGAGCAGAAGATCACCGTATCGACCACCCGTCCCTCGGCCGTAAAGACCGGTGCCTTCGCCAAGCTCACCCGTTCGATCTGTTCGCCCCACAGCGTCCCCAGCTCCCGCGAAATATCCGCCGCCGGAAGCGTATCGCTCAGATAACGGTCCGCCAGCTGCTGCAACGCGGCGATCTGCCGGTTCTTTTCGTCCAAAATTTCGGTATTGCTGCGCAAGACATTCTGCAGCGTACTGTTGTCGAAGGTCGCATTGTCGGCCCCTGCCTGCCGCACGATCAACCTCGTCCCCTCCAAATGATAAGCCGCCAGCTGGTTCCGGGCCACTGCGATCGCCTCCTCCGACACGGTGTGCCCCACCAACATCACTTCGATCACCGAGCTGTCGCGCGAATAGGTCGAAGTGGCCGTAATCACCTCGCTGCCGTCGAATGCGAGCACCTTGTCGATATAGTTCTGGGCATTGTTCTCGAAGATGGTGCGCTGCACGATCCCGTAGGCCAGAATGACGCTCGGCACCATCGTCAGAAAAACGACGAGACCGATATACAGTTTCGCCCGCCGCTCCACCTTCGGATCGACCATTTCGATCTTCTGGTATTTCAGGAACCGGACGATGAGGAATGTCCCCAGCGCGATAAAGACCGCATTGATGAAGAAGAGGTAGAAGGCCCCCCAGAAGAAGGCCCAGTTCCCGTAGGCCAGTCCGAACCCCGCCGTACAGAGCGGCGGCATCAGCGCCGTAGCGATCGCCACCCCCGGAATGACCGTCGAGGAGCGATCTTTCCGCGACTGCGCCACGATCCCGGCCAGCCCGCCGAACAGGGCGATCAAGACATCGTAGATTGTCGGCGTGGTCCTTGCCAGCAGTTCGCTCTGGGCCGTGCTGAGCGGACTGATCCAGAAATAAAGGGTCGACGTCGCCAACCCCACGGCCGCCGCCAACCCCAGACTGCGGAGCGAGCGTTTCAGCAGTTCGGAGTTATAGACCCCCACAGCCAGCCCCACCCCCATGATCGGCCCCATCAGCGGCGACACGAGCATCGCCCCGATAATCACCGCCGTGGAGTTGACATTCAGCCCGATCGAAGCGATGAAGATGGCGAAGATCAAGACCCACAGATTGGTTCCCCGGAACTCGACCCCTTTCCGGATATTGTCCCGCACCTCCTCTTCGGAGGCTTTGTCGGCATCGAGGTTAAAATATTTGCGAAGAAAATCCACAAAACGGCTCCAATAAGATTTTTCGGACTCCTGATACATAGCGAACGTAATCGATTAAAGGGTTTACAGAGACAAAGATAACGTTTTTTCCGAGACGGAACGTTGCAGATTCGGCCCCGCTTTTCACCCGCCCGACAAGAAAAAGTGGGGCAAAGGTTTCGGAATCAAACTTTTTTATCTACATTTGGACGACGATCGGGCATGCCGCAACGGTCGGAACAGAACGGAAATCACTCATTTTCAAACCGAACGGACACTCTGCAAGGGGGCACCGTTTACAAACTAACACAACAGCTGTATGAGCAACTTTGATTACAACGACCGGAGCGAGATGGATTCGATGGGCGATGAACTGTACTCCGTGCCGGTGAAAGCGGGGAAACGGATCTATTACTTCGACGTGAAGGCTACACGCGGAGGGGACTATTATGTTACGATTACCGAGAGCCGGAAAAAACAGATGCGGGACGGCAGCTTCACGATCGACAAACATAAAATTCACCTCTACAAGGAAGATTTCCAGAAGTTCGGCGAAGGGTTCAAGGAGGCGGTGGACTATGTGAAGCGCGAACGGCCGGAGCTTTTCAATCCGGACGGATCGGCGATCGGGTCGAACAACTCGTCGGGGGACGGGATGGGGAGCAGTGTGTCGGAGGATGATTTCTTCAAGGGATTGTAGTCTTCTCTGCTTCGATCCGGGCGGGGCGGTTCGATCGAGGTTTTAGGGGTAAACAGAGCGCGCGGGACGAAAGATTTCGTCCCGCGCG
>JAFLSI010000023.1 GCA_022511025.1 Rikenella sp. | reverse complement strand
CGAAAGTCTTTTTGGTTCTTTTTCTTCAGAAAAAGAACGGTTCCGTCCGGCACAAGGCACAAACAGCAAAAAGCAGAACCGATAAAGTATTTAGATGATTAAGTTTCAGTTCAACAAGACCGCTTTGGGAGAGTTAGGGAAGCAGCTCGCCATGCGGCAGAAAGCCTTGCCTACGATCAAGAGCAAAGAGTCCGCTCTGCGGTCCGAAGTGAAGAAAGCCAAGGATCGCGCCGCAGAGTTGCAGACACAGCTCGACCAGACCATGGCCGAATACGATTACATGGTGCAGTTGTGGGGCGAGTTCGATCCCGCGTTGATCACGGTTCAGGATGTGAAGTTCGGCACCCAGAAGATAGCCGGCGTCGAGATACCCGTACTGGAAGATATCCGGTACACCGAAAAACCGTACAACCTTTTCAGCGCCCCGTTGTGGATTGCCGACGGGATGCGGATCCTCAAAGAGTTGGCCCGGTTGGGTGTCGAAGGCGAGTTTTACCGCAAGAAGATGGAACTGCTCGAAAAGGCCCGGAAGAAGACCACCCAAAAGGTCAATCTGTACGAGAAAGTGCAGATTCCGGGATACCAGGAAGCGATTCGGAAGATCAAACGCTTCTTGGAAGACGAAGAGAACCTCTCGAAATCGTCGCAAAAGATTGTTAAATCCAGATTGGAGGCAGAGGCAGCGATATGATAGAACCGATGATCCGGTACGACTTGCTGTTGTACCACGGCGATGTAAAGCCTTTTATGGAGAAGCTCCGCGAGTTGGGTTTAGTCGACATTACCTTTCGGGAGTGGGACGCACCGCAGGAAGTGCGGGATTTGGTGGCCGAGTCGGAACGGTACAAGACCGTTTATCAGCGATTGGGGTCGGTGAAGACCGATGGCGATGCTGTTGTTGAGGCGCAGTGCGTCCCGTTTGCGACCGCGGCGGAAGCCGTGGAGGCATATGAAGCGGCCGCCGAGCGGATCGAACAGCTCGAAAATTTGCGGACGAAAGCGACAGCCGAGTTGGACGAACTGGCCATGTGGGGCGAGTTCGACCCCGAGGAGCTTCGGCGGTTGAAGATCGAAGAGGGAGTCGCTATCCGCTTTTTCTCGGTGCCGACCAAACAGTACAGGGCGGAGTGGGAGCGGGAGTACGCCATTCAGGTCGTGGCCTCGGATTGGAGCGGCGAGACCTACTTTGTGGTGGCGCAGCCGGAGACCTCCTCGGCGACGGGGGAGGATAGCGGGGCGTTCGAACCGATCGATTTGGGGAGTGCCGTGGTGGAACTGAAAGCCCCGGAGATGACATTCGCCCAGAAAGAGGCGCAGATCGAACGCTATCTGAAAGAGGAGACCGAACAGCAGGAGATTGTGGTTCGGGCGGCTCGGTCGCGGGAGGCGATTCGGACGGCCTATGTGGAGATGAAAGACCGGATCGTCTTCGACGATGCGGTGCATGCCGGCGAGTCCCTGGCCGAGGGAGCGATCAAACGGATCGAAGCCTGGTCGGTGGTGCCCAACCGGGAGCAGGTGGAGGCTTTCCTGAATGCCCAAGGAGTCGTTTTCGAGTCGAGCGAAGCCAAAGCGGCGGAGAATCCGCCGATCAAACTCAAAAACCGCTTCTTTGCCCGGCTGTTCGAACCGGTGGGGGCGCTCTACATGCAGCCGAAGTACAATGAACTGGATATGACCCCGTTTTTTGCCCCCTTCTTCATGCTGTTCTTCGGGATGTGCTTCGGGGATGCCGGATACGGCGTGCTGTTGATTTTGGCGATTCTGATCTTGTGGCGGAAGATACCGGTGCGGTACCGCGATTTTGCGTGGTTGGGGCTTTTCCTGAGTCTGGCGACCGTCTTGTTCGGCTTGCTGACGGGGAATCTCTTCGGGATCGAATTGGCGAAAGTGCCGGCGCTGGTGGAGTTCAAAAAGTATTTCGTCTCGAACGACAACATGTTCAACGTGGCAGTCGGATTGGGGGTGGCGCAGGTTTTGTTCGGACAGATTCTGCGTATCTTCAACCGCTCGAAACAGTTCGGAAGTTTCCTCTACGGACTCTCGACACTGGGGTGGGTGATTTTGATGATCTCGGGCGGGCTGGTTCTGGCAGAGGTGCTGCCGGGGGACAGCTGGCTGTTCTACGTGCTGCTGGGGATTGCGGGAGTGCTCATCTTCTTCTTCAACTCGCCGCACAAAAATCCGTTTGTCAATGTGGGGACAGGGTTGTATAACTGCTACGAAATGGCCACGGGGGTGATCGGGGACTTGGTATCGTACGTGCGGCTGTTTGCCATCGGGTTGGCCGGGGCGATTATCGCCCAAGTGTTCAATGCGTTGTCGGTGGGGCTGAGCGGGAATATCCCGGTGCTGAGCTGGATTATTATGGCGGTGATTTTGGTCATCGGGCATGGATTGAATATCTTTATCAGCGCTTTGGGGGCTTTCGTTCATCCGGTGCGCTTGACCTTCGTGGAGTTCTACAAAAACGCGGGGTTCGAGGGAGGGGGACGGGAATTCTCGCCGTTCAAACGGACGGAAAAATAGTTTTGAGAGGAGAGCGGGTCAGTCTCCGATTTTCGTCGAGTCGTTGCAGACCCGGAAGATGACAGAGAAATAAAAACAGACAAAATAGAAACCAAAAAAACGAAAAAATTATGGAACCAATTTTGCTTGCCTACCTCGGAGTCGCAATCATGTTGATCTTCTCAGGGATCGGGAGCTGCTACGGGACGACGATCAGCGGGAATGCTGCCGTAGGAGCGATGAAAAAGAACAAAGGCGCTTTCGGGAGCTATATGATCCTCTGCGCGATGCCTTCGACGCAGGGGTTGTACGGTTTTCTCGGCTACTTCCTGCTCAAAGGAGCCTTGACCCCGGAGATTACGATGGTTCAGGCTGCGGCTATTCTGGGCGGCGGTTTGGCCTTGGGTTTGGTGAGCCTTTGGAGCTCGCTGCGGCAGGGACAGGTGGCTGCCAACGCGATTACCGCAATCGGAAACGGACATGATGTTTTCGGGAACTCGTTGATCCTGCTTGCATTCCCGGAACTGTATGCTATTCTCGGCGTGGCTGCCGTGTTCTTTATCAGCCAGACGATCTAAGCACTGACTGTTTCTGGCAGACGCAGCCGATAATCGATCCGGTTCGGGCCGGGCTTTCATCCCAGAAAGCCCGGCCCGAACCTTTTTCCGGACAAGCGAATTTCGTTCGGAGAACATCTTGGTACGCTATTTGCTCCTTGTGATGCAAAGAGGACAAAGTGCGGTGAAAATCGCTATATTTGTCCGGCAGAGAAAAGCGAAAATTTTTAATCTCAAAGAGTTATGTTAAGTACAAAGATGCAGGACGCACTGAATGTGCAGATCAATGCCGAACTGTGGTCGGCCTATCTCTACCTGTCGATGTCGCTCGATGCCTCGAACAAAGGGTACAAAGGGATTGCCAACTGGTTCGCCATCCAGTTCAAGGAGGAACAGGATCATGCCCAGATTTTGATCGACTATGTGCTGGCGCGCGGCGGCAAGGTGGCCTTGGCCCCGATCGAGGCGGTGCAAACCGAGTGGGATACGCCGCTGGCGATGTTCAGCGACACGCTGGCCCACGAACAAAAAGTTACCTCGCTGATCGACAACCTCTGCCGGATTGCCAGCGAAGAGAAAGATTTCGCCACCTCCAGCAAATTGGTGTGGTTCGTGAACGAACAGGTCGAAGAGGAAGAAAACGTGCGCGACATTTTGGATCAGTTGAGCATGGTCGAAGGGAGCAAGATGGGGTTGTATATGATCGACAAGGAGTTGGGGGCACGGGTTTACACGGCACCGTCGGTGGCGGAGTAGAACGGAGAGCGAGCGGTTATACCCCTCTCTTTTCCCGGACAGGGAACGCAGAACGGGCGGATGAATGCGCGAGACCGCATTCATCCGCCCGTTCTTTCTGTACCGGGGTTGTCCGTCTCTATAAGTCGTCGTCCTCCTCTTCGTCCTTTTCTTTGTTCTTGTTCACCGTATGGATCACATACCGCATCGGCTGATAAGGCAGGATCTCCGGCGTATTCATAGCGTTGCCGCTGTCGCCCTGCACCCACGTCGAAACGGTAACGACCTCGGCCACCTCCCCCCTCCGCATCCGGGGCAGGGTGATATACAGTGCGTTGTTGACCGAGACATTCGTCCCTGCCGACGGCGTAATGGGGATCGCTTCGTATGCCGTGAGGTTGCTGTTGTCGTACACGTTCCACTTCACCGCCACGGTATCGATGTTGGTCGCGGCCAAAAAACCGTCCATGAAATACTCTTCGTAATAGACATACACCAGCGAATCCATTCCGATCGAGTCCCCCTCCGGGTTGGCTTGCAGGATCCGCGCATACATCCCCACCGTATCGTGCCAATATTCGTCTGCGGCCCAGTGCCGTTCCGCATACCGCTGCACCGAGTCCCGCTCCCAGACGAAAGGCGACGAGGTTACCGCCTGCAAGCGCAGGTCGAATACGATCGGCAGCGACCGGTACGTAACTCCCGATTCGCCGCTGTATCCGGAGTTGATGTTCATGCCGGTCGTCGTGTAGCCTTTGTCGAGCGGGATGTAGACCCGCACCGAATCCCCGACGCGGATCTGTTCGAAAGCCTGTTTCAGCCCTTCGCACAGCTTGGTCGAAGAGGAGGTGTATTCCAAAAAGTCGGCGCAGAAGTGGGTCGTATAAGCGAAACTCCCCACCCGTCGTGAGATCGAATCGGTTCGCGTTACGAAAACATCCCCGTTCAGCGTCCGCCCCGTGTAGTCGATCGTCAGCCACGAGTTGTCCAATACCGGCACCGCCTGCACCCCTTCGGCCCGTTCGATGTACTCGATGTAGATGTCCTTGTACGGATTGGCATAGGCTGCCGGCGCATATTTCGCCACCCATGCTTCGAACGACTCCCGGGCCAGCTGCTTGCTCAACTTGTCGGACTCCTTGGCGCACGACCCGATGAGCAGGATGGCTGCCAATGCGGCCAAAGCGCTGTAAACGATGGGGTGTTTTCTCTCTTTTCGCATACTGTCCTGCTGTTTCACTGAGACAAAGATACGATTTTATTTGTTTTTATGCGCGGAGTCTTTCGATCGGTCCGCTGCCGGGGGCGGTGTCTTTCTGACAGGGAGGCCGGCGGCGCCTCCGAAGAATCAGACATCGAGACGGATCACCGTGATCCCCGCCCCGCCGAACTCCTCGTGTTCGTCCTCCGCCGACACGACTAACGGCACCGTCCGCAGGTAGCGCCGCACCTCCTCCTTGAGCGCCCCCGTCCCCTTGCCGTGCAAGACCGAGACTTGCGGGAAGCCCAGCACGATCGCCTCGTCCACGAAACGCTGCACCTCTTGCAGCGCCTCCGCCGCCCTCATCCCCCGAATGTCTAACTGCTGTTTGAAGTTGAGCCTGCGCTTCGCCGTGTCGTATCCCCCCTCGCCCGCACCCGGAGCCGGCAGCGCGGGACGGGGCGTATTCCGGGTGAGGCGGCGGAATTCGGCCGCCGGTACGACCTCTAACCGCGCCCGGTCCACCACCGTCGTCAGCTGTCCGAAGGCCACCGTCGCCCGGTTCGATCCCTGAAGCGAAAGCACCTCGCCCACCGCCTGCTGGCCCCGGATGCGGACCGGACATCCCGGTTCGATCTCCCGCGGCGGTTCCGGCCGGGCGGCGGTCGAAAGTTCGGCCCCACCCTCGGTCGGCCGCCGTTTCGCCTGCTTCTCTTTCCGTCGCTGCTCCCGTTCGCGCAGCCGGTTCATTTTTCGTACAATCGGATCTTCTTCGGCAGTCTCCTCCCCCGCTGCGACCCGGTCGCGGAACGAGTCGAAACCGGCCCGGACGGTTCGGGTTCGCTCCCGCTCCGCCTGCGATTCGCGAATCTCGCGGATCGTCCGCTCGATCTGCCGGTTCGCCTCGGCCAGCAGACGCTCCGCCTCGGTGCGCGCCTCGGCCAGTATCTTTTTCTTCTCGGCCTGAATCTCGGCCAACTGCGTCTCGTACTGCGCGGCTGTCCGGTCGATGTTTTTCTCTGCCTGCCGAATCCGCTCCCGTTTCGACTCCCAGTAGCGTTTGTCGCGCGCCGCCTCGCGAATGTGCTTCTCGGCATTGGCCTGCGCCGAACCGATCTTCCCCTCGGCCGACCGGATGATCGCCTCCGGCAACCCGATCTTGCGGGCGATCTCGAAAGCGAACGAGCTGCCCGGACGACCGATCTCCAACCGGAACAGGGGACGGATCTGCTGCAGATCGAACGCCATCGCACCGTTTTCGATGCCGGCGGCTCCGGCGGCATAATATTTCAAGTTGGCGTAGTGGGTCGTGATGATTCCCCATACGTGGCCTTCTTCGAGCTGTTCCAACACGGCTTCGGCGATCGCTCCGCCGGTGCCCGGCTCCGTCCCCGATCCGAACTCGTCGATCAGGACGAGGCTCTCCGGTCCGGCCTGCCGCAGGATGGTCTTCATGTTGAGCAGGTGCGACGAATAGGTCGAGAGGTCGTTGTCGATCGACTGCTGGTCGCCGATGTCGAGGAAGATGCTGTCGAAAATCCCCATCGTCGAATCGCCGTGGGCGGGCACCAACCAGCCGCATTGCAGCATGTATTGCAGCAGGCCGGCGGTCTTGAGGCAGACCGACTTGCCGCCGGCGTTCGGACCCGAAATCAGCAGGATATACCGCTCGGCGGTCAGATGGATGTCGAGCGGGACGATCGCCTTTCCCTCCTTTTTCAAGGCGGCCTCCAACAGCGGATGGCGGGCCTGCCGCAGCCGCATCTGCGGCCCGGCGGCCAGCTCCGGCAGCACGGCGTCGATCTCTGTCGCATACCGGGCCTTGGCCTCGATGAAGTCGATCCGGACCAAATATTCGCCGGCGGCCAGCAGCAGAGGCAGTTCCGGCCGCAGCCGGTCGGCGAAAAGGGTGAGTATCCGCACGATCTCCCGGCGCTCTTCGTTTTCGAGTTCGCGGAGTTCGTTGTTCAGCTCGACCACCTCCATGGGTTCGATGTAGGCGGTGCGGCCGGTGGCCGATTCGTCGTGCACCAACCCTTTGATTTTCCGTTTGTTCGCTGCGGCTACGGGGATCACGGTACGGCCGTCGCGCACGGAGATTTCGCTGTCGGGTTCGACCCATCCGTCGGCCCGGGCCTGCCGCAGAATCGCTTGCAGCCGCTTGTCCACCTGTCCGGCCTTGTCGCGCAGGGTGCGACGAATCTCGGCCAGTTCCGGCGAGGCTTGGTCGCGCAGGGTACCCGACTCCGGGTCGAGGATGCGGAGTATGTCGCGGTGGATGGCCGAAAAATCTTCCACGGGGGCGCTCAAGGCGTCGAGCAGGGGGTAGGGCGGTGCTCCTTCGGCGCGTTTGCTGCGGAAAAAGGCGGTCAGCGCGCCGAGCTGGGCCAGCGCTTGGGCCAGCTCGACCATCTGGGGCGGCTCCAAATGGCTCCCCTCGATCCGCACGGGACGCAAAAAGGGGTTCATGTCGCGGGCGCCGCCTCCGGGATATTCGCTTTCGAGCATCAAAATATCCCGCATCTCGGCGGTCTCGCCGAGGGTTTGGGCGAGCTGCCGGGGATCGGACGAGTAGCCGGCGCCGTACACCGACTGCCGGGCGCCGGCTGTCCGGCACTGCCGGGCGGTGGCTTCGCGAATCTGGTCGAAGCCGATGCGCTGCTCGAAGTCTTGCGGATAAATCATCGAATGATCTCTATTCGGTATTGGCTGTAGGAGAAATTAAAGGGCGGTCATGGGGTTCATTGGCGTCGGGTCGCCGCCTCCCCGCCTCCCCCGCGTCGGCACTCGAATCGGGGGAGGCTCACTGCCGAAACAGCACGAAGATGGCGGGCCGTTTGTCGAATGCGGGCGGCTCGCTCTTTCGCCATGTGCCGACCGGCAGCGACCGGATGTACTGATCCGGCTCCAGCAGGTCGCAGGCGATGCCGAGCATGGTCCGCGGATCGCACGTTGCGATGAGGTCGTCGAACAGTTTGCGGTTCCGGTAGGGGGCTTCGATAAAGAGCTGTGTCTGTCCCTCGGTCAGCGCGCGCCGCTCGAAATGGCGGATCGCTTTGCTCCGTTCGGGCGGCTTGACGGGCAGGTAGCCGTTGAATGCGAACGACTGGCCGTTCGCCCCGGAGGCGATCAGGGCCAGCAGAACGGAGTTCGGACCGACCAACGGAACGACTTCGACGCCGTGGCGGTGGGCCGCTGCGACGAGCTTGGCTCCGGGGTCGGCGACGCACGGCATGCCGGCTTCGGACATCAGGCCGATGTTTTTCCCTTCGCGCAGCAGCGGTTCGAGCAGGGGTTCCACGGCTTCGGGGGGGGTGTGTTCGTTGAGTTCGGCGAACTCGAGTGTGTCGATCGGGCGGCTCAAACCGCTGCGGGCGAGAAAACGGCGGGCGGTGCGTATGTTTTCGACGACGAAATGGTCGATCCGGTCGATCACGGCGCGATTGCCGGCGGGCAGAGCGCTGTCCCAGCCGGCGGTCTCGCCCATCGGGACCGGTATCAGGTAAAGTGTTCCCATGGCGGGCATAAAGGTAGGGATTATTTGCTCAAGGTCCGCTGTCCCCGCCGGGTGTTTTGCCGGCAGCCTCTATATCCACAAGCCCGGCGCCGGCGGAGAAGCCTCCAGTCCACGGAAAGAACGTTCAACTTCTTTTCAGAAACATTAACTTTGCGGAACCGAAGCAATAAGGTTTCTCCTCGTCATGGAATACACCCTGTTTCATATAGCGGCGGTTACCGGCGGTGCGCTGCACGGTTCCGACCGGTCCGTTTCCGAGATCGCCACCGACAGCCGCAACCACATCGCCCGGCCCGGCGAGGCCCTTTTCGTCGCCCTCGCCGGTGCCAACCACGACGGCCACCGGTACATGGCGGAACTCTACCGGCGCGGGATTCGCAGTTTCTTGGTCGGACACATGCCCGACGATGCCTCTCGGACGATGCCGGAGGCCGCATTCGTCGTCGTGTCCGACCCTCTGGCCGCTTTGCAGACGTTGGCCGCCTACCACCGCCGGCAGTACGACGGCACCGTCGTGGCCGTTACGGGCAGCAACGGCAAGACCGTCGTCAAGGAGTGGATCGCCCAGCTGTGGCCCGACGGTGCCGGACGCCTGTTCCGCAGCCCGCGGAGCTACAATTCGCAATTGGGCGTAGCGCTGTCGCTGCTGATGATCCGCGGCGACGAACAGTTGGTTGTGATCGAAGCCGGAATTTCGCAGCCCGGCGAGATGGAGCGGCTCGAGGCTATGATTCGCCCCCAGATCGGGATTCTGACCAACATCGGCGACGCCCACAGCGAGAACTTCGGCTCCGAAGAGCAGAAATTGGACGAAAAACTCAAACTGTTTCGCGGGGCGGAGCTGTTGATCTACCCGGCCGACAGCCAAACGATAGCCCGGCAGGTCGGCAAGCGGTACGGGAAGTGGCCGGACCGCTTGCGCGGCTGGCACACCGCCGAACTGGCCGAGCGGAACGACCTGGCCGAACTGTCCGGTCGGTTCGATGACTCCGCCTCGCGCGAGAATGCGGCCCATGTCGCCATGCTCTACCGGGCGATCGGCATCGAGCCGAAACCTTTCTCCGTGTTGCAGCCTGTCGCCATGCGGCTCGAACGGCACGAAGGGATTCTCGGCAGCACCGTCATCAACGACTCCTACAACAGCGACCTCACCTCGCTCGGCATCGCGCTCGACTACCTCGACCACAACGCCGGCGACCGGCCCAAAACACTGATACTCTCCGACATCCTGCAGGCCGGACTGAAACCCGACGAACTCTGCCGGCAGGTGGCCCGGCTCGTGCGGGAACACGGAATCGACGATCTGGTCGGGATCGGGCCGGACCTCATGTCGGCGGCACCGCTGTTCCGTTCCGGGGCGGCGGAGGGAGAGGTACGTGCCGACTTTTATGGTTCGACCGACGATTTTTTGCGCCATGTCGACAAACAGCGGTTCGCCGGGCGGTTCATTTTGGTGAAAGGGAGCCGGGCATTCGGATTCGAGCGGATCGCCCGGATGCTCGAAAAACGGACCCATACCACGACGTTGGAGGTGAATCTGGGGGCGCTGGCGGCCAACCTGAGCCATTATCGGGCTTTGCTCCGGCCTGAGACGAAGGTGATGGTGATGGTCAAGGCCCATTCCTACGGCACCGGGTCGGCCGAAGTGGCCGCCCTGCTGGAGCATGAGGGGGTGGACGCCTTGGCCGTGGCCTTTGCGGACGAGGGGGTCGCCCTGCGCGAGGCGGGGATCCGGCTGCCGATCGTGGTGCTCAACTCCGATCCGGGGAGTTTTGCCGTGATGGCCGATTACGGTCTCGAACCCGAAATCTACTCGTTCGCTTCGCTGCGAAGCTATGCCGGCGAGATGCGCAGCCGGGGGGTGGCCGGCGCACCGGTCCACCTGAAATTAGACACCGGGATGCACCGCTTGGGTTTCGGCCCGGAGGATCTGGAGGCGTTGTGCGGGGAGTTGCAGCGCGAACCGGCGGTGCGGGTGCGGTCGGTCTTCTCGCACTTGGCGGCGGCGGAGGATCCGGCGGAGGACGACTTCACGCGCGGGCAGATCGAACGGTTCCGGGAGATGAGCGGCCGGGTGGTCGAATCGCTCGGCGACGGCTCGATCCTGCGCCACATTTGCAACAGTGCGGGGATCGAGCGGTTTCCGGAGGCCCATTTCGATTTGGTCCGGTTGGGGGTGGGGCTGTACGGAATCGAGAATCCGGCCTTGCAGGTGGCGGCGACGCTCAAGACGCAGATCGTGCAGATCAAACGGCTCGACCGGGGCGATACGGTGGGGTACAACCGGCGGGGGATCGTCGCCGGGCCGACCCGCATGGCGACGATCCCGATCGGCTATGCCGACGGCATGGACCGGGGGCTCGGCCGGGGAGCGGGACGGGTCTGCATCCGGGGGGTGCTGTGTCCGACGATCGGGAACATCTGCATGGATACCTGCATGATCGATGTCTCGGCGGTGCCGGAGGCGTGCGAGGGGGACGAGGTGATCGTCTTCGGCGAACGGCCTTCGGTGCGGGAGGTGGCGGAGACCTTGGGGACGATCTCTTACGAGGTGCTGACCTCGGTTTCGGCCCGGATCAAACGGATTTATGTCCGGGAGTAGATGATTGTGCAGAAAGATTGTTTCTTAGTTTGCCGTTGAGCCATGACGAGAAAGACCCTCTTGGGTGTTTTGGGCGGATGCCTGTTCTGCGCTTGCGGAACACCCGTCCGGGATTCCGTTGTCCTTGTTGCCGACAGCATCCGGACGGTGCGCATCGACAGAGACACGCCGACGCTGCCGATCGACCGTATCGTCCGCCATGCCCGGTATATCCGCCTCGAAACCGGACGCCAGAGCTTGGTCGGACAGCCGACCCGGATGCTCTTTGCCGACAGTTTGGTCATCGTGGTCGATAACCGCTACTCGCCGCGGGTCGTCGCATTCGGTCTCGATGGCCGTTACCGGTGTACGTACGGCGTTTTCGGCCGAGGACCCGGTGAATATTCCGAACTGGGCTGGGCGGCGCTGACCCCGGACTCCGAAAGGCTCGTTATTGCCGACTATGCTGCCGCACGATACCATTACTATCATATAGACGGTACGTTCGACCGGAGCATCCCGCTCGACTGGCGCGGGTGCAGTTTCGAGTTCCTGACTCCGGATTCGATTGCGACGGCCAATTTCGGCCCGGTCTACCTGACCGGAAAAGGCGAACAGACCGGCATGCTCGTGTTGTCCGACTTGAGAACCGGGGAGGGCAGCCAGGCGTTCCCCTATCTTTTCACGCAGCGAGCGATGCCGGTCAATCCGACGGGCGGTCTCTGCAAATACGGTGATGCGGTCTATTACATTCCGCTGCTGAACGACACGGTGTACCGGGTGCATCCGGACCGCATGGAGGCCCTCTATGCCGTGGATGTCGCCGGTATCCGGCGGCCGGGGTACGAGGCGACGGCGGAGGTCTACATGGATTTCATAGACAAGAACCCCTGTTTCAATGGAAATTTCGTCGAGGCGGACGATTTCGCCTTGTTCGGCATGTATGCCCCTTCGCGGCCTGTCTTGTATGACAAGAAGAGGGGGCGGAGCTATCGGATCGGGCTCCCGGAACGCGACGGGCTGTGCAGCTTTTTCCGGGACGGTTACATCCTGACCCGGAGAGGCCGAGGGACTGTAGTCGTCGAAATGAGCGCGGCGGCCGTTCTGGATCGGGTCTCCCGGATGGAGCGACCGCTTGCGCCGGAGGTTCAGGCTCTGGTCGAGGGTCTGACCGAGGAGGACAATCCGGTCGTTTTCTGTTATGACATCGTCCCGCCGGAATCTTGACCCCCGGTGGGCGAGGATTGCCGAAAAACGGTTATATTTGTATCCGTCTGCCGCCCTCCGGGGGAGGCAGACGGTTTTTTCATCCGAACTTTCTGTTTCCGACCGGATATGTTGCGGGCTGCTTTATTCGATATGGACGGGGTGATCGTCGACAACCGCGACGCCCATTTGCAGGCTTTCTCGGTCTTTGCTGCGCGCCACGGCCTGCCGGACTTCGACACCCGGAGTCTGCTGCCCTATTTCGGCTCTACGAATGCGGTGATTATGGGACACCTGTTCGGTCGCGACGACTTGCCGGCCGGGGAGGTCGAACGGCTTTCGCAGGAGAAAGAGCGCATCTACCGCGAACTGTACGATCCGGTGATGCGGCCGGCGGAGGGCCTCGTGGCGCTGCTCGGAGCGCTGAGGGGGCAGGGAGTGAAGGTGGCGGTGGGCAGTTCGGCGCCGCGGGTGAATGTCGACTTCGTGCTCGAACGGTGCGGGATCGAGGCCTGCTTCGATGCGGTGGCGTCGGGTTCGGAAATCCGGCGGAGCAAACCGGATCCGGAGGTCTACCTCCTCGCGGCCCGGAAATTAGGAGTACGGCCGCAGGAGTGTGTCGTGTTCGAGGATGCTTTCGTCGGCATGGAGGCGGCGCGGCGGGCGGGAACGAAGGTGGTGGCGGTCGCTTCGACTTTCCCGCGGGCGATGATCGAACAGCGGGGGGATTACGACCTGTTGATCGACCGTTTTTGCGAGGTTTCTCCGGCTGCGCTCGCCGCATTGTGGTGAACGGGTGCGTTCGGCTCTTTCATGCCGGGCAATTCCGCGGCCCGGAAACACAGCATACTCAGTAAAAACAGATAGATACGATTCGTATGGAACCGACCTGGCAGGAGGTAATCGCTCCGATCGAGTCCGCCGCTCCGCTGGCGTGGCAGGAAGAGTGGGATAACGCCGGATGGCAGGTGGCCCCCGGCGATCCGCAGCGCACAGCGTGCAGCGGCGCGCTGCTGAGCCTCGATGTTACCGAGGCCGTTGTGGACGAGGCGGTGCGCGAAGGGATCAACCTGATCGTCTCCCACCACCCCCTCTTGTTTCGGGGGGTGAAACGGCTGACCGGCGCCACCGCTGCCGAGCGGATCGTGGTGGCCGCTCTCCGGCACGGAGTGGCGATTTATGCCGCGCACACCAACATGGACGCAGCCCCCGACGGCGTAAACTTTCGGCTGGCCCGGATGCTCGGCCTCGAACGGACGACCGTATTAGTGCCCGGCCCCTGTGCCGGAGTGGGATTGGGGTGTGTCGGCGAGCTGCCGGAGGCGGTGCCGACTGCCGAATTTTTGCAGCGGATCGTCCGGGTGCTGGGACTCTCCTGTTTGCGCCACAGTCCGGTCGCCACCGGGACTGTGCGGCGGATCGCCCTGTGCGGCGGCAGCGGCAGCGAGTTCATCCCGGCGGCGGTGGCTGCCGGAGCGCAGCTCTACCTGACCGCCGACCTCAAATACCACGACTTTCAACACGGCGAAGATCGGATTACGTTGGTCGACGGCGGCCACTTCGAAACTGAACGGCAGGTGCTGGACGTTTTTTGTGAACTCATATCAAAAAAAATCCCTAATTTTGCAGTCCGTCCGGCCGCCGTATCCTCCAATGCGGTGAGCTGCCTCGTCGGATAATTCGGAACGAACAGTCATACAAAGAGATACCACATGGCAACCAAAACCAAAAGCGCCGTCGCCGAAGAGCTCTCCACCGAGGAGAAGATCGGCGTTCTCTATGCGCTCCAGCAGATCGACTCCAAACGGGACAGCATCAACCACATCAAAGGGGAGCTGCCTTACGAAGTGCAGGACCTCGAGGATGTGATCGGCGGTTTGGAGACCCGGATCGCCGGCTGCACGACGCAGGTCGAAGAGCTGACCCGCGAGGTGAAAAACAAAAAGGAGGAGATCGAACAGGCCAAAGCCCTGATCAAGAAATACGAAGCGCAGCAGGACGATGTGCGGAACAACCGCGAGTTCGACTCGATTTCCAAAGAGATCGAGTTCCAGAAATTGGAGATCGAACTGGCCGAGAAACGCATCAAAGAGTTCAATGCCGAGGTGAAGAATAAGAAGAAGCAGATCGAAGATACTCAGGCGTTGCTCGAAGACCGGAAAATCGACTTGGAGGCCAAACGGGCGGAGTTGGCCGGGATCGAGGCCGATACGGCCAAAGAGCTGGACGAGCTGCAGGAACAGGCCGATGCGGCGCGGGGAAAGATCGACGAACGGCTCCTGTCGGCTTATGACCGGATTCGCAAGAATGTGCGGAACGGGTTGGCGGTCGTTACGGTGAAGCGGGATGCCTGCGGGGGGTGCTTCAACCGGATTCCGCCGCAGCGGCAGCTCGACATCCGGATGAGCAAAAAAGTGATCGTGTGCGAATACTGCGGACGGATTTTGGTGTCGGACGAGGCCAAGGACAAGTAACAGGGAGACACCGGCGAGGGGGGATCGGGCGGCAGTTGCGGTTCAGCCGTCGGACCGGTTCTCCGCTTTGACATGACAGCAGGGGGTATGACATCTTGTCATATTCCCTGTTTTGGCATATTTATTGTGAAATACAGCGACACGGGAGGGGGACCCTCTCCCGAACGGGGTGGACATGCCGGAAAAACAGGATCTCCGACCCCCTTTCATTGATCAACCTCTAAAACCGATTCGCCTATCGACCCGACTTCTACTCGAAACACCTTAAACACAAAGAGTAGACGCTATGAACAGGGAAATCCTCAAAAGCGACAACGATCAGTTGCTGCTGCGGTCATTCATTGAAGGCGATGAATCTGCGATCACGACCCTCGTCGAACGCCACCGGAAACGGGTCTACAACTACATCCTGATGTTGACCAAAGACCGGCAGACGGCCGATGATCTCTTTCAGGAGACTTTTATCAAAGTCATCGACAGCTTGCGTTCTGGCCGGTATGCGGAAAACGGTCGGTTCATTTCGTGGGTGCTGCGCATCGCGCACAACATAGTCATCGACCACTTCCGGAGCGGCAAAAAGCCGGTGCGCGTCGTGCCGGGCGAGGAGGCCGGCTATGACCTCCTGAACAACCGCAAACTGGCCGATGAGACGATCGAAGAGGTATTGATCCACGAGCAGATCGAACAGGATGTGCGCGACTTGATCGACCGTCTGCCGAGCGAACAGCGCGAAGTGGTCGTCCTGAGACACTATTTCGACCTCAGTTTCAAGGAGATCGCACAACGGACCGGGGTGAGCATCAACACCGCTTTGGGGCGGATGCGGTATGCGCTGATCAACCTGAGGAAATTGATCGAGGAGAAGCGGATCGCCTTCGCTTAGCCGTATCGGTCCGATCGATTGCCGGCTCCATGATCTTTCGGGATCATGGAGCCGGTTGTTTTCAGGCTTTTGGGGTTGAGGCGGCTCCGCGCTGGCGATGAAAAATCCGCCGTTTTGATTCCATGTCGTAAAAAATCACTATCTTTCATCGAAAAATTCGGAACGAAACAACAAAATATAAATGCTTATGAGTGCAAATATCCCTCTGATTTTTTGGTTGGTACCTGCCGCGGCGGTCATCGCTTTGTGCTTTGCCCGCTGCTTTTTCGTGCAGATGAAGCGGCAGAGCGAAGGCACGGAAACCATGCGGGCCATCGCCAGCCACGTGCGGAAAGGGGCCATGGCCTATCTGAAACAACAGTACAAAATCGTTGGAATCGTTTTTTTGGTACTGTGTGCTTTCTTTGCCGTGCTGGCTTACGGATTCGGCGTACAGAATCCGTGGGTGCCGTTCGCCTTTCTGACCGGCGGATTCTTCTCCGGGCTGGCCGGGTATATCGGGATGAAGACCGCGACCTATGCTTCGGCACGGACGGCGCAGGCCGCTTCGGAATCGCTGAATCGCGGGCTGCGGGTCGCTTTCCGCTCCGGTGCGGTGATGGGCTTGGTGGTCGTCGGGTTGGGGCTGCTCGATATTTCGGTTTGGTACCTCATATTGGAGTGGTTCTACAGCGGCGATATGGCCATGACCCAGAAACTCGTCGTCATCACCACCACCATGCTGACCTTCGGGATGGGGGCTTCGACCCAGGCCCTGTTTGCCCGCGTCGGCGGGGGGATCTATACCAAGGCTGCCGATGTGGGGGCGGATTTGGTGGGGAAGGTCGAAGCCGGGATTCCGGAGGACGATCCGAGAAATCCGGCTACCATAGCCGACAATGTGGGGGATAACGTGGGCGATGTGGCCGGGATGGGAGCCGACCTCTACGAAAGCTACTGCGGATCGATTCTCGCGACGGCGGCACTGGGGGCTTCGGCCTTCGCGGCCGTGTCGGGCGAAATGCAGCTGAAAGCGGTCTTCGCTCCGATGCTGATTGCGGCGGTCGGGATCCTGCTCTCGATCTTCGGGATCTACTTGGTCAAAACCAAAGAGGGAGCGTCGATGAAAAACCTGCTCGGTGCATTGGGGCTGGGGGTCAATACCAGCTCGGCTTTGATTGCCGTGGCGACGTTCGTCATCCTCTGGCTGTTGGGACTCCAAAACTGGTTGGGGATCTCTTTCTCGGTGATCTGCGGCTTGGTGGCCGGCATCATCATCGGGCAGTCGACGGAGTACTACACTTCGCAGTCGTACAAACCGACGCGCAAGGTGGCCGAAAGCTCGCAAACGGGACCGGCTACGGTGATCATTTCGGGGATCGGGCTGGGGATGCTCTCGACGGCGGTTCCGGTGATTACCATTGCAGCGGCGATTATACTGGCTTTCCTGTGTGCGATCAATTTCGACGTGGCCCACTTGCTCTCGGCTGAAAATCTGTCGCTGGGGCTTTACGGGATCGGGATTGCGGCGGTCGGGATGCTGTCGACTTTGGGGATTACGCTGGCCACGGATGCCTACGGGCCAATTGCGGACAACGCCGGCGGGAATGCGGAGATGAGCGGTCTGGGGGCTGAGGTGCGGAAACGGACCGATGCGCTCGATGCGCTGGGGAACACGACGGCGGCGACGGGCAAAGGGTTTGCGATCGGCTCGGCGGCACTGACGGCACTGGCGCTGATGGCTTCGTATCTGGAAGAGATCAAAATGGGGTTGCAGCACATCGGGGTGAAGACGATCGAGGTGCTGGGCAAGATGGTGTCGGTGGAAAGCGCGACGTTGCCGGATTTTATGGAGTATTACCAAGTCAATCTGATGAATCCGAAGGTTTTGATCGGGGTCTTTGTCGGCTCGATGATGGCGTTCGTTTTCTGCGGGCTGACGATGAATGCGGTGGGACGTGCGGCGCAGTCGATGGTCGAGGAGGTGCGGCGGCAGTTCCGCGAAATCAAAGGGATTCTGACGGGTGAGGCGACGCCGGACTATGCGCGCTGTGTGGCGATCTCGACCAAGGGGGCGCAGCGGGAGATGCTGCTGCCGTCGATTCTGGCGATCGTGGCGCCGATCGTAACGGGGATCGTGTTCGGTGTGGCGGGTGTATTGGGCTTGTTGGTGGGGGGATTAGGTGCCGGGTTCGTGCTGGCGATCTTCATGGCGAATGCCGGAGGGGCGTGGGACAATGCCAAAAAATACATCGAGGAGGGAAATTTCGGCGGAAAAGGTTCGGATACGCACAAGGCTACGGTCGTGGGAGATACGGTGGGAGACCCGTTCAAGGATACCTCGGGACCGTCGCTCAATATTCTCATTAAACTGATGAGCATGGTGGCGATCGTGATGGCGGGGCTGACGGTGGCGTTCAGTATTTTGTAGACTTGTCTGTTTTGGAATGCTGTGCGGGCCGCCCGGAACCATCGTTCCGGGCGGCTCTTTTTTGTTGCTTCTTTCAGTTGTCTCGGCGATGCGAGAGCTGTGGGGTAGAGGCTGCCCCTTGCCCTCCGCGGGCACGCGGGGCCTGCCCGGCCCGAGGGCA
>JAFLSI010000022.1 GCA_022511025.1 Rikenella sp. | reverse complement strand
GCCGAAAAACATTTGCGACTGCAGGTCGCTCGGGACAGCCGGTGCCGCTGGGCACGCCAACCGATTAGTTTGCTCGGAACAAATCCCGCCGGGCGGCTGACCCGCACCTTTCGAGTGTTTTACTGGCCTCTACCCTTCCTTTCAGCCTCGCGCCCCCGTTCGGCTCCGCCCCCGAAGCATGGAATCATCCATTTTCTCCCGAAGCGTGCCGGGCCGTCAGTCCCTCCAACGTCTCGCGCAGCTCCGCCACCGACTTCACCCCTCCCACCGACAAAGATAACTTATTGTTCGATTGGTTGAGTTTGAAC
Organism: Rikenella sp.; assembly: GCA_022511025.1. Lineage (GTDB taxonomy): Bacteria > Bacteroidota > Bacteroidia > Bacteroidales > Rikenellaceae > Rikenella. Next base: position 18,037 of record JAFLSI010000022.1, on the reverse strand, counting down.
CGGGCCGGAGCCGCCGCCACCGACCGGAGCAGCGCCATGAAACGGTCGCTTTTGTAGAACGCCGACCGGTCGTTCGCCACGAAGTAGAGTGTCGCCCGCCCCCCCCTGAGCACGATCCGTTCGATCCCGTCCGCCTCCGCCGCGCGTCGCAGCCGAACCACCTCGAACAACTCCTGCACCGGTTCCGGCGGTTCGCCGAACCGGTCGGTGAGCCGGGCGGCGAACTGTTGCAGCGCCTCCTCCGTCCGAATGGAGTCCAGTTCGCGGTAGAGCCGGATCTTTTCCGCCGTCGTCCCGATGTAGCTGTCCGGCAGGTGGGCCGACGAATCGGTCTCGATCACGCAGTCGACCGCCGCCGTGTCCGGCTCTAACCCCTGCTCCTCGCGCAGCTCCGCCACCGCCTCCGCCATGATCTTCTGGTAAGTCTCGAACCCGATGTCCGTGATGAATCCGCTCTGCTCCGCCCCCAGAATGTTCCCCGCCCCCCGGATGTCGAGGTCCTGCATCGCGATGTTGAACCCGCTCCCTAACTCCGAAAACTCCTCCAGCGCCCGCAGCCGGCGGTGGGCATCCGACGTAACCGCCTCCTCCGACGGAATCAGCAGGTAGCAGTAAGCCTTGCGGTTCGTCCGTCCCACCCGTCCCCGCAGCTGGTGGAGGTCCGAGAGGCCGAACAGGTGGGCATTGTTGATAATCATCGTGTTGGCATTCGGAATGTCGATCCCCGACTCGATGATCGTCGTCGCCAGCAGCACGTCGTATTCGCCGTAGATGAAATCCAGCATGATCTTCTCCAATTCCGCCGCCGGCATCTGTCCGTGGCCCACCGCTACCCGTGCTCCCGGACAGAGCCGTTCGATCATCGCCCGCATCCGGTCCAGCGTCTGCACCCGGTTGTGCAGAAAAAAGACCTGTCCGCCGCGCTGCAACTCCGTTTCGATCGCCTCGCGGATGATCTCCTCGTCGAACAGGGCGACCTCCGTCGCCACCGGCTGCCGGTTGGGCGGCGGCGTATGGATGATCGACAGGTCGCGCGCTCCCATCAGCGAAAACTGCAACGTCCGCGGAATCGGCGTCGCCGTCAGCGTCAGCGTGTCCACATTAGCCTTCAGGTGGCGCAGCTTCTCCTTGTTGACTACCCCGAACTTCTGCTCCTCGTCGATGATGAGCAGCCCTAAGTCCTTGAACCGTACGTTTTTCCCCAACAGCCGGTGGGTTCCGATCAGGATGTCGATCCGTCCCGCCGCCAGATCGTCTAAAATCTCCCGTGTCTGTTTCGCCGTTTTGATCCGCGAAAAGTTCTCGACCCGCACCGGAAAGTCCTTCAACCGGCGGCTGAAAGTCCGGTAGTGCTGCAGCGACAGGACCGTGGTCGGCACCAGCACGGCCACCTGTTTTCCGTCCACAGCCGCCTTGAATGCCGCCCGGATCGCGATCTCGGTCTTGCCGAACCCCACGTCGCCGCAGATCAGCCGGTCCATCGGCACGGGCTGCTCCATATCCTCCTTGACGGCCTGTGTCGCACTCTGCTGGTCGGGCGTGTCTTCGTACAGAAACGAGGCCTCCAACTCCTGCTGCAAAAAGCCGTCCGGCGAGTAGGCATACCCGGCGCTCGCCTTTCTGCGGGCATACAGCGCGATCAACTCCCGCGCAATGTCCTTGACTTTGCTTTTGGCGGTCTGCTTGAGTTTCTGCCAGGCTCCGGAGCCGAGTTTGTGGACTTTCGGCTCCGGAGCGTCTTTGTCCTTGTACTTGCTGATCCGGTGCAGCGAATGGACGTTGACGAACAGGATGTCGTTGTCCCGGTAGACCAACTTGATGAACTCCTGCACCACGCCGTTCGCGGTGCTCCGCACCAGCCCGCCGAACCGCCCTATGCCGTGGTCGATGTGCACCACGAAGTCGCCTACTTGCAGCGCATTCAGTTCGGCGATGGTCATGCTTTCGCGCCGGTCGATCTCGTTGGGGAGGGTGTATCGGTGGTAGCGGTCGAAAATCTGGTGGTCGGTGTAGAGGGCGAGCCGCAGGGCCGGTATCACGAACCCGCCGTGCAGCGTAACCGGAATGTGGCCGTACCCGCTCCGCTCCAACCCCGCCGAATCGAAGATGTTTTCGAGCCGCTCCATCTGGGCGCGGTTTTCGGTCGACAGGTAGGTCGTCCTTCCGGTGTCGTTCCCCCGCCGGATGTCGGCGGCGAGCAGCTCGAAGTTTTTGTTGAACTGCGGCTGGGGCGAGGCGCCGAAGTCGATCTCTTCTCCTTCGGCCGGCCTTTCCGGGACTTGGAGGTTGAGGGAGATCCACCGCCAGTCTGCGGTCTCGGCCGCGAACTGTTTCCGGCTCGTTACGAGGGTGTCGATCCCGGCCGGGTCGGGCAGTTCGCCGAGCAGCCGGCTTCGGAGCCGGTCGAGTTTGTCGAGCAGCTGGACCGGGTTGTCCGACCACAGCGTAACCGGTTCGCCGGGCTTGCCGCTCTCGATGTACCGGGCCAGCGAGACCCGCTTCTCGGCCAGCGCCGGATTCTTGAGGTTGGGAACGATCTCGACGGCGTCGCGCTCTTCGACCGAGAGCTGGGTGCCGACGTGGAACAGGCGGATGGAGGCGATCTCGTCGCCGAAAAAGTCGATCCGGTAGGGTTTGCTGTCGCCGAACGAGAAGATGTCGATGATTCCGCCCCGACGGGAGTATTGGCCGGGTTCGCCCACGAAGTCGACGCGCTCGAAGCGGTATTCGGTCAGCCGGTTTTCGAGTTCGTCCATGCCGGTCCGTTCGCCCCGCCGGAGCCGCAGCATCTGTTCGGCGAACCGCTCCCGGTCGGCCACTTGCTCGGCGATCGCTTCCGGATAGGTGCAGACGATCAGGGGCTGTTCCGCGGTGTCGGGATGGGTCAGGGCGGTCAGTACGGCTGTCCGCTGCACGATTCCGCCGGGGTCTTCGCGCAGGGTCTGGATGGAGCGCTTGTAGGCGGTGGGGTAGAACAAGATCCGTTTCCCGGCGGCAAGGGAGCCGTACAGGTTGGTCAAGTCGTTGCAGAGGTAGGAGGCGGCGTCCCGGTCTTCGGCAACGAGCCAGTGTATGCCTCCCCGCTTCCGGGCGACGAGGCCGGCGACGATGGCGAACAGGGAGCCGGCAACCCCTTTCAACCGGATATTCCGCTCGCTCCCGTACCGCTCTTCGAGCTGCCGGACCGGGGTGCTTTCGCCGATCTGCCGGATCAACTGGTCTATGGTCATGTCGGTTCGATTCTGCTATTATTATATATAGGTATAGGAGACGGAGCGGTTCGGTTGTCGGGGCACCGTGTCTGCACCCCCTCCGCCGGCGGCGACAAAAGTAACCAATTTTTGCGGACGCGTTGTCTCTTTTCGGGCCGGCTTTACCCGTTTGGGTGAATTGCTGCGCCCGCCCGATTTGGAGAGAGACAGGTTTTTCGTTATATTCGCTTGATCTCTCTTCCATAGAGAGGGGTTCGGGCGCTGGGGCCGAGGTCGGCTCCCCGGTCCGGCGGTAAACGCGGAGGTTATGGTTATGAAAACTCTTTTCTTTGTCTGGGGTGCGGTGCTCTTGCTGACCGCCTGCGGCGGCGGGCGGCAGGAGGCCGGTTCGGTCGGAGTGCAGCCGATCCGGACCGACTCGCTTGTGCTGCCGGAAACCCTCTTTCTGGGCCACGTGCGCCAAGTGAGGGTTTATGATTCGGTGCTTTATATCTGGGATCTAAGAAATCCCTCGATGATGTTCGCCGTGGCCTATCCTTCGCTGGAAACGCTCTGCTCGTTTCTCCCGAAAGGCAAAGGGCCGGAGGAGATGTTGGAGATCGGAGGCTTCGATGCGGACGACCGGTATCTCTATGTCATGGCCAGCCGGGAACCGAAATTGGCGATCTATGCGCAGGACAGTTTGCGGGCGGGAGTTCAGCGGCCGCTGCGGATGGTGGCCTGTCCGAACGAGGTCGCCCCGTCGTTCGCTTTTGCCAAAGGGGGCGGCGATACGCTGATCCTGCAAAACGCCCGGCCGAATCGGAGGGTCTTGCTCTGCGATACGGCGGGACATCTGCTGCGGGCGCAGTACCCGATGCCCGAAAACGAGGAGACGCAGAACATTGAACCGCTGCTGATGCCTTATCTGTGGATGTCTCGCATGGCTTGCCGGGAGGGGAGGGTGGCTTTGGTTACCCGTTTGGGCGAAGTGCTCGAAATCTGCGATCCGGCCGATACCGTGCAGGCGGTTGTCGTTGTCGGACGGGACGGGATTCCGGGGTTTACTCCGGAGGGTGTCATGGGGCGGGTGAACGGCTTCATGGATGTCCGGATCTTCGGCGGCAAGGTGTTTGCGGTCTATTCCGGTATGTCGATGCAGGAGGTCGACCGGATGCTCGACGAAAAGGGCTATGCCCCCTCCGGCGGCCGCTATTTCCGGGTCTACGATCTGTCGACCGGCGAGCTGGAGCGGGTGTACGAACTCGACCGCTATATCTCCTCGTTCGACATCCTGCCCGACGGCCGGACCGTGATTGCGGCCGACCCGACAGCCGAACAGCAACTCTGCACTTTTACCCTGCCGGAATGGTAGCGGCTGTGTATTTTTGATACGAAAATTTTGAAAAATAGAATTTTTAGTTACATTTGCAATTGATAATCATTCTAAAAACAAAATAACATGAAAACATTAGGGAAAAAGACGGTTTTTGCTGCTTGCGGCGGATTGTTGATTATGGGTAGTGTCTATCTGAGTTGTCGTTGGGCACAGACGGCAACTCCGACTTTTTCGGACTTGACCTTAGCTAATATTGAAGCATTGGCTGCAAACAGCGATGAAGAAAAAGGGGTGGGAGGTGTTGTGTTGTGTCAGGGAGCAGGTCATGTGTGGTGCCCTTTGACCAATACTTCCGAATACAGTACCGTGATGGTTGTTGAAATACCGAATTTATAATGTCTATGGTTCGTTTGCCGGCAGGGTTCGCCGGATTGCTGACACTTTTTGTCTGCTGCTGGACTGCGGCTTGTCATCGTGGAGGGCAGGAAAAACGGAAAATCGATCCGATCCCCGTGTCAGTCGCATCGCTCCCTTTCGAGGGCGACATGCCGTTTTTGGGGTATGCCTGCGATTTGACGGTTGTGGATTCGATCCTGTATTTGCAGGATGTAAAGGGCGGCGGAACGCTGTTGAGAGCCTTTTCCTATCCCTCGCTGAAACTTTTGTGCAGTTTCGTCAATCGGGGGCATGGTCCCGGAGAGATGCTGGGTGTCAGCGGTTATACCGTCGATGCGGATAGTCTCCGTGTCTTTGCTGCGAATGACCATAAAATGGCGGTATATGCCGTTTCGGATATTCGCCAAGGGGTCGGCACCCCTTCCCGGATGGTTGAATACCCTGCATCTTGCATGCCGGCGTTGGCATTCGGCAAGGTGTCGGATGGATTCGTTTTGTTGCACGCTTCGCCGGAACACCGGTTGATTTTGATTGATGACGCAGGGAATGTGGTGGCAGAAAAGTACAAAATCCCGGACCCGGAGAGCGACAAAAGTGATATTTGGCCCGAAGCCAGACCTTATTTGTGGCAGTCCGCCTTGGCCAGCGACGGTTCCGTAGTCGTATTGGGTACCCGACTGGGCGAAGTGTTGGAGATCTATGATCTGCAAGACTCGTCGCGAAATAAGATTATTCGCGGTGAGGGTGGCGATCCCGAAGCGGTGGTGAGGGGCACGATGAGACAGTTGGGCCGAATCAACGGATTTCAGGAACTTGATATGCTGGACGGTAAACTCTATGCTTTGTATGACGGGTCCGAACTGACGATCGGCGGCGAAGTTGAGGACAAACCGCGCAAGATATTCCTGCGGGTTTACGATCTGTCGGCCGGCGAGCTGGAGCGGGTGTACGAGCTCGACCGCTGCATCTCCTCGTTCGACATCCTGCCCGACGGCCGAACCGTGGTCGCGGCCGATCCGACCTCCGAACAGCAGCTCTGCATCTTTACCCTGCCGGAATGACCCCCGGTTTCCGGTGCGATTCTCAGGCCCCGCCTTTTTACTGCGGGGCCTGCTTTTTTTCAGCCCGTTCGGACCGCCGGGACAGAAAAAAATCTGAAAATTTTGATAATCAACCGAAAAGCCCTATCTTTGCAATCGCCTTTGCTCTTGTTAAGCAGGTAAGTGCTTGATAATTAGCCGACTTGTCGATGGCGGGAGTTGAAAAGGAGAACGATAACAAACAACCATTAAACAACAAAATGTCAGGACTAATTGGAAAAAAGATCGGAATGACATCCGTGTTCAGTGCCGAGGGGAAAAACATCCCATGCACTGTGATCGAAGCTGGTCCGTGTGTGGTTACGCAAGTCAAAACCGTCGAAAAAGACGGATATGCCGCCGTGCAGCTTGCCTATGACGACAAAAAGGAAAAGCACACCAGCAAACCGATGATGGGCCATTTCGCCAAGGCCGGGACTACCCCGAAACGGAAAATCGCCGAATTCAAATCCTTCGAGACGATGCCGAATCTGGGCGATACCATCGGCGTCGACGTGATTGCCGAAGGCGAATGGGTCGACGTAACCGGAATCTCGAAAGGGAAAGGCTTCCAAGGGGTTGTGAAACGGCACGGCTTCGGCGGCGTCGGCGGACAAACCCACGGGCAGCACAACCGGCAGCGGCACGTCGGATCGCTCGGCGCATCGTCCTACCCCTCGCGTGTATTCAAAGGAAAACGCATGCCGGGACGCACGGGCGGCGAACAGGTCAAAGTGCTTAACCTGAAAGTGCTGAAAGTGATACCGGAAAACAACCTGCTGCTCGTCAAAGGCTCCATTCCGGGCGCCAAAGGCTCGTACTTGTTAATCGAAGGCTAATTTCAAGGGAGGAGAACAACGCTATGGAATTGAACATACTCGACATCGCCGGGAAAGAGACCGGCAAGAAGATAACCTTGAACGACGCCGTATTCGCGCTCGAACAGCCCAACGACCACGCCATCTATCTGGACGTCAAACAATACCTCGCCAACCAGCGGCAAGGGACCCACAAAGCCAAACAACGGAACGAAGTGGCCGGGTCGACCCGCAAACTGAAAAAACAGAAAGGGACCGGCGGTGCCAGAAGCGGCTCGATCCTGTCGCCTCTGTTCGTCGGAGGCGGACGTGTATTCGGTCCGGTGCCGCGCGACTACCGCTTCAAACTCAACAAGAAACTCAAACAACTGGCACGGCGCAGCGCACTGACCTACAAAGCGCAGGGAGCAGCGATTACCATCGTGGAAACCCTCGACATGCAGCCCAAGACCAAAGAATTCATCGCAGCAGCCAAAAACCTCGGGATTGCCGACAAAAAGACCCTCGTGATCCTGTGCGGCGAAGCCGACAACAGCGGCGTGATTCTGGCCTCGCGGAACCTGCCCAACGTCAAAGTCATTCAGGCCCAGAACCTCAATACCTACGACGTGATGAACGCCGCCCACCTGCTCATCGGCGGGGAGGGAGCCTTGGCCGCCATGCAGCAAGTTTGTGGAATCCAGTAACGATTACGACTAAAGAATCATGGAAGTTTTAATTAAGCCGATACTAACCGAGAAAATGACGGCTCAGGGCGAAAAACTGAACCGCTACGGTTTTATTGTTGATCCGCGCGCCAACAAGCTGCAGATCAAAGCAGCGGTGGAAGCTATGTACGGCGTCGTGGTGGCAGAAGTCAACACCTGCAACTACGACGGCAAGTACAAAAGCCGCTACACCAAAGCCGGGATGCTCGAAGGGCGTCAGAACCGCTACAAAAAAGCAATCGTTACCTTACGGGGCGAAGACAAGATCGATTTTTACAGTAATATCTAAAGACGATGGCAGTTAGAAAATTCAAACCGATGACCCCCGGTCAGAGACACAAAATTATCGGCACGTTCGACGATATTACCACCTCGACCCCGGAAAAATCCCTCGTACGTCCCCTCAAATCGACCGGCGGACGAAACAATACAGGGAAAATGACCATGCGCTACATCGGCGGCGGACACAAACGCCAGTACCGCATCATCGACTTCATGCGCAATAAAGACGGCATCACCGCAACCGTCAAAACCATCGAATACGACCCCAACCGCAGCGCCAGAATCGCCTTGGTAGTCTATGCCGACGGCGAAAAACGCTACATCGTGGCACCGGTCGGACTGAAAGTCGGCCAGACCATCGCCAGCGGAGCAGGCGTCGCACCGGAAGTGGGCAACACCCTGTTCCTTTCCGAGATACCGTTGGGTACCGTCGTCCACTGCATCGAACTCACCCCGGGAAGAGGCGCCGTCATGGCACGTTCTGCCGGGACTTACGCTCAGCTGCTTGCCCGCGAAGGGAAGTACGCCATTATCAAACTGCCTTCGGGCGAAACCAGAATGGTCCTGACCACCTGTCGCGCGACCATCGGAACCGTCTCCAACCCCGACCACAACCTCGAACAGAGCGGTAAAGCCGGCCGGAGCCGCTGGTTGGGCCGTCGGCCGAGGAACCGAGGCGTCGTGATGAACCCCGTCGACCACCCGATGGGCGGGGGCGAAGGACGCGCATCCGGGGGACACCCCAGATCGCGTACCGGCATCTTGGCCAAAGGGTACAAAACCCGGAACCCCAAGAAGACGACCACCAAGTTCATCGTTTCACGGAGGAATAAATAATTAAAACACAGAGCGTAAATGAGCCGTTCACTGAAAAAAGGACCCTATATCGAGCCGAAACTCGAAGGTAAGATTCTTGCCATGAACGAAAGCGGCAAGAAATCGGTTATCAAAACCTGGTCGAGAGCGAGTATGATCTCACCCGACTTTGTGGGACACACCTTAGCCGTACACAACGGGAATAAATTCATCCCCGTCTATGTTACCGAAAACATGGTGGGACACAAATTAGGTGAATTTGCACCGACCCGCAGCTTCCGCGGACACGGAGGCAACAAGAAAAAATAGTGTTAAAAAAGTAATTCGTTCATAATAATGGGTGCAAGAAAAAGACTGAGAGCCGAAAAGCTCAAGGCAGCAAAACGCACGACAGCAATCGCCTCGCTGCGCGACTGCCCGACCTCTCCCAGAAAAATGAGACTCCTCGCCGACATGATCCGCGGCGTGGAAATCAATAAAGCGCTCGGCATGCTGCGCTACTCCAAGAAAGAAGCATCGGTGCGTCTCGAAAAACTCCTCCGTTCGGCCATCGCCAACTGGGAAGCCAAAAACCAAGGCCTCGCATTGGAAGAGACCCCGCTGTGCGTGAAAACCATTTTTGTCGACGGCGGCCGCCAGCTGAAACGGATTCAGCCCGCACCGCAAGGACGCGCACACCGCATCCGGAAACGGTCGAACCATGTAACCATCATCGTCGACCGGATCGAAACGGCGGCAGGGATGGCAGATGGGACGATTGCTGCACCGGCCGCACCGGCAGCGGAAGCAAAAACCGCAGAGCCTGCGAAGACAGCGGCGACAGGCAAGGCAAAAGCAGCCGGTAGCGCTAAAAATACCCAAGCTGCGGCGACCCCGAAAAAAAAGGCCGCTCCTGCGAAAAAGAAAACCGCAACCGAAGTGAAACCTGAAAACGCTGCAAACTAAGATGGGACAGAAAGTAAATCCGATAGCCAATCGATTGGGCATTATCCGCGGCTGGGACTCGTCATGGTATGGCGGCAAAGATTTTCCGGCCAAACTCGTCGAAGACTCCAAAATCCGGAAATACCTCGGCGCACGGTTGGCCAAAGCAAGCATCTCGAAAATCGTGATCGAACGGACCCTCAAATTGGTTACCGTAACGATCAGCACCGCCCGGCCCGGGATTATCATCGGCAAAGGCGGCGCCGAAGTCGACAAACTCAAAGAAGAGTTGCGGAAACTGACCGGCAAGGAGGTCCAAATCAATATCTTTGAAGTCAAACGGCCGGAACTCGATGCAGTGATCGTGTCGAACAACATCGCCCGACAGGTGGAAGGGCGTATCTCCTATCGGCGGGCGATCAAGACGACCATCGCATCGACCATGCGCATGGGAGCCGAAGGGATCAAGATTCAGATCTCGGGTCGCGTCGGCGGTGCTGAAATGGCCCGCAGCGAATCCTACAAAGAAGGACGGATTCCGCTGCATACCTTCCGGGCCGATATCGACTACAACTTGGCCGAAGCATTGACCAAAGTCGGACTGCTGGGGATCAAAGTGTGGATCTGCAACGGCGAAGTCTATGCCAAACGCGACCTCTCGCCGATCGTAGGAATGAGCGCATCGGCAGCCGGAACCGCCGGACGCGACGACCGCAGAGGAGACGACCGGCGACGCGGCGGACGCGATGACCGGCGCGGCGGCGATCGCAAAAGAAAGAATCAGTAATCTGTCGTCAGACTAAATAAGGAACTAACCATGTTACAACCAAAGAAGACGAAATTTCGCAGAATGCAGAAAGGCCGCATGAAAGGTCTGGCACAGAGAGGAGCTGAATTGTCTTTCGGTTCGTTCGGCATCAAAGCCTTGGAATCGGCTTGGATCACCGGTCGGCAGATCGAAGCCGCTCGTCAGGCCATCGTGCGTCAGATGAAACGTGAAGGACAAGTGTGGATCCGGATCTTCCCGGACAAACCCATCACCAAAAAACCGGCCGAAGTCCGCATGGGTAAAGGGAAAGGTTCGCCCGAAGGATTCGTGGCTCCGGTTACGCCCGGACGCATCTTATTCGAAGCCGAAGGCGTGCCGTTGGACGTAGCGCAGGAAGCCCTGCGGCTCGGAGCACAGAAGCTGCCGATCACCACCAAGTTCATCATCCGCCGCGACTATACCGAAAACTCAATCTAACACACGGAAGACATGAAAACAACCGAAATACGAGAACTGACAGCGGCCGAAATCATCGAACGTGTAGAGACTGAGAAAGCCAACCTGCTCAAAGCCAAGTTGAACCACGCGGTTTCTCCGGCCGAAAACTCGACCGTGCTCAAAAATATGCGCCGTGATATTGCCCGAATGCTGACCATCCTGCGCGAAAAACAAACCGCCACAATTAACAAGTAGAGAGGCCATGGAAGAAAGAAACCTTAGAAAAGAGAGAATCGGGGTGGTCGTCAGCAACAAGATGGAAAAATCGATCGTCGTTGCTGTGAAACGGAAAGTGAAACACCCGATCTACGGTAAATTCGTCAATAAAACCACCAAATTCGTCGCCCACGACGAAGAAAACACCTGCGGCGAAGGCGATACCGTCCGGATTATGGAAACCCGCCCGCTCAGCAAGTCCAAACGGTGGAGATTAGTAGAAATCATCGAAAGAGCTAAGTAACCATGATACAACAAGAAAGCCGGCTCTCCGTAGCCGATAACAGCGGAGCCAAGGAAGTTCTCTGTATCCGTGTACTTGGCGGTACCGGACGGCGCTACGCGTCGATCGGAGACAAAATCGTAGTCAGCGTCAAAAGCGCCTCTCCCTCGGGGGATATCAAGAAAGGAGCCGTCTCCAAAGCCATCGTCGTGCGAACCAAAAAAGAGATCAGACGTCCCGACGGATCGTACATCCGGTTCGACGACAACGCCGTGGTGCTCCTCAACAACGCAGGCGAAATGCGCGGAACCCGCATCTTCGGACCAGTGGCCCGGGAACTGCGGGATGCCAACATGAAAATCATCTCGCTGGCACCGGAAGTGCTGTAACCTTTCAAACAAACACACAGACATGTCGACCAAATTACATATCAAAAAAGGAGACACGGTGTACGTCAATGCCGGCGACAACAAAGGGCAGCAGGGAAAAGTGCTCGAAGTGCTCGTCGCAAAACAGCGTGCAATCGTCGAAGGGGTCAACTTGGTGAGCAAACACACCAAACCCAATGCCGCCAATCCGCAAGGAGGGATCGTCAAACAGGAGGCACCGATTCACATCAGCAACCTCCAGCCGCTCGACCCGAAAACCGGCAAACCCACCCGTGTGGGCCGCAAAAAGAACGATAAAGGCAAACTGGTCCGCGTGGCCGTCAAATCAGGGGAGGAGATCAAATAATGGCATACGTACCTTCACTCAAAACCAAATACAAAGAGGAGATCGCTCCCGCTTTGATGAAAGAGTTCGGCTACAAAAGCATCATGCAGGTGCCGAAACTCGAAAAAATCGTCATCAATCAGGGGATCGGAGCAGCAGTGGCGGACAAAAAATTAGTGGAAGTGGCTCAGGCCGAACTTTCGACGATCGCCGGACAGCATGCCGTGCAAACCCGGTCGAAGAAAGACATCTCCAACTTCAAACTCCGCAAACAGATGCCGATCGGGGTGCGGGTTACCTTGCGCCGGGAACGGATGTACGAATTTCTCGAACGGTTGATCGCCGTTTCCCTCCCGCGGATCCGCGACTTCAAAGGAATTAACGACAAATTCGACGGACAGGGAAACTATACCTTGGGGATACAGGAACATATCATCTTCCCGGAAATCGACATCGACAAGATTACCAAAATCTTCGGGGTCGAAATTACGTTCGTTACCACGGCGGACAATGACACGGAAGCCTATGCCTTGCTCAAACAGTTCGGCCTTCCTTTTAAAAACGCTAAAAAAAACTAAGCCATGGCAAAAGAATCGATGAAAGCCCGCGAAGTGAAACGGGCCAAGCTGGTGGCAAGATATGCAGCGAAACGCAAGGCCTTGAAAGAGGCGGGCGATTATGCCGGACTCGCTAAATTGCCGAAAAACTCGAACCCGATCCGGCTGCATAACCGCTGTCAGCTGACGGGGCGGCCGAAAGGATATATGCGGCAGTTCGGGATTAGCAGAATCCAGTTCCGCGAAATGGCATCGGCCGGGTTGCTGCCGGGGGTGAAGAAAGCGAGCTGGTAGTTTTTTTGGTAAAGGGTTAAGTTTCGTGCTCTGATCGCTCGTTTTAGTGGGGATTGGAGCGGACGGAAGAATGAACGGTGGCATTGCTCAGCGCAAAGCTCCCGAAGGATCGAAAGGGAATAGTTCTCCAGAACTATTCCCTTTTTGTTTGTAACCATGGGGCAGGTGTTTTGTCGACATTTCTGCTATAGCGAAACGGAGTTTCGCCCGCCGCATATATTCGGGGTAGAGGCGGCCCCTTGCCCGCCGCGGGCACGCGGGGCCTGCCCGGCCCGAGGGCGGTTTTCTCTGGTAGGGTAGAGGCTGCCTGTTTCGGGTGCCGCTCGGCGCCGCGCGCCACGCCTTAAGGGGGAAAATCGTTCAAAAGCATGAATTGCTTTTGAACAGGATTTTCCCGGCGCGCGGGGCAAGAATGGTTTTCTCTTGTTGGCCGCCTCTACCAGCGCCCTCCGCGAGGGGGCGGCGTCGGGCGCGCGACCCGGCGGGTCGCAAAGAGCAGCACGAGATCGAATGGAGGGGTAGAGGCGGTCAATAAAACACCAGAAGGGTACGCCCACCCGTATAGAGAGGGATTTCGCTCGTCTTTGCATGAGCAAAGAGAGTTGAAATTCCCGCGGGCGACGGCCTCACTGCTTGTTTTCGGTTCGCAGCCTGTGTTTGCGGCGCCAGCGCGGACGCAACCGAGCGTAGCGAGGGATTGCGGCCGGCGCAGGGGGGTGGCGCCGCCCGCCCGACTCTTCGAGTCGGACGCGTTGCGTCTTTTACTGGTCGCCTCTACCAGCGCTTGACGCCGGCGGAGAAGCCATAAGCAAGTCGAGTGGCGCCCTCCGCGAGGGGGCGGCGTCGGGCGCGCGACCCCGAATAGGGTGGTAGCTGGCCCGAGCGACCTGCGGTCGCAGAGAACAGCAAGGCTGAATAAAGGTAGAGGCTGCCAACAAGACACCCAACAGGTGCAGTCCGTCCCGTAGCAAAGCTGCAAAAAACCTCAGAAACAGAAAGACAAATCGAAAAGAAAAACAGCCCCTCCGTTGGAAATCTCCGAAACATAATCTATATTTATAGGCAGAATCCGGCTTGGATTTTTAGAAAACCCACCAAAAAACCTGCTTGTTATGAAAAAATACCCCACCAACGAGATCAAAAACATCGTTTTGCTCGGTGCCTCCGGAGCCGGGAAGACCACCCTGGCCGAAGCGATGGCCTATGAAGGCAAAGTGGTCGAACGGCGCGGCAGTGTCGAAAGTGAAAACACCCTCTCCGACTATACCGACATCGAACACCAGTACAAACGGTCGATTTTTTCCACCGTCCTGTACACCGAATTTAACGGCTACAAACTGAACATCCTCGATACGCCGGGGGCAGATGATTTTTGCGGCGCCCTCTTTTCGTCCTTCAAAGTAGCCGACGTCGGAGTGATGCTGCTGAACGCCCAGAACGGATTCGAAGTGGGGACAGAGATACAGGCCCGGTATGCCCGGCGGCACGAAAAACCCGTGATCGCAGCCGTCAATCAGTTGGACGCCGAAAAAGCCAATTGGGAACAGACCATCGAAGAATTGAGGGCCAATTCCGAAGCACCGATCGTCGTGGTGCAGTATCCGGTCAATCCGGGACCCGGATTCGACTCATTCGTCGATGTGCTGATGATGAAGATGTACCGCTTCAAAGGCGATACGGGCGAACGCGAAGAGCTGCCCATCCCGGAGAGCGAGATGGAACGGGCGAAAGAGTTGAACAAAACGCTCGTCGAAGCAGCGGCAGAGAATGACGAAGCGTTGATGGAACTCTACTTCGACAAAGGGACGCTGACCCAGGACGAAATGCGGTCCGGAATCAAGTTGGGGCTGGCCAAACGGGACTTGGTGCCGGTGTTCTGCCTGTCGGGTCGTCGCGACATCGGCGTGAAACGGTTGATGGAGTTCATCATCAACGTGGCGCCGGGTCCGCTCAAGGCCCCGAATTTCCGGTTGATCGGAGGCGGGGATGTGCAGGCGGATGCCGCGGGGCCGGTGTCGATTTTCGTATTCAAAACCTCCGTGGAGCCGCATTTGGGCGAAGTGGCCTTCTTCCGGGTGATTAGCGGGACGCTGACCGAAGGGATGGAACTCACCAATATGGCCACCGGCAATAAGGAGAAGATCGGGCAGATTTTCGTCAGTGCCGGGCGGAACCGGACGAAAGTTACGGAGCTTTGTGCCGGCGACATCGGGTGTACGGTCAAGCTCAAGGCGACGCGGGTGAACCATACGCTGAACGGTCCGGGAGCCGAGTGGCAGATCAATCTGATCGGATTTCCGAAACCGCGGTTCCGGACCGCAGTTCGGGCCAAGAACAGCGCCGAGGACGAAAAGTTGGGCGAACTGCTGATTCGGGCGACTTATGAAGATCCGTCGATCGGAGTCGAATACTCCAAAGAGCTGAAACAGACGATTCTGTCGGGGCAGGGCGAACACCACCTCAATATCCTCCGGACCCAGTTGGCCGGGACCCATAAAATCGAGGTGGAGTATCTGGCGCCGAAAGTGCCGTACCGGGAGACGATTACCCGTCAGGCCGCAGCTTCGTACCGGCACAAGAAACAGTCGGGCGGCGCGGGACAGTTCGGCGAGGTGGCTTTGGTGATCGAGCCGTACACGGAGGGGATGCCCGCTCCGGCGAAATACAAGGTCGACGGGCATGAACTGGCGGTGAATGTCAAATCGACCGAAGAGGTCGATTTGGAATGGGGCGGCAAGTTGGTTTTTTGCAGCGCCATCGTAGGCGGAGCGATCGATGCGCGGTTCCTGCCGGCCATCATGAAAGGGATTATGGAGAAGATGGAGGAGGGGCCGCTGACGGGTTCCTATGCACGGGACATCCGGGTGGTGGTCTACGACGGGAAGATGCACCCGGTGGACTCGAACGAAATTTCGTTCAAGTTGGCGGGACGGAATGCGTTTAAGGAGGCGTTCCGGAGTGCAGGGGCGAAGATCATGGAGCCGATCTACGAGGTGGAGGTGCTGGTGCCGAGCGACAAATTAGGGGATGTGATGAGCGATTTGCAGAACCGGCGGGCGATGATCGAGGGGATGACGAGCGAAAAAGGGTTCGAGACCTTGAAAGCTCGGGTGCCGCTGGCGGAGATGAACCGTTACTCCACGTCGCTCAGTTCGCTGACGGGGGGACGGGCGACTTACACCATGAAGTTTGCCGGATACGAGCAGGTGCCTGCCGAGGTGCAGGAGAAGCTGCTCAAGGCTTATGCAGAGGAGGCGGATAACGAGGAGTAGGGGGTTGTCGTAGGGTGAGTCGGGACGACTGACCGGTTGGAATCGACGGATGCCGTTTGGCCGGAGAACGCTTTGTGAAGGGTTTTCGGCGGGGCGGCGTTCGTCTTTTTGAGGGGGGGAGTCGCCGGCGCCGCGAACCGCCGCCACTCCGCGCGGCGGTCCGCAACTTCGTCGGAACTTGTTGCTCCCTCCGCCGGCGCCGGACCGAGAATGACGCAGAGACTGCCCGCAAGACCCTCCTCGCGCAATTCGCAGTACGATTTACAATAAGGTAAAAATGATTAATTTTACCGGCGAAAAAGCGTTTTGAACGGGATGTATCCTCCTCTGTGTCAGAACCGTCAAAAAATCGACCGATATATGTTTACCCCTGACATTTACACCGCCCGGCGGGCTGCGCTCCGGAGCAAAATCAAGAGCGGCCTGATTCTGCTGCCCGGGAATCTCGATGCGTCGATCAATTATCCGGCCAACGCCTACGATTTTCGTCAGGACAGCAATTTTCTTTACTATTTCGGTCTGTCTCAGCCCGGTTTCGTGGGGTTGATCGACGTCGACCGCGATACCGACTGCCTCTATGCCGACGACTGGACGATGGACGACCTGATCTGGACGGGACCGCAGCCCACGGTGCGCGAACTGGCGGTTCAGGCGGGAGTTATGTCGGCGGGGAACCTGCAGGAGCTGGCCGCTACGTTGAACAGCGCGATTAAGAAGGGACGGAAGGTCCACTATGTGCCGCCCTACCGCGGCGAGACGCGGGGGCTGTTGGCCGGTTTACTGGGGATCGCTGCGGAGCGGCTCAAGGATTATGTGTCGCGGGATTTGATTCGGGCGATCGTTTCGATGCGCGAGATCAAACAGCCGGAGGAGATCGCTCAGTTAGAGGAGGTCTCGCTGACGGGATATAAGATGCACACGACGGCGATGACGATGTGTCGCGAGGGGGTGAGCGAACGCGACATTGCGGTCGAACTGGAGAGGATCGCGGCGCAGGGCGGAGGACGGACTTCGTTCCGCAGCATCGTGTCGCAGCACGGCGAGACGCTCCATAACCTGAGTTACGGCGGCCGGTTGCAGAACGGTCGTCTGCTGTTGGTCGATGCGGGGGCGGAAAATGCGATGGGCTATGCGAGCGACCACACGCGGACGCTGCCGGTGGGGGGGCGGTTTACGGCGAAACAGCGCGAGATCTACGAAATCGTATGGGCGGCGAATGCCAAGGGGCAGGAACTGGCGAAACCGGGGGTTACCTACCAGAGTGTCCATGTCGAGGCGATGCGGGTGATTGCGGAGGGGTTGTCGCAACTGGGCCTGATGAAGGGGGATCCGGCCGAGGCGGTGGCGGCGGGGGCGGCGGCGCTCTTCATGCCGCACGGACTGGGACACCAAATGGGACTGGATGTCCATGATATGGAGGGGTTGGGCGAAAAGTATGTGGGCTACGATGATGCGACGTCGCGCAGCCCGCAGTTCGGATTAGGGGCGCTGCGAATGGGAAAGGCTCTGAAACCGGGCCATGTGGTTACGGTCGAACCGGGTATCTATTTCATCCCTGCGCTGATCGAAAAGTGGGAAAGGGAACATATCCATACGGCGTTTGTCAATTTCCCGAAACTCCATGCCTATCTCGATTTCGGGGGTATCCGACTCGAGGATGATATTTTGATCACGGCGACGGGAAACCGGTTGGTGGGCAAACATCGACCGCCAATCGCTCCGAACGAGATCGAAACCTTTATGACTAAATAAATCATTCGTTTTTTCTGTTGTTTTGTTCTTTGTGCCGGGGTATGGAACCGTTCTTTTTAACTGCGCTGCGCTTGTTTTCCTCCTCGCCGCTCGGCAAAGCCCGCGAGCGGTCTCTGCTCTCGCTGGCAGCGTCGGTTCTGAAGAAAAAGAACCAAAAAGACTTTCGGGAATGCTTGCGCATTCCATGACC
>JAFLSI010000021.1 GCA_022511025.1 Rikenella sp. | reverse complement strand
AGTTTTTCTGGTTCTCTTTGTTCACAAAGAGAACAGTACCCTCCCGACATCAAAGCACAAAACAGCGAAAAAACGAACAGATTAATAAAAACATAGAGAGATGAAAGAGTACAAGATTAAGATTAACGGCAACGAATACGCCGTATCCATATCGAACGTAGAAGACAGTACCGCCACCGTGAATGTGAACGGGACCCAGTATGAAGTAACCGTCGAAGGGATGAACGCCCCGAAGAGCGTCAAGACCCCGAAGATCGTTCAGTCGCCCGTAGCGGCATCGGCTCATCATGCGGAGTCCCATCCGGCGACGGCACGGACTTCCAGTCCGGCGGCAACCGCTTCGGCATCGTCCGGGAGCATCAAGTCTCCGCTTCCCGGCGTTGTGCTCGACGTGATGGTACAGGTCGGCGATGCAGTGAAGAGCGGTCAGCCGCTGATGATTCTCGAAGCCATGAAGATGGAGAACAACATCGACTCCGACCGCGACGGCGTTGTCAAGGAGATCCGGGCCCGGAAAGGCGACTCCGTCCTCGAAGGCGACGTATTGATCACCATCGGATAACCTACTTACTACATAGAGAGCCTGTTGTACATTATGGAGAATCATAGTTTTTTTGCGTTTATCGGCGAGAACCTCCAGCAGTTTCTCAGCTATACCGGCTTTGCGAACGTAACATGGGGGCATATCATCATGATCCTCGTGGGGTTGTTCTTCATCTACTTAGCGATCGCCAAGAAATTCGAGCCGATGCTTTTGCTGCCGATCGGATTCGGTATTTTGGTCGGGAACATCCCCTTCGTACCGGGGTTGCAGATCGGCGTGTACGAAGACGGATCGGTTTTGAACTACCTCTACTTCGGCGTTCTGAAAGGAGTCTATCCACCTTTGATCTTTCTCGGGATCGGAGCGATGACCGACTTTTCGGCCTTGATCTCCAATCCGAAACTGATGTTGATCGGAGCAGCCGCCCAGTTGGGAATTTTCGGAGCTTACATCGCTTCGCTCGCCATAGGCTTTACGGCAGCCGAGGCAGGAGCCATCGGGATTATCGGCGGTGCAGACGGGCCGACGGCCATTTTCCTCAGCTCTAAGCTCGCTCCGGACCTGATGGGAGCGATTGCGATCGCCGCCTATTCCTACATGGCCTTGGTGCCGGTGATCCAGCCGCCGATCATGAAACTCCTGACCACCAAGAAAGAGCGCGTGATCCGGATGAAACCGCCGCGGCAGGTACCGCAGCGGGAGAAGATCCTCTTTCCGATCATCGGGATCCTTTTGACCTGTTTCCTCGTGCCGTCGGGGCTGCCGCTGTTGGGGATGCTCTTCTTCGGCAACCTGCTGAAAGAGAGCGGCGTTACGAAACGCTTGGCGACGACGGCGAGCGGACCGCTGATCGACATCGTTACGATTCTGATCGGGCTGACCGTGGGAGCCTCGACACAGGCCACGACCTTCCTGACGTGGAAATCGCTGGGGATTTTCGGTTTGGGGGCAGCCTCGTTCGTAGTGGCGACCTTCGGCGGGGTGCTCTTCGTGAAATTCTTCAACCTCTTCCTCAAAGAGGGGAACAAAATCAATCCGCTCATCGGAAATGCCGGGGTTTCGGCGGTTCCCGACTCGGCGCGGGTGTCTCAGGAGGTGGGGCTGCATTACGACAAGACCAACTACCTGTTGATGCACGCTATGGGGCCGAATGTGGCCGGAGTGATCGGTTCCGCGGTGGCGGCCGGGATTCTGTTGGGATTCCTTTCGTAATAAATAGGGTTGGGACCGTTGCGGGGCGGTTCTCGCAAATTTTCGGAAAAAACACCTTTCTTTCGATCGGATCGGTCGAAAGAAAGGTATTTTTGTTTGCAAAGAGAGTGAATGGCTCCGGCAGGCTCTCCCCTATGGCGGGTTATTGCGGGTCCGCCTCCGCCAGAATGTGCACCGCCGAAAACCGTTTCCGCACCCGGCCCAGCACCTCCCGCAGGATCGCTTTGGCCCGCGCCACCGGTCGTTCGCGCTCGATCCGCAGCAGGATATGGAGGATAAAGAGATTCTGCACCCGGTCGATTTGCGGTTCGAACGGCGGCGAGACCCTCCGGCCGAACCGTTCGCGCAGCAGCGTCTCGCAGAGTTGGGCCGCCGCCGCCGCCAGCGGTTTGTTCCGGTGCCGGAACGTCAGCCGCAGCATCCGCACGTAGGGCGGATAACCCAATGACCGCCGGGCCTCCATCTCCCGCAGGTAGAAACTCTCCGCATCGTGGTGCGCCACCGCGTTTAACACCGGATGGAGCCGTTGCGAACTCTGCACCACCAACTCCCCTCCGTCGCCCTCTGCCGGCAGCAGCGCTTTCAGCTGCATCAGCAGCTGAAAGGCCCGCTCCTCCGCCCGAAAATCGGGATGTGCCAGCAGGTTGTCGGCGTTGACGACCCCCACCAATCCGATCCGTTCGCCCGCCTGCGCTGTGCGTACGACCATCTGCGTTCCCACCAAGATTCCCGTTTCGCCCTCCGCCAGTTCGGTCAGGATGCGGCCCACGGCCCCCGCCCCTTTGGCCGTGTCGGTGTCCAAACGGGCGATCTTCGCTTCCGGGAAAAGTTCGGCTGCCAGTTCCTCGATTCGTTCCGTTCCGATGCCGCGCGGAGTCAGCGTCTGCATCCCGCAGGCCGTGCAGAGCGGCGCATAGGGCTGAGACCAGCCGCAATAATGGCAGCTCAGCACCGACGACTCCTTGTGGTAGGTGAGCGTAACGTTGCAGTTCGGGCAGACCGGTGTCGCGCCGCAATTCGCGCACTCGACATACGGCGCGAACCCCCTCCGGTTCTGAAACAGTACGACCTGCTTTCCCTCCGCCAACGTTTCGCCGATCCGGCGTTGGAGGTATTTCGACAGGAGTCCTTTCCCCCGCTCCAGAACGGTTACGCGGGGAGGCACCCGCTCCGGTGCAGCCGGTACGGCGACGAGACCGTATTTTCCGCCTTCGGCCGTCGCATTGAGCCAGCTTTCCAACGACGGGGTCGGACTGGCGAGCAGGGTTTTCGCGTCGTGCAGCCGGGCCAGCATCAATGCCGTGTCGCGGGCATGGTAGCGCGGAGCCGGATCGCTCTGCCGGTAGTTCGGGTCGTGTTCGCTGTCGACGATCGCCAAGCCCAATTGCCGGAAAGGCAAAAACAGGGCCGACCGGGTGCCGACGACCAGTCCGACGCTCTCCGGCTGTTCGACCATCCGTTGGTAGGCGGCGCTGCGGGCGCGGTCGGTGAGGCGGGAGTGGTAAAAGAGGCAGTAGGAGCCGAATGCCGTTTGCAGCGTATCCGTAACCTGCGCGGTTATCACCGTGTCGGGCAGCAACAGCAGCACTTGTTTCCCTTGGGCGATTTCCCGCGCGGCAAGCGATACATACAGCGGCAGGGTTGTCTGCTGGGCGCTGATTTCACCGCAGAGCAACACCGTCCGCCACCGCTCGAAAGCGGCCGTTATGCGGTCTGTGCAGGGAGAGGGGTGGGTGAGAGCATGGGGAAAAACCGGCCGGGAGGGAGAGGGCGACGATGAGCGAGGGGGAATACGTTCCTGCTGTTCGAGAATCCCGCGTTCGACGAGCTTCAGCACGGCCGTTGCCGGAATCCGTTCGGTTATCGCTGCCCGCAGCACCCACAGCCGGTCCGGATCTTCCGGCTGCAAGTCGGGTGCATCTGTTCCCGCCGTGTGCGGCAGAAACGACAGATAGGAGAGCAGCGCCCGACACTGCACCTTTGCGCGCCGCATCGTTTCGAGCGCCTCGTCGATCCGTTCTTCGGACCGGTAAGCGGGGCTGAGCCGGACGTACAGTGCCGCAGCAGGCCGGTAGTCGCCCGTCCGGATGCCAGCAGGCAAGGCGGCTTTCATCGCCTCGCCTACGGTGCAGAGGTAGTAGGAGGAGACCCACTCCCACAGCCGCAACTGCTCCGGCCCGACGAAAGGGTGTTCGTCGATCGGTTCGAGGATCGGTTTCGGTACGGCTTTCGTATCCGGCGGGGTGTCGTGGAGGCTCACCACGATGCCTTCGCACACCTTGCTTCTCCCCAACGGCACGCGTACGCGCATCCCTTCGCTCAACCGAAACCCCTCCGGAACGGCATAGGTAAAGGCGCGGGGTATGGCGACAGGCAGCAGTATGTCGGCAAAACGCATCGGACAGTGTGCGGTTAGAATCCCCGACAGAGAGGGGTCAGAATCACCGTTCGGGATTCTGCCGCACCTGTTCCAACAGCGCTGCCAGCTCCGCCACCCGTTCCGGATATTGGGCCGCCAGGTTGTTCTTCTCGCCCATGTCTTCCGCCAGATTGTACAGTTGCGGCTCTTTCGAGTTCCCCAGTTCGATATTCACTTCGTTGTTCCGTGCCGGCCCGTTGCTCGGCGCGATGTATTTCCAGTCGTTCACCGTAATGGAGAGCGTTCCGGCATGTTCGACGACGTGGGCCCGTCCTTTTTTCCGCTCTTTGCCCAACCATACGGCCAGATGGTTCCGGCTGTCCGGCGCCTCGCCCTCGGCGAGTTCCTGCCCCACCAAAGATGCTAACGAAGCGAACCAGTCCACTTGCGAAGCCGCTGCGTCGCTCACCCGGCCCGCCGGTACCTGCTTCGGCCACCGCACGATCGCCGGCACCCGGGTGCCGGCCTCGAAAATGCTGTACTTGCCGCCCCGGAACTTGCCCCAGGGTTTGTGGTCGCCCAGCAGTTCCACCGCCCGGTCGCGGTAGCCGTCGTCCACTACCGGCCCGTTGTCCGACGAGAGAATGACTAACGTATTGTCTGCAATGCCCAACGAGTCCAAAACCTCTAACACCCGGCCCACCGACCAGTCGAATTGCAGAATCGCATCCCCCCGCGGCCCCATGCCGCTCTTGCCGACGAACCGTTCGTGCGGCGACCGAGGCACATGCACGTCGTTCGTACAGAAGTAGAGGAAGAAGGGTTTTTCGGTTCCGGTTTTCGCCGCCTCTTTCTGTGCGGCGACCGAACGTTCGATGAACTGCACGGCCCGTTCCGTGATCGTGTCCGCAATGTTTTCGTCCACCCAGAGGGCTTTCCCGCCGCCCGTCATATAGCCGATCCGGCCGATCCCGTTCACGATGGCCATGTCATGCCCGTGGCTGGAGTGCATTTTCAGCAGTTCGGGGTTGTTCCGTCCGGTCGGTTCGCCGGGGAAGGGGCGGTCGTAGCTGACGCGGATCGAGTCTTCCGGATGGTTCTCCAAGTCTAACCCCACCACCTTGCCGTTCTCGATGTAGACGCACGGTACGCGGTCGGCTGTCGCCGCCATGATGTAGGAGTAGTCGAACCCGATATCTTTCAGCCCCGGGGTAACGACGCCGTTCCAGTCCTGTTTTCCGGCCCGGTCGCCTAACCCCAAGTGCCACTTTCCGACGGCTGCTGTCGTGTATCCGGCGCGCTGCATCATCTCCGGCAAGGTCTGGTGCTCCGGGGTTACGATCATCGCTGCATCGCCCGGAGCGATACCCGTCCCCGGCCGCCGCCACGCATATTCGCCCGTGAGAATGCTGTACCGGGCCGGCGTGCTGGTCGAGGCTGTCGCGTGGGCGTTGGCGAACTGTACCCCTTGCGAGGCCAACCGGTCGACGTTGGGGGTGGCGATGGTGTTGAACGAGCCGTTGCAGGCAATGTCGCCGAAGCCGAGGTCATCGGCGAGGATGATCACGACGTTCGGTTTCCGGGGTTCTCCCTTTTTCGTTTTCTGGGCCGGTGCCGAGGCCTGCGCACCGGCAGTACCCAAAGCCAGCGCGCTGAGCAGGGCCAAGTTGAGTTTCGGTTGAATCATGGTTTGTCTGTAGAGTGTGGATTGGTCATTTCTGTCCCGCGTCGACGCGGATTTTGACGATCGCTTTCCGGCTGCAGCCGTTCACCCCCTCCGGCCGGATCAGCGGGGCATGGGCGTCGTCCGGAAAGAAGATGACGAATTCGCCGGCCAATGCCGTTGCGATGCTGGTCGGCAGGTCGTTGTAGAGGATGATGTCGCCGGTTTCGTCGAACGGACCCCGCGGCTCGACGCAGGCCGTCCGCTGCGCCCATCCGAAGTTTTCCGCTCCGGCGATCATCACTTGCAGGTCGATGTACCGGTCGTGCGCTTCGAGCGCGGCCTCTTCCTGCCGCCTCAGCGGATGGCTGCCGACGAGAAGGAACAGGTCGTCGCCCATGACCGGGTGTCTCCCGTCCGATGCCGGGTCGGCCAGTTCGTCGAGGTGGCTGTCGATATATTCGAACGCTGTCCGGAACAGCGGGTGCAGCCCGTAATATTTCTCGGCGCTGCGGCCCAATGAATCGTGTATCATACTTTCGTTTGATTTCGTCGGCGCATCAAGCCGCACCCCTCCTCTTTCCGTTACTTCTCCGTATTTTCCGCGGCCGGGAAATAGACTTCGGCCGGCATCCCGATCTTCAGCATCCCGGGATTCGCCACGTAGATTTTGAGGGCATAAACCAGATTCGCCCGTTCATCCCTTGTCTGGATCACTTTCGGCGTAAATTCCGCCTGATCCGCAATCCAGCCGATCCGGCCGGAGAACTCCGCCCCGCCGGCATAGACGCTGTCCACCGCCACCCGCACCGTTTGTCCCAACCGGATGGCGGCCAGCTGCGGCTCCTCGACGTAGGCGCGCAAGATCAGCGTGTCCAAGTTCGCCACTTTGTAGAGCGGCTTGCCGATGGCTGCCAATTCGTACTGTTCGGCATATTTAGCCAGCACCGTCCCCGCCACCGGGTTCACCACGTAGGCATGGTCGATCCGGTCCTGCACTTGCAGGATCTGCTGGCGGATCGGCTCCATCCGGGCCAGCAGGGTCCGGGTCTGTATGTCCAAGTTCGACTCCTCGGCATCCAGCTGTTTTTGCAGGATCTCGGCATCGTAGGTCAGGTTGTCGACCTGTTGTGCCGTCGAAGCGTCGGCTTCCGCCAGCGCCCGGAACCGTTTCAGTTCATGTCGGGTTTTGGCCAACTGTTCGCGCAGGATGTCCAACTGTTTCTCCTTTTCCGGCAGCTGTGCCCGGCATACGGCCAACTCGGCTTTGAGCTGGTCGCGTTGTAGCAGCAACTGGGTGGTGTCCACCCACCCGACGATCTCGCCCCGCCGGAACCGCATCCCTTCTTCGACCCGGAAATCCAGCAGTTTCCCGTTGCAGTCGGCCGATACGAGCACTTCGACCGCTTCGAAATTGCCGTAAGCGTCCGGCTGCGGCCGCTGGGTGCAGGCGCAAGCGCCGAACAGAAAGAACAAAACGGTTGAACAGGGAAAGAGGTATCGTTTCATAGTGTCTTGTTATGCTTCAAAAGTATGTGAAATCCCGGTGTGTTTGGCCTCTCCGGCCGGTTCGCGGCGGAGAGCCGTTCGGTTTACCGCTCGTAAATTCCCCGCGCCGCCTCGTAGCCGATCCATGCCCGCACGAGCCGCAGCGCATTTGTCTCGGCCTGTATCCTTGCCGCCGTTTCGTTGTTGAACTCCGTCAGGTATTCCGAGTAGGTGATCATCCCGCCGTTGAACTGTGCCAGCGCCCGCTCCCGCACGGCTGTCCGCGCCGCCACGATCTGCGTGTCCATGGCCGTTATCCGACGCAGCTGTTCGATCTCGGTCCGGTATTGCGCCACCTCGATCGAGGCGTTCTGCTCGAAGTCGCGCTGTTGTTGCGCCAGGTCGAGCTGGGCGATCCGGTTGGCCCGTTTTCCCCGCTGCGTCTCCGCCCACGCCGTCAGCGGCACGTGGAGACGCAAGCCGCCGATCGCCATCAGGTCGAAATCGCGGTCGAGGAAATTGTAGCCCGGCCGGCCGTATCCCCCGCTGGCAAACAGCGAAATCTTCGGCAGCGACTGGCTGTTCAGCAGCTTGTCCTGCACATCGAGCTGCTCCCGCTGCCGGGCATAGAGTTGCAGTTCCGTCCGTCCGGCGAACGTTTCGTTTCCCGTTTCCGCCTCGGCCGGTTCCTCCACCGGCACGGCCGGCACCTGCAATACCGTCTCCTCCGTAACCGGCAGCCCTGTCAGCACCGACAGCGTCTCCATCGCCTGTCTCCGCGTCCCGTGCAGCTCCGTCTGCTGCTGCTGCAACTCCAGCAGGCGCGCCGTCAGCGCCGCCTGCGCCCCTCCCGTAGCCGTTCCGTTGGCGATCCGTGCCTCCACGGTTTTCATGTCCGCCGCCAAGGTCTGCTGCATCAAGCCGTTGACTTTCAGCTGCCGGTCGGTCAGCAAGATCCGCAGGTAGGCTTCGTCGACCCGGTCCCGCAGGCGGTCGATCTGCACCGCCAAAGAGACCGTTTCGACCTGTTCGGCCGCCTCGTTGTTCCGTTTGGCGTTGCGTACGCTCCCTCCGCCGTAGATCACTTGGTTGAGGTCCACCGTCGCCTTGTACTGGTCGCGGGGCAGGTCGAGCGTGATGGGCACCGGCAGGTCCCCCGGAAAGTTGACGGTTTTGTTCTGGTAGCTGGCCTGCGCGTTGACCTCCAACTGCGGGAGCAACGCCGCCGAAGCCACCCGGTCTTTCGCCTGCCGTTTCTCTCCGGCCAGCGCCTGCCGGTCGGTGAGCGGCGAATGGACGACGGCCGCCTCGCGACAGCCCTCCAAAGTCAATACGGCAGGCTCCTCGGCCGCCGCACGGCAACTGACGGCTGCCAACAACAGGATGTAGATTCGGGTTCTGTTCATGGGTGAAAAACAGACAATTCTATGCACAATATTACGCATATTCGTGCAGAATTTCAAATTTAATGTTAATTTTGGATGCTGGCGGGACCGGAACGACTAACCCAAACGACTATGGATATGAAATGCAGAGGAATGCTGTTGGCTCTCGCGGTGGCGGTGCTGTCGGCGGCAGGGGGCGTGCATGCCCGGGAGGGCCGCACGATCACGCCGTTTACGCCGCGGGTGAAAGATTCGACGGGGCGAAAGGTCTATGTTCAGCCGCAGAAGGTGCTGCGCAGCAAGATTGCCGTTACGTTCGGTTACGGCTATTCGCCGGTTACCTCTTACGACAGCTATGCCAACAAACGTTTCCCGTTCCGTTACAACAACGCTGCGCACGACATCCCGACCGAACCGGGCCATGTGGAACACTGTTTCGGGACGGTGAGCTTCGGGATCAACTACGAGATTACGCCCTGGTTGGAACTCAACATCCCGTTCGTCTACTCGCGCAACACGGGGCGGCAGCCGTTCCGGGACCACCGCTCCGACCAGAACGACGACTGGTTTACGCTGCTGCCGAACTTGCGGATCAACTGGGTGCGGAACAACTGGCTGTCGGTCTATACGCGGGCGGGGATCGGCTTCGGCTTCGGGACTCGCTGGGTCTCGGCCGACCAAGACCAGTCGGGCAAGGCGATTTTCGGTTACCAGATTTCGCCGGCGGGGGTCGAAATGGGCAAGGGAAACTTCTGCTTCTTCGTCGAGGGAGGGTACGGCTTTACGGGGGCGGTTACGGCGGGGATCAAGCTCAAGGTGGGGAAAGTGCTCGAAAACGGCCGGGTCAGCACCGGACGGAAGGTGAACTGGTACGACAAATATTTTTAACAGGCGGTCGAGTGGACGCGCGCTGAACATGCGGGGGATACTCAGCGTATCCCCCGGCGGTTCAGCTCCGCCGCATAGGCCGCTGCATGGCGGTTGTGTTCCGCCAGCGTCCGTGCAAAGGCATGGCGGCCCGAAAAGTCCGACCGGGCGCAGAAATAGAGGTAGTCGTGCCTCTTCTCCGGATCCGCGTAGTCCAATGTGGCCTCGATCGCAGCGATCGGCGGCACGCAGATCGGACCGGGTGGCAGCCCGTTGTGTTTGTAAGTGTTGTAGGGCGATTCGCAGGCCAGATGCTTGTGGAGCACCCGCCGGATCGTCGGATCGCCCACCGCGAATTTGACCGTCGGATCCGCCTGAAGCGGCATGCCTGCCCGCAGCCGGTTGATGTAGACCCCGGCGACCTGTGTCATCTCCCCTTTGAATTTCGTCTCTTCGATTACGATCGACGCAATCGTGGCGATCTGTTCCGGCGTATATCCCAATCGCCGCGCCTTGTCGCGCCGGTCGTCGTTCCAGAAGCGGTCGTGCTCTTTCTGCATCCGCGCCACGAACTCTTTCGGCGTCATTGTCCAGTAGACCTCGTAGGTGTTCGGGATGAAAAGCGACGGGAAGGTCGCCCGCGTCAGCCCCGCTTCGGCCGCCACCGCCGGATCGTTCAGCGTTCGCAGGATTGCCGCCGAGTCCGCCTCGATGTACTTCGACACCACCCCGGCTAACCGCTCCAAGGTGCGGATGTTGTTGAACGTCAGCCGCACCGGCGTCTGGCGTCCGTAGTGGAACATCGAAAGCGCCGTCCGGTACGGCATCCCCTTGCGCAGCGTGTAGTTTCCCGGCTGCACCCCTTGCATGCCGTTCGACCGGGCATGCGACACCCATCTCTGCGGGTTCCGGAGGTAGCCGCTGTCGGCCAGCATCCGTTCCAGCTCGCCGAATGTCGTCCCCGTGGGCACCTGCACCGTGCCGCTCCGGACGACTGCCGTTCCGAACCGGTAGTCGTACAGTTTCCATCCGAATGCACCGCCGACCACGGCGAGAATCGAAACCAATGCCAGAACGATCGTCCGGCCGCGGTGTGAGGGGCGCCGGCTTTTCGCTTTTTTGCGCCGGCGGGAGGGGTTGTTTGCCATGAGTTTTTCGTATGTGAAGCGGTCAAAGATAGACAAAAATCGAGAGTCGGGGCCTCTGCGGAGGACGGTGCGGGTTGAAAAATTGCCGGAAATCGTCCGGGACGGTTGGGCGAATCGGGAAAAAGCTGTACTTTTGCGCTGTGGGTAAGTCTTGTACGACCAGCTCCTGCTGAATCCCCCAGGGCCGGAAGGCAGCAAGGGTAGGCGGTTGTAGCGGTGCGATGCAAGTAGCTTGCCCACTTTTTGTTTCTCGGTACTGCGGAGCGGAGTGGGGGCAAAGATGATCTTTGTGGGGAAAATCCTTTGATTTTATGGTTATTGGCGGTATATTTACCGATCCGGTCCCGGTGTGTTGTTCGGGGAGGGTGGGGGAGGGTTTGAAAAGGTGAAAAACTATGAAACGGATTTTTCCTCTCTTGGGGGCTTGTTTGCTTGTTTTCGGGTGCAGTCGTTCCGACTCGCCGCGGTATGAGGCCATTTCGTTGGAAGAAGCTCGACTCTTGTCGGGGACCGTGCTCGGCGAACCGATTCGGGTTTCCGGTGTGGTCGACCAACGGATGATGGGCGATTATATCGTGATGGTTTGTTTGCATCCGGAGTACCGGTGTATTTTGCTCGACAAACAGGGGGAAATCGTATCGGAGTTCTGTCCTGTGGGGAAAGGGCCGGGCGAGGCTGTCGTGGTGATGTCGGTGGAACCGGGCGAGCGGGCCGGTGAAGTCTGCGTGTATGATCCGCAGATGCAGAAACAACTCTTTTTCTCGCTCGATTCGTTGGTCGGAGGCAGTTCCTATGCGTTCCGGGGTGAAAAATCGAGGCAGGAGTCGGGCGATGTGCCGATGAATCAGGTCTGGAATCTACGGCGGGTCGAAAGCGGTCTTTTGTTCGTCGGCGGGAACGGGATCATTTCGTCTCAGCGGCCGGAACGGTTCGTGCTGACCGATCGGACGGGCACACCGATCGGCCGTTTCGGCGATGTTCCCCCGGGCGAGGATACGATTGCTATGAAAGTCGCTTTTATGCAGTCTCGTCTGACGGTTTCGCCCGACGGGACGAAGTTGGCCGACGGCAGCTCGTTCGGTGCGATTTTGGAGACGTTCGATCTGCGCGATTCGATCCGGTTGAGGTCGCGGGCCTATTTTATCGAACCCGATTTCCCGCACGACGAGGTCGGGAGGATTACCGCATTCGACCGGTTGACTTTCGGGTTTGGAGCCATGGCCTCGTCCGACGACCGGATTTATGCCGTTTACAACGGGACGTCGGATGCGAAGGCGATGTGTCATGTTGCCGTGTTCGATTGGGAGGGCCGTTTGGAGCGGCTTTACAAGACGCAAGGGCGTGTGGCGGCACTCTGTGTCGATCCGGACTCGGCGAACCTCCTCTATGCCGCTGTTGAGGACGAAGCGGGCGAGTTTCGCTTGGTGCGGTTCGATTTGCCGGAATAGGCGAACCGATTGGTATGGATGAAAATTGGGAAGAACGATGAAAAAAGAACTGTTTTACGCTTTGGCAGCGGGGCTGCTGGGTGCATCCTGTACGAATACCGGGCCGCGAGAGGTGGAATACTTCGCTTTGGCTTCGGATCGGATGATCAACCAGTTATCCGATTCCTCTTTCTTTAATAGTGTGCTCTGTATCTTGGATTACGACGGCGATATTTATCTGTCGGACACGAAGCGGTGCCAGATTTTCCGGTTGGATACGGCGCTGAATCTGGTGGCGACGATCGGGAAAGAGGGGCATGGGCCGAAAGAGTTCGGGTATGTCGAACAGTTCGTCGTCTGTCGGGATACGATTTTTGCCGGCGATATAACGAAACAGAGGATTTTGCGCTTCTCGACCGATGGAGCGTTTTGTGGCGAGGAGGCCTTGAAAGAATTGATTCCGTTGAATCAGCGTATAGGCATGAATCCGGATCATATCTATTATCTGAACACGGTGGGAGACAAGAGCGGAACGAGCGTACTGGCGGATTACGACCGTCGATCGGAGCAGTTGAATTGGTTCGGTCGGATTACGGATTTCGGGTATCCGGGGAAGACCCGGTTGCAGAACAGACGAAACGTTCACTGCTGGAATGGACACTTAGTGGTGGTTCCGCTGTCGATCCCGTCGATCGAGATTTACGATGCGAAGAGCCGGGCTTTGGAACAGTCGATGGATATTTCGCAGATTCCGCTCGTGCAGGCGATGTATCAGAAAGGGGTCAACAATCGTCAGATTGCCGAATCTCCGTCTGGCGGTTATGCCATCTTTTTTGATTCGTACCTGTGCGGAGATGCGTTGTACGTGTTGTGCAATGTGGATTTGGAGGGGAGTGAGTTGGACCACTCTGCGATGCTGGAGTTCGACCTCTCGAAGGGCGGGGCGGAGTGGGTTCGTCGGTACGATTTCCCGGACTGGGTCTGCCGTTTTTGTGTAACCGACGATTATATTTACGGTTTCGTTCCGGAGTTTTCGGCAATCAAGCGTTATCCGAGACTTTAGACCGGCGAAATGCGTGTGTGGTCGTTTCGGGATGTTATTGATCGGGAGGCTAATTAGACGATTTGCTTTTGGGCAAATCGTCTAATGCGATGGCGGAATCCGAGTGTTGCATGGAGAGAAAAAAGTAAATTCAAATAAAATTTTTATGGTACGTTTTTTTCGTGTTTCGATTTTGTCGGGTCTCTGCTCGGTAGCTGTTGGTCTGCTGTTTTCGTGCTCGTCTTCGGTTCGGGAGGTGGACTATGTCGCTCTGCAAGCGGACAAATCGATCGAGCAGTTCTCGGATTCCACATTTTTCGGTAATGTTTCCTGTTTGATCGGTTACGGAGACGACATTTATGTATCGGATAAAAAACGCTGCCAGATTTTCCGGTTGGATACGGCGCTGAATCTGCTGGCGACGATCGGGAGCCAGGGGCATGGACCGCAGGAGTTGGGCTATATGGCCTATTTTTCGATCGACCGGGATACGCTGTTTGTCGGCGATCAAACCAAACTTCGGATTTTACGATTCGCACCCGACGGTTCGTTCCTCGAGTCGGAAGATCCGGACAAGACGTTGCCGCTGAATTATCGGTTTGGCGTGAAAGACAACCATATCTATTACGAAAGCCCCAAGTATATAGAAGATGGAAATTCTTTAGTGGATTATGATCGAGGAGCGTCCGAATTGAAAAATAAACCGTTCGGCAGGGTTGAAAATTTTGGTTATCCGATCAAGAATATGCAGCAAAACCAGCGCGATGTTCATTTGTATGGCGACCGGATCGTCGTGGTTCCGATGTCGATCCCGGCGATCGAAATTTATGACCGGAATACGCTGGAATTGATTCGGAGTGTGGATATTTCGGAGGTACCGGTGGTATGGGACATGTATCAGAAAATGACTTCCAACCGGGAAATTCTGGAGAATCCGAATATGGCGTACATGATATTTTTGGATTCCTATCTGCACGACGACCGGCTGTATATCGCAGTGAGTATTTATTCGGACGATCGACTCGACCACTCGGTATTGCTGGAGTTCGACCTCTCGAAAGGCGGGGCGGAATGGGTTCGTCAGTACGATTTTCCGGAATGGACAGACCGGATTTGCGTAACCGACGACTATATCTACGGTTATGTGCCGCGGTATTCGTCGATCAAACGCTATCCGAAGCCTAAAACGACCGACCGATGAGCCGCGACTTTTTAGTCGGCAAACGGGTCGCTTCGTTGACCGAGGTCATGGCTCCGATCCGGGCGACCGGTTGAGGCGGGAGTTGAAATATGTCAGCACACCGCTCCTTTTGTTGCTGAATGATTCGTTGCAGATAACGGATATTTATAAACCGGCGGCCGGAACCGAGTCGGCCGCCGAGCGGTTCCGCACAGCAGCGGTGCGGACGCGGCAAAGCAGGTAGCTCCCCGACGGAGGCCTGCTTTTTTTCTGCGCTTCGTTTCGCCCATTTCCTTATCTTTGCTCCATGCGAATCAGACTCTATCCCGAAAACCCCAACGAACGCACCGTGCGTCAGGTCGTCGAGCTGTTGCGCGGCGGCGGAGTGATCGTCTGTCCGACCGACACGGTCTATGCCTTGGGGTGTGCGCTGGACCAGCCGAAAGCGATCGAACGGCTGCGCGCTTTGCGCAGCGGGAAAGACGCGGCGGAGATGGCGATCGTGTGTGCCGAGATCGGCCAGGCGGCAGACTATGCGAAAGTCGACAACTTCGCATTCAAACTCCTGAAGCGAAACCTGCCGGGGCCGTTTACGTTCATTCTGCCGGCCTCGTCGCGCATCACGGACAAAGCGATGGTTGGCCGGCGGACAGTCGGCGTGCGGATACCCGACAACCCGATCGCACAGGCGATCGTGCGGGAGTTGGGGATGCCCCTTGTAACCGTATCCGTGCGGACGGACGACGTGGGCGACGAGGTCGAGTACATTACCGACCCGGAACTGATCCACGAACGGTATCCGGAGGTGGATGCCGTGGTCGACGGAGGCATGGGAGGCCTTTGCGCCTCCACGGTGGTGGACTGCACGGCGGACGGCGAGGCAGTGGTCGTGCGGCAGGGGCAGCGCGAACTCGAATATTGACCGAACACAAAGAACGAACGGAACTTATGGACGAAAAACTGCGCAAACAGAAATACCGGATCGAACTGCTGACGGCCGGCATGGTGCTGGGGTTAGCGATGGTCGCCGTGCTGCTGTTGCAGTACGGGACGCGGAATCTCGGTTCGGCTTTCGTGGCGGGTGCGCTCTCGTGCGCGACCCTCGTTTCGATCGTGGCGGTGTTCGTTTTCTACGGCCGTCGGGCGGCAGCCCTGTGTCCGCCGGATCCGGCGGCGAGGCCGAACGGCTTTACCTACGGCCGGGCTTTCGGTTTCTCTCTGTTAGTGTCGCTGCTGAGCGGCATTGTCTACGGGGCGGGCTATTTCTGGATGGCCGAGGTGGTCGACCCGCACTATTTCGGACAGGTGATCGACCGCGCGACGGAACTGTACGACTCGTCGGGGCTTATGACAGCGGAGCAGATGCTGGAGATGAAAGCGATGATGCACAACCAGTGGATTTTGATTGCAGGCCACATGCTGGCGATGGCGATGCAGGGCGGATTCGTCGCCCTGTTCACCTCGGCGGTCGTCCGGCACCGGCCGAACCGATAAGGCACAAGACAGATACAGCTATGGATATTTCGTTGGTCATTCCGGTCTACAACGAGGAGGAGTCGCTCGGGCCGCTCATGGAGTGGATCGGGCGGGTGATGGAGGAGAACCGGTTTTCGTACGAGGCGATCTTCGTGGACGACGGTTCCACGGATGCTTCGTGGGAGGTCGTTCTGCGTCTGAAGGAGCGGTTCCCGGCGGTGCGCGGGATCCGGTTCCGGCGGAACTACGGCAAGTCGCCGGCGCTCTACTGCGGTTTCGACGCAGCGGAGGGCGAGGTGGTGATTACGATGGATGCGGACTTGCAGGACTCGCCGGACGAAATTCCGGAGCTGTACCGGATGGTGGTCGGCGAGGGGTATGACTTGGTGTCGGGCTGGAAGCGAAAACGCTACGATCCGGTCGGAAAGACATGGCCGTCGAAATTCTTCAACTGGACGGCGCGGCGGGCCAGCGGAATCGACCTGCACGATTTCAACTGCGGGCTGAAAGCCTACCGGCGGAAGGTGGTGAAGTCGATCGAGGTCTATGGCGAGATGCACCGGTTCATCCCCATCTTGGCGAAACAGGCGGGGTTTCGGCGGATCGGAGAAAAGGTGGTGCAGCACAGGGCGCGGCAGTTCGGAGTCTCGAAATTCGGCTGGGAGCGGATGATCAAGGGTTATATCGACTTGCTGACAGTGATGTTCATGACGCGTTTCGGGCGGCGGCCGATGTACATCTTCGGCGGACTGGGAACGGTGATGTTTCTGATCGGACTGGTCATTACGGTGTGGCTGATTGCGGAGAAACTCTGCCTGCAGGGGCGGGGGCTGCCGCTGAGGCCGGTAACGGACCAGCCGCTCTTCTACATCGCGCTGCTGGCGGTGGGATTGGGGGTTCAAACCTTTCTGGCGGGCTTCATTGGCGAGATGGTCAACCGTTCGGCACCGGAACGAAACCGCTATTTGGTGGACGAGCGGTTGTAGGTTTTTCGGAGGCCTCTGCCAAAAGTCGATTATGTTCGACCCGCAGGCTCGGTTTTGCCCGCACTGGCGACTTTCCTCCGAGGGGGCGGGAGCGATTCGGGAGCGATTGCCCGATGTCGTCGAAAAGCCCAAAAAATTGCGAGGATGAAAAAAAAATAGTAAAATTGCAGTCGCAACGGCAAGTCCGGCTAAACAAGTAAACAAACACAATAAAAAACATCAACATTATGTCTAAAATCAAAGTAGGGATCAACGGCTTCGGTCGTATCGGCCGTTTGGTGTTCCGCGCAGCAATGACCAAAGAGGATATCGAAGTCGTGGGGATCAACGACCTCGTTCCGGTGGACTACATGGCGTATATGCTGAAATACGACACCATGCACGGTCAGTTCAAAGGCACCATCGCGATCGAAGAGGGTCATTTGGTGGTGAACGGCCACAAGATCCGCGTAACGGCAGAGAAAGATCCGGCCAACCTGAAATGGAACGAAGTGGGAGCGGAGTATGTCGTGGAATCGACCGGTCTGTTCCTGACCAAGGAGCTGGCCGAAAAACACATCCAGGCAGGGGCGAAACGGGTCGTTATGTCGGCTCCGTCGAAAGACGACACCCCGATGTTCGTGATGGGGGTGAACAACAAGGAGTACAAGGGACAGACCATCGTTTCCAACGCATCCTGCACCACGAACTGCTTGGCTCCGATCGCCAAGGTGCTGAACGACAAGTTCGGCATGGTCGACGGGTTGATGACCACCGTTCACTCGACCACCGCTACCCAGAAAACTGTCGACGGACCGTCGATGAAAGACTGGCGCGGGGGACGGGCTGCTTCAGGGAACATTATTCCGTCGTCGACCGGTGCGGCTAAGGCGGTCGGCAAGGTGATTCCGGCATTGAACGGCAAACTGACCGGGATGTCGCTGCGCGTGCCGACGTTGGATGTGTCGGTGGTGGACTTGACCTGTAACTTGGCGAAAGACGTTACCTACGACGAAATCTGCCGGGCGATGAAAGAGGCTTCGGAAGGCGAACTCAAAGGGATTCTCGGATATACCGAAGATGCAGTCGTTTCGAGCGACTTCTTGGGCGATGCCCGGACTTCGATTTTCGACGCCAAGGCGGGTATCCAGCTGACGCCGCGGTTCGTGAAGGTCGTTTCGTGGTACGACAACGAATGGGGCTACTCGAACAAGGTCCTGGAATTGATCGAACACATGGCTACGGTGAAGTAGTATCGGCTGCGGCTGATGTACTACTGACAGGTAGCAAGACTTGAGTTGAAACGGCGAGGCCTGCATTCCTATATATATTATAGGATGCAGGCCTCGCTATTTCTGAAACAGCAGCACGGTGGCATAAACCGCCACTCCCTCCTCACGACCGGCAAACCCCAACCGTTCGGTCGTGGTCGCTTTCACCGAAATGTCGTCGGTCGACACGCCGAGCAGCGGAGCCAATGTCTCCCGCATCCGGTCGATGTAAGGACGCAGCTTCGGAGCCTGAGCCACAATCGTACAATCGGCATTGCCCACTTCATAACCCTGCTCGCACACCCATCCCATACACCGTTTCAACAGAATCTTGCTGTCTATCCCCTTGAATTCTTGTCGATTATCGGGAAAATGCAACCCGATGTCTCCCCTGCCGACGGCTCCGAGCAGGGCGTCGCACAAAGCATGAATCAATACATCGCCGTCTGAGTGCGCTACGAAGCCTTTATTATGTTCAATGCGAACTCCGCCCAACCACATCGGCAACCCTTCGGCCAATGCGTGCACATCATATCCGTTCCCTATGCGTATCTTTCTCATCTTTTTATTATTTTTATTCGCTCATTGTTCTGTTGTTTTGTTCTTTGGTGATGGGAGGGTACTGTTCTCTTTGTGAACAAAG
>JAFLSI010000207.1 GCA_022511025.1 Rikenella sp. | reverse complement strand
GCATCTTGGCGATCTCCATGAAGTGGTTCATGCCGATCGCCCAGAAGAACGACAGCCGCGGTGCGAAGGAGTCGATGTCCATCCCGGCATTGACCCCGGTCCGCAAGTATTCCAGCCCGTCGGCCAGCGTATAGGCCATTTCGATGTCGGCGGTCGCCCCGGCTTCCTGCATGTGGTACCCGGAGATCGAGATGGAGTTGAACTTGGGCATGTGTTTCGAGGTGTACTCGAAGATGTCGGCGATGATCCGCATCGAGAATTCCGGCGGGTAGATGTAGGTGTTCCGCACCATGAATTCTTTCAGAATGTCGTTCTGAATGGTCCCGCTCAACTGGTCCAGCGTACACCCTTGTTCCAATCCGGCGACGATGTAGAAGGCCAGCACGGGCAGTACGGCGCCGTTCATGGTCATGGAAACGGACATTTTGTCGAGCGGAATCCCGTCGAAGAGCACTTTCATATCTTCGACGGAGCAAATCGATACCCCTGCTTTCCCCACGTCGCCTACCACGCGCGGGTGGTCGGCGTCGTATCCGCGGTGGGTGGCGAGGTCGAAAGCTACGGAAAGCCCTTTCTGACCGGCGGCCAAGTTCCGGCGGTAGAAGGCGTTCGATTCTGCGGCGGTCGAAAATCCGGCGTACTGCCGAATGGTCCACGGACGCATCACGTACATGGTCGAGTAGGGCCCGCGCAGGAAAGGTGCGATCCCGGCGGCGTAACTCAAATGTTCCATGCCGAGCAGATCGTCGGCGGTGTAGGTGCCTTTCACGGCGATGTGCTCGGGGGTCATCCAAACGGGTGCCTCACTGCCCGCTTTTTTCGAGGCGCATCCGCAACTGCTCCCGACGGTAGCCCCTGAATAGGCTATATGATCTGAAAATTTTACTCTCATGATTTGTATCTTTATTTGTTCGTTTTCTGTGGTTTTGTTTTTTGGTGTCGGGAGGGTACTGTTCTCTTTGTTCACAAAGAGAACCAGAAAAACTTTAGGCGATACTTACGTATCGCTATGGCCGCCTC
>JAFLSI010000206.1 GCA_022511025.1 Rikenella sp. | reverse complement strand
CAGGCCGAAGCCCCCGGCAGCGGAGGCCTGCAAGCAGTCCCCGCTGGCTTCGACCTGCATTCTCGGCCATAGAAAGTAGAGGCTGCCAATAAGACACCCGAAGGGTGCGCTCTCCCCTGTTTGGAATGCACCGGGATTTCATTATCTTTGTTTTCGATGATACCACCGATACGAGACCACCGTTCCGTGCGGAACTTCCAGCCGGGACGCCCGATTCCGGACCCCTTGATGGACGAGCTGCTGGCCGCCGCCGTTCGCGCTTCGACCGTCGGGAACATGCAACTGTACAGCATCGTCGTTACGGAGGCCGCTTCGCCGGTTTTCGGTGAATTGGGGCCGTGCCATTTCAGCCAGCCGGCCGCAGTTTCGGCCTCCGCCTTGGTTACCTTTTGCGCCGATGTGCACCGCTTCAGCCAGTGGTGCCGGCAGCGCGGTGCCGAACCGGGGTATGACAACCTGCAATGGTTTCTCAATGCCGCCATCGACACCCTGCTGGCCTCGCAGAACTTCGCTTTGGAGGCCGAAGCCAATGGGTTGGGGATTTGTTTCTTGGGGACGACGACTTACTGTGCCGCGAACATCGTCCGGATTTTGCACCTGCCGAAAGGCGTGGTTCCGGTAACGACCGTAGCCGTGGGGTATCCGGCCGAGCCGCTTCCCCCGCTCACCGACCGGCTGCCGCTGGAGGCCGTGGTGCACCGGGACACCTACCGGGACTATACCCCCGAAACGATCGACCGGATATGGGCGGCGCGCGAGGCTTCGGACGAAACCGCGGAGCTGCTGCGGGTCAATGAACTGCCGAATCTGGCGCGGGTTTTTACCGACCGGAGGTATCCGAAAGCGGATAACCTGCACTTTTCGCGGGCCTACTTCGATGTGCTGCGCGAACAGGGCATGTTCGAATTCGCATTGGCGGAAGAGTAGAGGAGACCCACGATAATAAAGCGTACTGTTTTTTTTGTATGCTCTAATTCGTTGGGAACAAGAGGGTACCGTTCTTTTTCTGAAGAAAAAGAACCAAAAAG
>JAFLSI010000205.1 GCA_022511025.1 Rikenella sp. | reverse complement strand
TCGCCTAAAGTTTTTCTGGTTCTCTTTGTTCACAAAGAGAACAGTACCCTCCCGTACGCCCAAAAAACATACAAAAAGAGAAAACAAGACAAAAGGATGAAGTTTACGAAGATAGCGACTCCGATTGAAGGATTGGTCGTAATCGAGCCAGTCGTGTTCGGCGACGCGCGCGGATTTTTCATGGAGACTTACGCCAAGCGGGAGTTCGACGTTTTGCTCGGCGAAGAGGTAACGTTCGTGCAGGACAACCACAGCAAGTCCCGGCGCGGTGTGTTGCGCGGGTTGCATTTCCAGCGCCGGCATGCGCAGGGGAAGCTGATCCGGGTCGTAGCCGGAGCCGTGTACGACATCGCTGTGGATCTGCGGCCCGACAGTCCGACCCGCGGCCGGTGGTACGGCATAGAGTTGACGGCGGAGAACAAACGGCAATTCTACGTTCCGCCGCAGTTCGCCCACGGGTTTCTGACCTTGGTCAACGACACCGAGTTCCTTTACAAATGCACCGACTACTACCATCCGGAGTTCGAAGGGGGTGTCCGGTGGGACGACCCGCAGATCGGGGTGGACTGGCGGTTGGCGCACTACGGGTTCCAGCCCGGCGAGTTGCTGCTCTCGGAGAAAGACCGGGCGCTGCCGCTGCTGGCTGAACTGTAAGCTACGACGGGCCGACGCCAGCGGAGGAGCAACCGGCGCGGCAGCGAGGAAAGGTTGCGTCCCTCCGCCGGGGGTGGCGTCGGCCCGCAGCACCTAC
Source organism: Rikenella sp. (assembly GCA_022511025.1). Taxonomy (GTDB): domain Bacteria; phylum Bacteroidota; class Bacteroidia; order Bacteroidales; family Rikenellaceae; genus Rikenella. The sequence continues at coordinate 280 of JAFLSI010000205.1, read as the reverse complement.
AGGTGCAATACCCGGCCGCGGTTCCCCTCGGTTCGGTAGGAAATGTGTATCCACCGGTAGTTCGACTCGTCGATCAGTTGGTCGAAAGCGATCTTTCCGGCCCTCTGCATCGCGATGATCCGGTCGAACAGCCGTCTGTTCTCGGCCGGCGTGCCGGCCGAGATGTCCGCCGCCTCGCCCCGGAGATGCTGGGAGGTCGAGACACCCCCCACCGCCGCATTCAGCGCCGGGCAGCGGTAGCCGCTGTTCACCGCGATCGGACTCCCCCACTCCGCCCGGA
>JAFLSI010000204.1 GCA_022511025.1 Rikenella sp. | reverse complement strand
TCTTCAGAAAAAGAACGGTTCCAGACCCCGGCTCCAAAACACAAACAACAAAAAACGAGCATTATATAAATACAGAGTATGACAGCGCAAGAGTTATTCGAACAGATCCGGCGCAAGCGGAGTTTCCTGTGCGTCGGACTCGACACCGATCTGAAAAAAGTTCCCCAGCATTTGCTGGGCGAGGAGGACCCCCTTTTCGAATTCAACAAAGCGGTTATCGAAGCGACGGCTCCGTACTGTGTTGCCTACAAACCGAATCTCGCTTTCTACGAAGCGGCAGGGGTCAAGGGGTGGAATGCGTTGGTGAAGACCGTTCGGCATTTGCGGGACCGGTATCCGGAGCAGTTCATCATTGCCGATGCCAAACGCGGCGATATCGGCAATACGTCGCAGATGTATGCGCGGGTGTTTTTTCAGGAGATGGATGTCGATGCCGTAACGCTGTCGCCTTACATGGGGAGCGATACGGCCGAGCCTTTCTATGCCTATGCGGGGAAGTGGGCGGTTCTGCTGGCGCTGACGTCGAATGCTTCGGCTCAGGATTTCGAGACGTTGCGGCTCGAAAACGGCGAAATGCTCTACGAACGCGTCCTGAAAAGTTCGATGGACTGGGGAACGGAAAACAATACGATGTATGTGGTCGGAGCGACGCGGGCGGAAGAGTTGCAGCGGGTGCGGGCGATCGTGCCGGACCATTTCCTGCTGGTACCGGGGGTCGGGGCGCAGGGCGGATCGCTGGAAGAGGTGGCGAAATACGGGATGAATCGGCAATGCGGTTTGCTGGTCAATTCGTCGCGGGGGATCATCTATGCTTCGTCCGGCCGTGATTTTGCGGAGGCGGCGGCGCAGGCGGCGCGGGCGTTGCAGACGCAGATGGAGACTCTCTTGGAACGGGGGGGCGTTTTGTAGAGAGATTGTCAGCCCCGTTGTTTTTGCTGGGGTTTTCTTTGCGGGATAGAGACAGCTGTAGCATCCCACCGGGATGCGTGCTCAGGTTTCTTTGGTTCTTTCTGTTCACAGAAAGAACAGTTCTCTCTGAGGGTATAGGC
>JAFLSI010000203.1 GCA_022511025.1 Rikenella sp. | reverse complement strand
CCGCAACCCGTCAAAAGCATCCCGCACAACGCGGAGAACAAAACGTTTTTCATTTTCCGATTGTAATTATTGCACACTCCTATTTTTTCCACGTTTTTCGTCCACGCGGCCGTCTCCTCCTCCGGATTCAGAATGGCAGGTCGAATTTCACGATCTGCGGCTCTCCCTCCGCATCCGTCGCACATCCGATCAAAGCGTGTTGTCCGGCCCAGTATGCGATGGCGATCACCTCCCGGTCCAGCTCTATCCGGCCGGTCGGATTGCCTTGCAGATCAAAGATATAAATCCGGTCGGCAAAATAAGCGTCGTAAGTTCCGTACGGTTTTTCCGAAAAAAGCAGGTAATAATGCGAATCGGAGGCGGTGGCGCAAAGCGAACCGCCGATGGATTTTCCCACGACATGCTGAACGCCGTAGCGTGCTCCGTCGCGCGGCGAGAAACAAGGCAGTACGAAAGCGTATTCCCGAACCTTGCGCGGCTGTTCGCCGCTGAAGTCGTAGAACCGCCATACCGCATGGTTCCAGCCGCTGTATAAACCGTTTTTCCCGTTCGGCGTAACCGCGAAATTTCCTTGATAGCCGTAGGCTAAATTGTAGTTGGGCAGTTCGGCGATTTCGTCGTTGAGCAGGTAGTCTTCGAATGTCCGTTGCAACCGGCCGTCCGGTCCGACCAGAGCAAACTGATGGTTCCGGGATTCCGGCATGGAGAAACGCCCCGTGGCTATATAGCGTCCGCCGGCAATCGGAGCCAGCGACAGATAATCGCCCTGCTCGAAAGCCAGGTCGGTCGACACCAAGTCCGGAAAACTGTCCGTTAACTGCGGTTTGGGGATCCACACCGCGCGCGAAGGCATGCGGCCGAACAGCATCACCCCCTCGTCCCGACCCGCCAGATCGCCGATCTGCAAAAATTCGTTTTCAGCTTTTCCTTTGAAAGCCAAACGGTTGACACGTGATCCGCTGTGCAGGTCGAACACGGCGACACTGTAATCGCCGTAATTGCCGTTTAGGATCAACAGACTGTCCACACAGGTCAGGTATCCGAAATCGGCCAAATCCGCGCTGCGGATCGGTATCGCGACGGCTTGCAACCGATGAAGTTCCGTCTGTTCGAACAACCGGTCGATTCCGGCAAGCCCCGTTTCCGTCCGGCGGTCGGAAGTTGTCGAACCGCAACCCGTCAAAAGC
>JAFLSI010000202.1 GCA_022511025.1 Rikenella sp. | reverse complement strand
TACCCGACACAAAACACAAACAACAGAAAACGAACAATTAAATTACACAGAATTTGGATATGGGAAAGAAGAGAGTTGTGCTTGCTTTCAGCGGTGGATTGGACACCTCGTACTGCGCCATTTACTTAGCCAAAGAGCAAGGGTTGGAAGTGCATGCCGCCTTGGCCGACACCGGCGGGTTTTCGGCCGAAGAGCTTGCCAAGATCGAGCAGCGTGCCAAAGGGTTGGGCGTAGCCAGTTACGTTCGGCTCGACGTATCGCAGACCTATTACGAGCAGAGCATCAAATACATGATCTTCGGGAACGTGCTTAAGAACAGCACCTATCCGATTTCAGTGAGTTCGGAGCGGATTTCGCAGGCCACCGCAATCGCCAAGTACGCCAAAGAGTTGGGAGCGGACTATTTGTGCCACGGGTCGACCGGCGCCGGGAACGACCAAGTACGGTTCGACATGATTTTCAATATCATAGCACCGGAGATCGAAGTAATTGCCCTGATCCGCGAAAAGCGTCTGTCGCGGGAAGAGGAGATCGGGTATTTGCGGTCGCACGGCGTCGACTTCGACTTCAAGAAAGCCGAATACTCGATCAATCAAGGGATTTGGGGCACCTCGGTCGGCGGGAAAGAGACTCTGACCTCGTCCGAAACGTTACCCGAAGCAGCCTATCCGTCGCAGCTGAAAGTGGCGCACGATGCACCGGCAAAACGGATCGCGCTGACTTTCGAACGGGGCGAATTGGTGGGGATCGACGGCAAACGGTACGATGACAAAGTCAAAGCGATCCAAGAGCTGCAACGCATCGCGGCACCGTATGCCATCGGGCGGGATATGCATGTCGGGGACACAATCATCGGCATCAAAGGACGGGTCGGATTCGAGGCGGCGGCGCCGATGATCATCATCAAGGCGCACCACATGCTCGAAAAACATGTGCTGGCCAAGTGGCAGCTTTTCTGGAAGGACCAACTCTCGGCGTTCTACGGCAACTACCTCCACGAGGGACAGTACTACGATCCGGTCATGCGCGATATGGAGGCGTTCCTCGAAAGCTCGCAACGCAATGTATCAGGGGAGGTCTTCGTAGACTTGCTGCCCTACCGTTTCGTGGTGGTGGGGGTCGATTCGCCGCATGACTTGATGTCGAATCGGTTCGGGGCTTACGGCGAAACAATGAGCAACTGGACGTCGGAGGATGTCAAGGGATTCGGACGGATCTTCGGTAACCAAAATGCAATCTATTACGCGGTCAATCCATCCGAAATCGACAAATAACCCCGCCTGTTTTTTGTTGTTTGTGTTTTGGTGCCGGGTC
>JAFLSI010000201.1 GCA_022511025.1 Rikenella sp. | reverse complement strand
CGCGGAGGGGTGCCGCTGGGCACTCCAGCCGATTAGTTTGCTCGGAACAAATCCCCCCGGCGTCGGACGCTGGTAGAGGCGGACAACAAAAGACGCAACGCGTCCGTCGCCCGCGGTGCCGACAGGACCCCCAACCGCCCTACAAAGAAAAACCGTTGCGGATGAACAACTCCCAATCCTCCGCAATCCCCGACCCGATCGTCGTCAGCAAATCGCCCACAACCGCCGCATTCGCCCCGCTGTGCAAGATCCGTTCCTGCAACTCCGGTTTCAGCAGCGTCCGCCCCCCCGCAAACCGAATGTAAGCCCGCGGATTGATCAGTCGGAACAGCGCGAACGTCCGCAAAATGTCGTCGTCCGACAGCCGGTCCATCTTTTCGAGCGGCGTCCCCGGAATCGGATTCAAGATATTGACCGGAATCGAAGCGACCCCGATGTCTCGCAGCGCAAAAGCCATCTCGATCCGTTGTTCCGCCGTCTCACCCATGCCGATAATCCCGCCGCTGCAAATCTTCAGCCCCACCTCCTTCGCCCAGCCGATCGTTTTCAGTTTTTCATCCAACGTGTGCGTGGTGCAAAGTTTCGGGAAGTGCGACGGTGCCGTCTCGATATTGCAATGGTAGTGGCCCACCCCCGCCTCTTTCAGTTTCAGCAACTGCTCCCGGCTCAGCAGCCCCATCGAAGCGCACAGCTTGCCATTCCGGAATCCGGAACATTCGTCGGCAATCGTGCGGTAAATTTCGACACACCGGTCGATCTGTTCGTCCGTCATCGTCCGGCCGCTGGTTACGAGCGAAAACCGCGCCACCCCTTTGTCATGGTTGTCCCGAGCATGGCGCAGCGCCTCCTCCTTGTTCGTCAGCGGGTAGACATCGATCGCCGTCCGGTGGTGGGCCGACTGGGCACACCACTTGCAATCCTCCGAACAACGGCCGCTGCGGGCATTCATAATCGAACAAGTGTCGAACCGGTCGCCCATGCAACGCTGCCGCACCCGATCGGCCGCTTCGCACAAGCCGTCAAGATCGGCCCCGTGCAGCAAGTCGAGCGCCTCCTCCGTGGAGAGCCGGTAGCCGTCGACGATAGCCGCTTCGAGTTCAGAAAGAGTTTTCATCGTTCGAGAACTTTAGAATGAGTTTGTGCAAAGATAAAATTTATTATTCTGGAAGCCAGCCCATTCTTGGCATACTTTCCGTTCTGTTCCGGAGAGGAAAGAGTCGCAACTGTTTTGTTTGTCGGGCCGCAGCCTGCGGAGTTTTGGAAAATGGCGCGGAATGATTACCTTTGCCTCCGCATCGGGAGCGAAAGTTCCGATGCGCAACGGCACCGTAGCTTAATTGAATAGAGCATCTGACT
>JAFLSI010000200.1 GCA_022511025.1 Rikenella sp. | reverse complement strand
CAAGCATTCCCGAAAGTCTTTTTGGTTCTTTTTCTTCAGAAAAAGAACGGTTCCAAACCCGACTCCAAAACATTACAAGAAAAACGGCAAGAGGTGGATGACCACAGCGCAGCCCATCAAGAGCACGTAGAGGAAATTGGAGACGAAGTTCGGTTTTCGGCTGTTGAAATAGGTCGGAATGATTACAGACAGAGGAATCGCCAGAATAGGCAGCTGGTAGAGCGACCGGCACGGGACAAGAGTCAGGATAAGCACCGCCACGACGAACATCCAGATAAAAAACATATAGACCTTGAACGGTTTGAGTTTGTAGCTCCGGCTCCGTCCGAGAAAAGTGATGATCGAGAGTGCGAAGAGGATGGCCATACATCCGATGAACGTCCACTCGAAACTGCTGAAGAGCCTCACCGACGGCAAGGCCAGCGGCGTCATCAGCGCCTCCCGGCACGAGCGAAAGACACTCAAGAACTCTCCTCCTCCGATCCAAACGGCATAGGCGTTGAAAAACAGAGGCAGAAACCATCCTCCGAACGCCGCCACCCATTCGCGGAGGTCGAAAAGCCGGAAAATAAGGAATCCGATCGGCAACAGCGCCACCAACAACAGAGCCGGTGCATAGATCGTCCCGGCAACGCCCAAAATAAAACCGACTGTCAGATAGGGTCCTGTCGCCAGACCTTTGTAATTGTAGCTCCTGAAAATGATTTCGAGGGCCACGAGCAGCAGAAAGGCGACCAGCAGCGGCCGAAAACTCATATAGGAGTTGTAATACCCGGAACTGACGAGCAGATAGATGATTGCGGGCATATAGGTCCGCTCCAAAAAGATGACGTTCCGGATTACGATCCGGGTTACGAAAAACGAGTTGACGAAAACCAATATCGAGGAGAGCAAAATCCCGACACCGGGCACATAACCGATCCAGTAGTCGATCGCATGACCGAGGGGCATCCCTGCCGGCGGGGCGAATACAGGGGTCGCATGGGCGGCGGCTACCAACCCGGAATGCTGGGGATGCGCAAGCTCGGCTCCCCAAAATATGACTGCTAACAACACAAAATAAAACAGTGTCTTCAGCAGACTCTGGCGGGTCAAATCCAAACTCATCTTCCCCGTTTTTTATCGCCCGTTTTTTGTTGTTTTGTTCTTTGGTGATGGGAGGGTACTGTTCTCTTTGTGAACAAAGAGAACCAGAAAAACTTTAGGCGATACTGCGTATCGCTATGGCCGCCTCGGACCTATGTTTGTTTTGCTTTTGGGTCGGGTTAAGGGGGCGCAAGGGTAATTTTTGCATTAGCGCCCCCTTAACCCGGCCCAAAGTAAAGCGAAGCACATCACCGCGCACGGTCATGGAATGCGCAAGC
>JAFLSI010000020.1 GCA_022511025.1 Rikenella sp. | reverse complement strand
ATTCCCCAAAGTCTTTTTGGTTCTTTTTCTTCAGAAAAAGAACGGTTCCAGACCCAGCCCCAAAGAACAGGGAGACATTGAAAAAAATCAAGCCTTGAGTTTACGGAACGTAGCGACCGAGAGGAACCCCATTGCCCCTGCGAAGCAGCCCAGAGCGATCCAGTGCAGTTTCAGATCCTCTGCCGCACTTCCCTTGACCAGCAGCATTTTGATCGACGCAATGACATGCGCCACCGGATTGACCACATTCACCCGTTGTGCCCAGAGCGGCATGCTTTCGACCGGCGTGAAGAGTCCGCTCATCAAGATCAGGATCATCATGATGAAGAACGTCGGGAAGATCGACTGCACCTGCGTATTCGAGAAATTGGCGATCATGAACCCCAGACACAGCACCCCCACGAGGTAGAGAGCCACCACCCCGTAGAGCACCCCCACACTCCCCAGCAGCGGCACTGCATAGACCGACCGCGCGATCGCCAGCCCGATCGAGAACTGCACTGTGCCGATCAGGAAAAACGGAATCATCTTCGTCAGCATATACTGCGTGCGACTCATCGGTGTAACATTCAGCTGTTCGATCGTACCCCGTTCCTTCTCCTTGACCGAGTTAAGCGCCGTCATCGACAGTCCGGAGATCGTTATCAGCAGGGCCAAGATTCCCGGTACGATCACCGTTTTGTAGTTGAACCGCGGGTTGTACCACTCCTGCACCACCGCCCTCACCTCCGGCGCAGTCCCGTTCTCACCCGTCCCGCCGGCCGGCAGCAGCCGCTCCCCGACCAGCTCCGCCCCGAAATCCCCCACGATCGAATTGACATACCCGGCCGCCACCCCGGCACTCAGCCCGTTGATCGCCGAGACATGCACCGCCACCTCCGGTCCCTCGCCCCGCACCAGATCGCGTTCGAAACGGTACGGAATTTCGACGATCATCTCGGCCTCGCCCCGTTCGACCAGCCGTTCCGCCTCGCTCCACGAGGCCGCCGAAGCAGCCATGGTAAAATAACCGCCCGCCTGCAATTTGGTCAGCAACCGCCGGCTGAACGGCGAATTGTCGCGGTCGACGACAGCCATCCGAAAGTTCCGGAGATCGTAATCGGCCGCCAACGGCAGCACCAACAACTGCACGACCGGCAGCAAAATCACGACGCGAAGCATGAACCGGTCGCGAAATATCTGTAAAAACTCTTTCTTGAGCAGAATAAGGAGTTGTCGCATCGCGATGCAGAGTGTTTGGGTGGTCTTCCCACAAAGATACGCTTTTTTCATCACCGCAAAACTATCATTACCTTTGCGTCGATTTACCGGAGTGGAACCGAACCTTTCCCTCCACCAAGCCGAACGAATGCGAACGATGAACGAACGACTGCGATCCGGACTGCACAACACCCTGACCGTCTTAGTGTGGCGGCTCCTGATCGTTTACGTGCTGCTGGCCGCCCTGCGCGCGATCTTCTACCTCGCCAACACCGACACCCTCGGCCCGATGACCGCAGCCGAGATCCCCGCCTTGGTGCGCGGCAGCCTGTTGTTCGACACCGCCAACATCAGCTACTGTTACACCCTGTTCGTCGTGCTGTCGCTGCTTCCCCTCCGCGCCCGCGAACAGGCAGGATACCAGCGGATGCTGTTCGGAATCTGGGTCGTCGTCAGCAGCGTGGTCGTGCTGCTGAACCTCGCCGACAGCGTCTACTTCCATTACGCCAAGAAACGGATCACCATCGACGAACTGCACTTCGCCGGCAACGACAACACCGGCCATATCCTCTGGAAAGCCGTCGGCGAAAACTGGTACCTGCTGCCGATCGGCATCGGTTTGGTGTGGGGCGCCGTGTGGCTCTACCGGCAGGTGAAACCGGCACCGAGCCGGTTGAAGAAGCCGGGGCTGTTCGTTGCGGTCAACAGCCTGCTGACCCTCGCCGCCGTCGTGCTGCTCGTGGGCGGCATGCGCGGCGGGCTGAGCCATGCCATCCGCCCCGTCGCGATGAGTCAGGCCGCCCAGTACGCCGTATCGCCCGCCAAAGCCTCCGTGGTACTCTGCAACCCTTTCTGCGTACTGCGGACGATGAGCAACAAACAGATCACCCCCCTGCGGTACTTTTCGGACAGCACCGAACTGGCCGCCCGGTTCTCGCCCTACCACTACCCCGCGGCCGACAGCCTGCGCCACGACCGGTTCGGGACACAGCGCGGCAAAAATATCCTGATCTTCGTTTTAGAAAGTTTCAGTTACGAACACTCCGCCTACCTCAACCCGGAGCTGTACGGCGACGGAGCGGACTACACGCCGTTCCTCGACTCGCTGATGCGCGAGGGATACCTCTTCCGGCGGGGCTACGCCAACGGACGCAAGTCGATCGACGCCCTGCCGTCGGTGCTGAGTTCGATCCCCTCGTTCAAGACACCGTTCGTCATCACCCCGCAGTCGTTAGGCGAGACCCGCGGTCTGGGCCGGCTGTTGGGCGAGGAGGGCTACTCCACCTGGTTCTTCAACGGATCGGAGAACAAGTCGATGGGCTTCGTGGCCTATGCCAAGTTGTCCGGCGTCGAAGAGGCCCGCACACGCGAGGATTACGAAGCCCGGATGGGGACAGGCGACTTCGACGGACACTGGGGGATCTGGGACGGCCCGTTCATGCAGTACATGGCGCGCGAGTTGGACGAGGCTCCGAAACCCTTTTTCGCCACGATCTTCACCCTCTCGTCGCACCACCCGTTCGTCGTGCCGGAGGGAGACGCCGCGACGCTGCCCGAAGGGCGGACGAAAGTGCAGCGGCCGGTGGCCTATACAGACCGGTCGCTGCGCGACTTCTTCGCCTATGCCCGGAGACAGCCGTGGTTCGCGAACACGCTCTTCGTCTTCACGGCCGACCATGTATCGAGCGAGGTCTACGGCGAAGTGTCGAAAACACCCACCGGCAATTCCCACATCATCCTCTTCCTTTACACGCCGGACGGTTCGCTGCGGGGCGACGACCCGCACGTGGCGCAGCAGATCGACCTGATGCCGACGATCCTCGGGCTGACGGGCTACGAGAAGCCCTTCTTCGCCTACGGGCAGGACATTTTCGCCGTGCGGGCCGACTCCGCGCGGACGGCGGAGCGGGCCTTCGCCATCAACTACCTGAACGAATCGTTCCAGTGGATCACCGACTCCGCAGCGATGTTCTTCGACGAACACGAAGTTACCCATCTGTTCGACCTGCACAGCGATTCATTGGAACAGCACAACCGGATCGACCGGGGCGTTCGTCCGGATCCGGTGCAGGTGGAGCGGCTCAAGGCGCTGCTCCAGACCTATTACGACCATCTGGCGCAGAGCGATTTCCTCGTCCGGTGAGAAAACGGCCGAGGCCGAAATCACTACAAATAGCGATTGTCCGGGGCGGCAGGAACCCCTTATTTTGCAGACGGAAACAGTACACTCCAAAAGACGATGAAACGACTGGCAATTCTTGTCTGCACAACGATTCTGGGTACGGCCGGCCGGGTGGCCGGGCGCGAAGGGGAGGCCTCCCTCCTGCCGGCCTCCGACCGGGATACCGTCCTCCGCACATGGGTGGCCGAAGAGGTCGTCGTCCGCTCCTCCGCCAAGGAGACCAACGACCTCCAACGCCTGCCCGCTGCCGTATCGCTCGTAACTCCTGCGAAGATCGCCAACCGGCAGATCGAATCGGTCAAAGACCTCAGCGCTTTCGTTCCCAACCTGTTCATTCCGGACTACGGGTCGAAACTGACCACCCCCGTCTACCTGCGCGGCGCCGGAGCGCGCAGCAGCGGGCAGAGCGTGGCCATGTACGTGGACAACATTCCGTACATGGACAAATCCACGTTCGATTTCGAGTTCATGGACCTCCAGCGCATCGAAGTGCTGCGCGGCCCGCAGGGCACGCTGTACGGCCGCAACGCCATGGGAGGGATCATCAACGTCTACACCCTCTCGCCGCTGGAGTACCAAGGACACAAACTCTCCATAGGCGGGGGGAATTACGGCACGTGGAACGCCAAAATATCGAAACTCTCCAAATTCGGCGACAACGTGGGGCTGAGTGTCGGAGCCTACTACGACCGCGAGGGGGGCTACTTCCGCAACGAATACACCGGCAAAAAGGCCGACGAAGGACAATCGGCCGGCGGGCGGCTCAAATTGGAGTGGAGAATCAACCCCCGCCTGAACGCCCTGTTAGCCTCCAGTTTCGACTTCACCGACCAGGGGGCTTTCGCCTACGGGCTGTACGACAAAGAGTCGCGCAAGATCGCCCCGGTGGACTACAACGACCGGGGGAACTACCTGCGCCGGATGAGCAACAACTCGCTCCGGTTCGAGTACCGCACCGGAGAGATCCTTTTCACCTCCAACACCGGATACCAGTGGTTGGACGACGACATGTGGATGGATCAGGACTTCACCCCGAAGAGCATCTTCACGATCAACCAGCGGCAGCACCAGCATTCGGTCAACCAGGAGTTCGCCGTGCGGTCGGTGTCGGACCGGAACTACCAGTGGTCGGCCGGGGCATTCGCTTTCTACAACCGTCTGACCACGGAGGGCGACGTGCTGTTCAAGCAGGACGGAATCCGGGAGATTCTTCAGCCGGTTTTCGACAACATTCAGATGCCGGTGGCGCTGACGATCTTGGACGACGAGATTCCCAATCCGGGGAGCTACCGCACGCCGGCGGCCGGGGCAGCCCTGTTTCACCAGTCGACCTTCAACAACCTGCTGACCGAGGGGCTGTCGCTGACGCTCGGCCTCCGGCTCGACTACGAAAAACAGTACCTGAAATACGACACCCGCATGGCGATCGACCTGCTGGCCTCCAACAAACCGGGAGGGATTCCGATGCTGCCGCCGGCCGGGGTCGAGATGCCGATCGAGAAGAGGCTGACGGGCGAAGAGGATCAGCATTTTCTGCAATGGCTGCCGAAAATCTCGCTGAAGTACGAATGTACGCCGGAGGTGATGACCTACCTGACGGTGGCGAAAGGCTACAAGGCGGGGGGGTATAACATCCAGATGTTTTCGGAGGTGCTCCAGGACAGCCTGCGGGCGGCGCGGCCGGCGATGGGCAGACAGACGGCGGCCCTGACGGGCAAGGCGGCGGAGGGAGAGCAACAGGGGGGTATCCGCCACGCGCTGGCTTACAAACCGGAACAGACGTGGAACTACGAATTGGGAACGCGGGGCACGTTCTGGGGCGGCCGGCTGAATGCCGAACTGACCCTGTTCCTGATGGACATTCGCGACGTGCAGCTGACGCAGTTCGTGGACGGCGGCAGCGGACGCATTCTGACCAACGCGGGGCGGGGGATCAGCTATGGGGTGGAGGCGACAGCGGGGCTGCGGATAGCAGAGGGGCTGACGATCGACCTCAACTACGGATTCACGCATGCCACGTTCCGCGACTATGACGGGGGAACGAATACGGCGGGCGAACGGATCGACTACCGGGGCAAGTTCATTCCCTATGTGCCGCAACACACCTTTTCGGCGGGAGCGGCCTACACGCTGAACCGGCCGGGCGGCTGGGTGAACCAGATGACTTTTGCGGCGCAGTACACGGGGGCGGGGCGGATCTACTGGACCGAGGCGAACGATGTCCGGCAGCCGTTCTACGGCCTGCTGCATGCGAAGGTGTCGTTCCGGCACGATTTCGTGCGGTTGGAGCTGTGGGGGCGCAACCTGCTGAACCGGTCGTACGGGGCGTTCTACTTCGAGTCGTTCGGCCGGTCGTTTATCCAGCGGGGCAAACCGCTCACGTGGGGAGCGAATTTGGTCTTCGCGTTTTAGGGAGTGCTCTGCCCGATTCGGCGGACGGCGGCTGGAGCGACGGGGCAAAAGCGAGAGATGCTGTACGAAAAAGTCTCGCCTTGCGGTATGGCAAGGCGAGACTTTTTCATTCCCTCACGGGCAGGAAGAACCTACCGTCTCACAACCGGTCTCAGCACGAAATCGAACTCATAATCTCCGTACGGCAGCAGGTACTTCGCCAACGGCCACGCCCCCCAGCTGTCCTCGCACCCCAAGCCCATCTGCCGCGAAGCGATGTTGACCGTTACGAAATCCCGTTTTTGCAGCGAACCCGAATGGCGCTGGTCTTTCGCCGCCCCATCGTCCAGATCCTCCATCGCATACGGCAGGGCCGAAGCCTCGAACGGCGCCGCCGACTCGATCAGCAAGCCCACCCCGTCGCGATTCGTCATCCGCCACCACCGCAAATCGCTCTTGTTCCCGCTCTCCTGCGGACGGATATAGCCCCAGTACTGGTCGTCCACCGACTGCGTGAAACGTCCGATCCGGGCCGCCCCCTGCCGGTCGATGTAGTTTTCGACCGGACCGCGCCCGTAGAAGTCGATCGTGCGGAAGCTCCCCGGCATCGTCAGCTCCATCCCGAACCGGAAGAGATCGGGCATCTTTTCCTTTGCCGGATCGGTCGTCAGTTTCTGCGAAACCCCGATCTCGCCCGCCCCGTTGATCGTGTAGTCGATCGTCAGCGTCGCCGAGAGCCTCGGCAGCTCGAACACACTCCTCACCCGAATATTCCCGTCCGCAAGGGTCGAATCTCCGATCGACTTAAGCCGCATCACCGGATTTTTCCACAGCGCGAACCGGTTCTGCATCCCGGCCCCGTAATCGTTGTCCGTCGGGGCGCGCCAGAACATCGGCCGCAATGCACGGCCCTTCTCGATCAACTCCGTGCCGTCCAACGTGTAGTCGGTCATGAGGCCCGTGGTCCGGTCGAAATAGATCCGGTCCGATCCCGCCACGACAACGATCGCCCGGCGGTTCGGTTCGACCGTCGGCCGGACACCCTGCGCAACCACCGCCGCCACCCAGTCGTCGTACGGCCGCACCGTCATCTGGTCGTAAGCCACCACCGTCCCGGCCGGCAGAATCCCATCCTGCACCTTCAGCACATACTCCACATCCAAGAGCAGCTCGCCCGACACCGAAACCGGAAGCGCATAGTCCGGAAGCGCAACCTGAACCCGCTGCTGCGGAGCCACGTCCAGATCCGAAACCGTCCCCTGCCGAATCACCGTCCCGTTCGCCTTGAGCTGCCATACCAAAGCGTAACGCGACAGGTCGATAAAGAAGTTTTCGTTGTAGACCTCCACGATCCCCCGCTGCAAATCGACCGGCGTCGTCAGAATGGAGCGCTGCACGAATCCCGCTTCGTACATGTGGGGATTCGGCTCGCGATCGGGGTTGACCAAGCCGTTGCAGTTGAAATTGTTGTCCGACACCGTGTATTTCCCGTAGTCTCCGCCGTAGGTGTAGATCATGTTTCCGTTTTTGTCATACCCCCGCAGCGCCTGATCCACGAAGTCCCAGATGAATCCCCCCTGCAGGTTCGGATAGCGGCGGATCACCTCCCAGTAGTCCGCAAATCCGCCGAGCGAGTTCCCCATCGCATGGGCATACTCACACAAAATCACCGGCCGGCTGTCCACCCGTCCGAGGTTCGGGTCCTGCCCCAGCCGTTCCAGCTCGCTCACCCGCGTGTACATCGGGCACCAGATGTCGCTGTAATGCGCCCCCGTCGTGTCGGTCGCATCCCAGATCGCCCGCTCGTACTGCACCGGCCGCGTCCGGTCGTAGTTTTTGATCCACTCGTACTCTTTGCGGAAGTTGGCGCCGTCGCCCGACTCGTTGCCCATCGACCAGAAGATCACCGACGGGTGGTTCTTGTCCCGGATCACCATGCGCGAACCCCGCTCGATGTGCGCCTGCCCGAACCGCGGGTCGCTCCCCAGATTCTCCTTGCCGTAACCCATGCCGTGCGCCTCGATATTGGCCTCATCCACGATGTAAATCCCGTACCGGTCGCACAAATCGTACCAGTAAGGGTCGTTCGGGTAGTGCGAGGTCCGCACGGCATTGAAGTTGAACCGTTTAAGCAGTTCGATATCCTTGAGCATCGTCTCGCGCGGCACGTGGTAGCCGTACGTCGGGTCGATTTCGTGTCGGTCGGCCCCTTTGAAGAGCACCGGCTGCCCGTTGACTAACACCTGTGCGTTCCGGATTTCGATCTTTCGGAAGCCGACATTCACCGGGATGTACTCCCGTGCCGCAGCCCGGCCGCTCCCGTTGTCGACCGCCACCAACAGTTGGTAGAGGGTCGGCGACTCCGCACTCCATTTGGCCGGATTGTCGACCGGCAGATCCGCTTTCACGGCGCCCCCCTTGCCCGGCCGGATTCCGGTTTGCGACGCCACCACCGCCCCCGACGGATCGGTCAGCGTCAGGTCGACGCGGGTCGCCCCCGTCGCCCCCACCACCTCGGTCTCCACCTTCAGCACGGCGTCCCGGTACTGTTCGTCCAACTCCGTAACCACCCGGATATCGCCCAACCGGGTCTGCGGCCGGGCATAGAGGTAGACCCCGCGCGCCACCCCGCTGAGCCGCCAGAAGTCCTGGTCTTCGAGCCAACTCCCGTCGCTCCACCGGAAAACCTGAAAGGCGATCTTGTTCTCCGCCCCCGGAACCAAGTATTTCGTGAGGTCGAACTCCGCCCCCAGTTTGCTGTCTTCGCTGTAGCCGACGAAACGGCCGTTCACCCACAGGTAGAGGTTGGAGGTAACGCTCCCGAAATGGATGTAGAGCGCATCCCCTTTCCAGTCCGCCGGCACGGTTACCTCCCGGATGTACGACCCGACGCAGTTGTCCTGGGAGGGAATATGCGGGGGCACGGGCCGTTCGATATGGCTCCACGGATAGCCCGGATTGATGTAGACGGGATCGCCGTAGCCGTTGACCTGCCAGATCCCCGGTACGGAGATCGTCCCCCACCCGGCGGAATTATAGTCGGTCTTGTAAAAATCGGTGGGCCGCTGATCGGCATTCTCGACGAAGAAGAATTTCCACTTGCCGTTCAGGGAGAGGTAGCGGGCCGAATGCTCCGGCTCTCCGGCCTGCGCCAGCTCCGGGGTTTCGTAGGCGAAATAGGAGGCCCGCATCGGCGCCCGGTTGATCTCGTTCACCGCCGGGTCCTGCCACTCGGTACCCTGCTGCGCCTGCGCCGTTCCGAGGCCGGCCAGCCAGATGCCCGCCGCTGCTGCGGCTAAGCTCGATCGTATTGGTCTCATAAAAAAGTTGAGTTGGATTGGTTTCGTTCAAAGATACATTTTTTCGACCGGCTTTACCGCCGATGGGGATTCACCTTCAGTTGGAAAGTCGAAAACGGCAGCCATCGGTCAAACCGCATCCCGTACAGATTGGCCCGCGTGAAAGGCTGCCAGCCGTAACGGATCCAGACCGGATTTTTAACCCGGTCCGACCAGACGCTGACCGAGGCATTGAACGGATAGGAGTGAATCTGCGCCTCGGCCGGATAGAAAATGCCGTCTTCGCCCGCCAATTCGAAGGTCTGCGGCGCTCCGCCGTCCGATGTGCGAAGCTCCTGCGCGATCAGACAATACACGGTATCGCCGCGGGTGGCGAGGTCAATAACCTGTTTCGTCCGCCGCGTATATTTCTCTCCCAACGGAGCGTGGAGCCCCCTCCGGTAGGAAAGCATCGCCAACCGTTCGCCGATCGGTTTCTTGTGGCGCGGGTGGACATCCGTCGAATCGCCCCAGTCCGAACTCACCACCATCTCGACCCGATCCATCCGTTCCGCCAACCGCCGCTGGCTGTCGCGGAAATGCGGCCAGCTCGGCCGGTTCAGCGACGAGAGCTGCACGAAGTGGAACGGCATGCGCGGGTTCCGGAACGCCTCCCGAAAACTCTGCACCACCGCCGGGAAGAGCTTTTCGTGCAGCTCCACGTTGTGGGCATTGCTCTCGCCCTGGTACCAGATCACCCCCAGCGCATCGTATCCCGCTGCGATCGGCGCCACGCGGCTCTCGTACAGGTAAGCCGGCTCGAAAAAGTGGCGCTGCTGCGGATTCCGCACCCCCTCCAAGTTCCGGGTGATCACGCTCCGCACCCAGTCCTGCGTCATCTCATTGGTGCGCCAGTCGTACAGCACGTCCACCAACACCGGATCGTCCTCCAAAATGTGCCGTGCGACGAAAGCCTCGGCCGGTGCGCCGCCCAATGCGATCTCAACCAGCCCGACCGGCACGCCGGGCATCAGCGAGTCGGTCAGCATCTGGCCGAAAAACCACGCCACGGCCGAAAAAGCCTCCATCGCCGCCGTGTCGCTCCCCGGCACCCACCCCTGCGGGTTCCGGATGTAGTCCAACCGGTTCAGCCGAGCCAGCTCGGTGCTGTCCAACCGCCCCCGTTCGTTGGCAAAGGTCGGATCGGTCCGAAACAGCCGAATGGCGGCACGGGGCCGCGCCTCGCTGCGCTCGGCCGAGAGGCTCACCGGCCACGACATGTTCGACTGGCCCGCCGCGATCCACACCTCGCCCACCGCCACATGCCGGTACAGGGCCACCGTATCCTCCGTCGCAACGGTCAGCACGCCGGAATACAAGGGGTCTTCTATCCGCAAGCGGACCTCCCACCGGCCGTCTTCGCCCGCCGTTACGGTGTCCGAGGCGTAGACCTTCCCCATCTTGAGCCGTCCCGATTTCGACAACGCCGTGGTCGAATCGGCGAGCGTTACGCGCACCTGCCGTCCGGCATTCGCCACTCCGCCGATCCGGGTCCGGGAACCGCGCTGCAAAACCATGTTGTCCGTATAGACCGGCGACATGCGCAACTTCCCGTAATCGCCCGTAAGGGCACTGTAGATCCGTTCGGCCATCCGTTTGGCCCCCTCGACGTTGGGGTGCAGGGCGTCCGGCAGCAGCTCCGGCCGGTCTTTCAAGACCGACTCCAAGTCGATCAGTCCGGTATGCTGACTCGCAGCGACCTGCTCGATGGCTTTCTGTATCTGGTGGTGCCAGTCGCGGGTGCCGGCCTTGAACCGCCGGTGGCGGTGCGGGATGGGGGTCATGCGGCAAATGTAGACCTTCACGGCCGGATTGGCCTCCCGGAAACGCTCGATCAGGGCGGTGTAGTCCGGAATGAATTCGTCCCGGTAGTTGGGCCAGTTCCGGGGATCGGTGTCGTTGATGCCCAAGTGAATCACGGCGATGTCGGGCCGAAAGTCGATCGCGGCGGCATATTCGGCGGTTTTGGTGTAGGGGTTGTGCCCTTTGTTGAGCAGGGTGGCCCCGCTGCGGCCGAAGTTGCGCACGTCGTATCCCGGACCGAGCATCCGGCCCAGCACGGCGGGATAGCAGTTTCGTTCGCGGTCTTCGACCTGTGCGCCGTAGGTGATGCTGTTGCCGATGCAGGCCACGCGGACGGGGGGCTGCGGATCGGCTTTGCGAGCGCCCCAGGCGGCGACTGCGGCGGAAACCGCACTAAGAAGAATGAACAGTTTTTTCATACGTTCGGATTATTTGACTGCCTCGAAGATACAAAAAATCCTCGACACGATTCTGCGCGGCAGTGCGGGCCGGGTCTATGATGTCCAACCGACAATTGGCGCAATATATAAAAACGATCGGAAATTATCCGGGACGGGAGAAGGCGAACGACCTTACAATAGATAGATAGAGGAAATACAAAATAGTCCTCTCCTCAAAATGCGCTACAACACACACACTAATGTTTTCGACCCGCATACCAATACGTTATCCCATATACCGGGACAAAAAAACTGGCCACCCAAATTAAATGTCGAATAAAAGCGAGCATTTTTTCGCTACAATCAGTCCTGTATCGACCGAATAACTCGTGCCAGCCAAAAATGCTGCATCCCAGAATCAAACCAATCGCACACCACGTAACAATCCGATACCGGTCAATAAATCGATCGGTCAAATACAGATAAACATATGAAAAACCTATAAAAGGCAATACAATGAACCCGTATATGAAATTTACGAATAACCAGTCATCGGTCGATACGGGGCCCCCGGCGCTATGTTCGACAAACACAGCATCATAACCCGCATAGGAGAAAAAAACCAAATACTGGCAGGCAACACCGATGATCGGCGATATCCAATACAGTTTCTTATTCCTCATCGAATGGCTCTTTTACAAGCGGTTAAACTTACAATTTACTGCCCCAGCCATTGGGCTACGATTCGTCCTGCGGGCCAGCGTTTGCCGTACTGCAACCCCCGCCACACGAGCCACGGCAGGGCGATGCCCGCCAGCGTACTCAGCGGCACCCCGACCCCTGCCGGCAGCCGGCCGAAGTCGTAGAGCAGCACCCGCAGCGCCGACTGCGGAAACCACGAAAAGAGGAAGATGGCATAGGTGGCTCCGTCCAACGGAGCGAGCCAGCGGAAGCCGGCCCGCAGATAAACGTGCCCCAACGACAAGGAGAACAGAATGCCGCACACGGCGGCAAGCCGTTCAAACAGCGGGTTCAGGTCTGCATAACCGGTCAGAACGACAGCCACGGAGGTCGCCCCCCAGCCGACCGCCGTCCACGGGTGGTCCAGAGACAGGGCGCGGTCGATCCGCTCCCGGTCCGAGCCGTAGGCGATGCCGAGCAGAAAGAAAAATCCGAATTTGACCGCGCCGCCGAGATTGAACCACCCGACACCGCCCGCCGGGTTGCAAACGGAGAGGCCCAGCGCGACAATGATCCACCCCCAAAGCGGCACCCGGCCGCCGAGCCGGAGCTTGTCCGACAGCTTGGCGAACAGCACGGTGCCGGTCAGAAGCAGAAAAACGGTGGGCAGGAACCAGTAGTAGACAATAACGTTTTTCGAGGGCACGAGGAGCATCCCGAAGTAAGCCTCCCACGAGAGTTCGACCGGTTTGACGGCCCATCGGCCGAGCCACACTTTGGGCAGAAAGACGAGGGTGCTGAGCAGGAGATAGGGCACAAGCAGCCGTCTGACCTTTTTGTCGAGGAACCCGCCCCGACCGCCGAAACGGATTCCGGCCAGCGGACAGCTTCCGGCCGCTGCCTCCGGAGCGGTGTAGCGCAGGAGGTAGCCCGACAGAAAGATCCACAAGGGCATATGGAAACTGTAGATCCACCGGTAGAGGCCGCAGTCGTCTCCGCCGGCGGGAAAGGCATGGCCGACAACAACGAGCAGTATGCCGAAGGCTTGCAAAAAACTGATATAGGGGTTGCGCATGGGACAGAAGGGGGCCAAAGAGGGGTTCGGTACAAAATTAGGTTTTTCTTCCGGACGAAAGGGGGTTCGGCCGTTTTCGGTCTATCCTCTTACCCCATGCCTGCAAAAAAGGGGACCAACAGCGGCACCGACAAGTCGGTGATCGCCCCTTCCAGCAAAGCCAGCGCCAAATAGTGCGGACCGCAGCTGCGGAGAATGCCGGGCAGCGAGACATCCATCGCCGTCGCTCCGCCCGCGCAGATCGGTCCGAGCGGCGAAAACCGCCTCGCCATCCATGCCGCTCCCACGACCGTCAGCAGTTCGCGCAGGATATTGGCCAGCAATCCGACCGTCCCGACCTCCGGTCCGCGCAGTTCGGCCAGCAAGACCCCCGACAGCGAATAGTATCCCTGTCCCGAACCCACAGCCATCGCATCCGTCCATCCGATCGTCCCGATCCCGGTCAGGCGCAGCAGGCCCCACGCCGCCGAAACGCCGACCCACGAGCCTGCAACGGAGGCCAGCGGAACCAGCAGGCTCCGCTTCGGCTGGCGCACGATGTTGCGGAGCGTCTCCGCATCGCTCCCGACGCTCATCCCGACGGCCAGCATCAACAGATACAGCGCCCACATCGACAGGGGCCATGCCCCGGTCCAGCGTGCCGCAGGCGTCCGGCAGCCCAAGAGGACTCCGGCCGCGAAGAGGCCGACAATGACTAAACTGAACCACTTGCCGCCGGAGCCGTCCGCCCGTTCGTCCGTCGCGCCGGACCCGGAAGAGGCACGCGGCGCAACCGCCCGAAAGCTGTACCGCCAAACGATCGCCGCCGCCGCAAGCACCCCGGCGACCGTCCCCGTACCCAACAGAACGGCTGTGAGTCCGACGGTGCCGAAGCGGTCGAGCACCTGTTCGTTCCCGCCCACCTCCGTGCCGAGAATCAGCATCAACAGCAGGATGGCGATCCCGACGACACGCCGGGCGGCCTGCCGGAGGAACAACGAGCGGCGGGTCCCCCACCCGACCGCCATGCCGAGACACATGACACCGAAAATCAGAAACATACCGCTCCCTCCTCCGAAAAACAAAAACGTCCAGCTTCTCTACCGTGCAAGAAGCGGGACGTTTTCTTCTAAAATAAGTCGTTGACCACTGTGACCCCGACGGGATTCGAACCCATATCGTCAGAACCGGAATCTGAAATTCTATCCATTGAACTACGGAGCCGTCCGGAAACAACGCCTCACCGGCGCATTTCGGTTGCAAATATACGCTTTTTTCTTTTCCTGCGAAAAAATTTTTCGGACAGGCCGGTCCGCCGCATCCACGCGGAGGGTGCGACCCGCCCCGGAGGTCCGCTAAAGCGCCGCCAGAAAATCGATCAGTTTCGCCGTCGCCCGCCCCCGGTGGCTGATCCTGTTTTTGAGCGCAAGCGGCATCTCCGCAAAGGTCTCCGCATACCCCTCCGGCCGAAAGACCGGATCGTAGCCGAAGCCCTCCGCTCCGCTGCGTTCCGTCGTGATCTCGCCGTCGACCACCCCCTCGAAAAGATACTCCCTGCCGCTCAGGATCAACGCGATCACCGTCCGGAAACGCGCCCGGCGGTTTTCGACCCCGGCCAGCCGTTCGAGCAGCAGCGCCGTGTTCGCCTCCGACGAATGGCCCTCGCCCGCACCGTTCACCGCCGCATACCGGGCCGAATAGACCCCCGGCTCTCCGCCCAACGCCTCCACCTCCAACCCCGTATCGTCCGCAAAACAGTCGAGACCCGTCCGCTCATAGATATACCGCGCCTTCTGGAGCGCATTGCCCTCCAAGGTCGGCCGGTCCTCCGGAATCTCTTCCGTGATGCCGTGGTCGGCCGGAGTCGAGAGTTCGGCCCGCGGGCCGATCAAATCCTGTATCTCTCTCAGTTTGTTGCGGTTGGCTGTGGCAAAAACGATTTTCATATCGACAGGCATTAAAAACGGAACAAAAGTAGTCAAAAACGGGGAGAAGCGCCGCCGTCTCTTTCGGCATATCCGGAATTTTACTACCTTGCGACAGAAAAACAGCTAACTTATTTCTTTGTGCGATGAAACACCGTTCCGAATGGGCCGCCCTGCTCGCCCTGACTGCCGCAGTCCCCTTTTCCGCCGCCGGGAAAGAGAAGAAACCGGTTCCGGCTCCGGCCGACACCGCTACCCGGAAACTGCCGAACATCGTGTTCGTCCTGACCGACGACCTCGGTATCGGCGACATCGGCGCTTACGGCCAGCGCACCATTCCGACTCCGCATATCGACTCGCTGGCCCGCGTCGGGATGCAGTTCATGCAGCACTATGCCGGGTCGACCGTTTCGGCGCCGAGCCGGGCCGTGCTGCTGACCGGCAAACACACCGGCCATGCCGGCGTGCGGGGCAACGACAGCCGAACGCTGCAGGACGGCACCGTCTACGACTACTCGCTGCCGGCCGAAGAGGTAACGGTGGCCGAGATTCTCCGGTCGAAAGGCTACGCGACGGGGATCACCGGCAAATGGGGTCTCGGCGGCTATCCCGAAGAGGGAGGGGTCGGCCATCAGGGGTTCGACTACTTCTTCGGCCACCAGGCCCAGATCGATGCGCACCACTACTATCCGAAAAAGCTGTACGAAAACGGCACCAAGATCGAATTGGACGGCACGCAGTATTCGGACGAGCTGACCACGCAGAAGGCGCTCGCTTTCATCGACCGCAGCGTGAAAGAGGGGAAACCGTTCTTTCTCGAATTTGCCACCACGCTGCCGCACGCCGAATTGATTTTGCCGGCAGAGGAGATGGAGCCGTTCGAGGGGAAATTTCTCGAAACGCCTTTCGGCGGCAACTGGTACGGGGCGCAGCCGAAGCCGCGGGCGGCTTTTGCGGCGATGGTCAAGCGGATCGACGACAACGTGGGACGGCTGTTGGACAAACTGCGCGAAACGGGCCAGACAGAAAACACGATCTTCATCTTCAGCTCCGACAACGGCACGCACTTGGAGGGGGGCCACGACCCGCACTACTTCAACAGCAACTCGCTCTACCGCGGCACCAAACGCGACCTGTACGAGGGGGGGATCCGGACGCCGTTCATCGTGGTCTGGCCGGGTCATATCGAACCGGGGAGCGTGAGCTACCACGTTTCGGCGTTTTGGGATTTCCTGCCGACGGTGTGCGACATCGTGGGGGCCGACGTGCCGCGGGGGGTGGACGGCATTTCGATGCTGCCGGAGTGGACGGGCGGCGGCGAACAGCCCAAGCACGACTACCTCTACTTCGAGTTCCACGAGGAGGGGGGCAAGCAGGCGGTGATTCGGGACAACTGGAAACTGATCCGGCTGAATGCGAAACAGCTGTCGAAAGATCCCTCGAAGGTGCGCTACGAACTCTACAACCTGTCGCGCGACCCGAAAGAGCTGCGGGATGTGTCGGCGGAGTATCCGGGCAAGGTGATCGAACTGCAAGCCATTATGGACCGGTCGCGCACGGTGTCGAAGAATCCGAAGTGGAATTTCTGAGGCGCAGCCGCTCACCGCTGCTCGGGTGGCAGCGGTGAGCGGCACCTCCGGCGCCGAAACTTTTCAGGAACCTCAGAAACCGGATGAACAATCGAGTTACCATATACACCGACGGGTCGTCGCTCGGCAACCCCGGTCCCGGCGGCTTCGGCATCGTGTTGCTCTCCGGCCCCCACCGGCGCGAGATCGCCGAAGGCTACCGGCTGACCACCAACAACCGGATGGAGCTGCTCGCCGTGATCACCGCTCTGGAGGCCCTCAAACGCGACGGAATCGACGCGACGATCTACTCCGACTCCAAATACGTAATCGACTCCGTACAGAAAGGGTGGATTTACAGCTGGATGCGCAAAGGGTTCGCCGGAAAGAAGAACGCCGATCTGTGGCGGCGGTTCATGCGCGTATTCGGGCGGCACCACGTCCGGTTCATCTGGATCAAAGGCCACAACAACAACATCGAGAACGAGCGGTGCGACCTGTTGGCGACGACAGCCGCCAAAGGCGAAAATCTGCTCGAAGATACCGGATACAAGGCCGACGATCCGTCGGTCGGTTCGATCCTGTAGCTCCCCGGCCGGGGAGGTCGGCCCGAAAGGCAGGGAGCAGGGGACAGGAGGCAGGGGGGCAGGAAACAAGGGGCAGCGGTCAGTCGCGCCGGGCCGCCGGCCGGATCAAATCTCCGATCTCCGTAACGCGGTCCGTCCATCCGTTCATCACCACCGCCGGCGAGTGGGTCGCCACGATCAGCTGCAAGTGCGGATTCAGCTGCCGGATGTCCTCCAACAGCCGCCGCTGCCAGTCGAAATGCAGCGAAATCTCCGGCTCGTCCATAATCATCACGAAGGGCTGCCCGTCCTGCACCAAGACCTGCGTCAGGATGAGCAGAATCTGCTTCTCGCCGGACGACAGCTGGTGGGGACGGATCGTCGCCCCGTGCCGGGTCCGGAACTGCATCGTATCGCTGTCGCGGTCCACCCGTTTGCCCGTCGCTTCGAGCAACTCGTCGAGAAGGTCGAAATAGCGCCGCTTCCGGAACGTAAAGGCCTGTACCTCCTCCGCATTGCGCCCCGCCTGCAAGGCGTCGATCACCCGCTTGCCGATCTCGATCTGGTAAGTCAAGTAGCGGTTCTGGAGTTTGTAAAGTTCCCAGTCCAAATAGGTGGCCACCGTCCCGTCCGAGAGTTTGCGGACCGCCTCGCTCTCCTGCAGCACGGTGTCGAACGTGTTGACCACGCTGACCCGGTAGACCGACGGGTCGAACGGCTCCCCGGAACTCACCGCCGTGCCGTCCGTGAACTCCACGCGCAGCGTCCGCAGCCGGCCGCGGTGGTTCGGTGCGATCGCCCCCTGCGTAAACAGGTCGCCCAAACAGCGTAAGACGGTGCTCTTCCCGCTCCCGTTGCTCCCGGCCAGAATATTGACCTCCGGTCCCAACTCCCATTCCAAATCCTCGGCCCCCCACAGCCCTTCGATGCCGATTTTGCGTATGTACACTGCTTTCATCGCTGTTCGTCCGGTTTGTTTTTAATCGATTTGGTGATCCGCATGGCGCAGAAATGGGGTCCGCACATCGCACAGAAATCGGCATTCTCCCGGACCATCTCGCTGTGCATGCGCCGGGCACGCTCCGGGTCGAGCGAGAGGTTGAACTGATCCTGCCAGCGGAAGTCGTACCGTGCCCGGCTCATCGCCAAGTCCCGCGCTATCGCCGCCGGATGCCCCTTGGCGATGTCCGCCGCATGGGCCGCCAACTTGTAGGTTACCACCCCCTCCCGCACATCGTCGCGGTTGGGCAGCGCCAGATGCTCTTTCGTCGTTACGTAGCAGAGCATCGCTGTTCCGAACCAGCCGATCATCGCCCCGCCGATGGCCGAAGTAATGTGGTCGTAGCCCGCCCCGATGTCCGACACCAACGGTCCCAGGGTGTAGAACGGCGCGCCGTGGCACCACTCGACCTGACGTTCCATGTTCTCCCGGATTTTGTCCATCGGCACGTGGCCCGGACCCTCGATGATCACCTGCACGTCGTGTTCCCAGGCCCGGCGGCACAGTTCGCCTAACGTTTCGAGCTCCCCGAACTGGGCGGCGTCGTTGGCATCGGCAATCGAACCGGGCCGCAGACCGTCGCCCAGAGACAAAGCGACGTCGTACCGTGCCATGATCGCGCAGATTTCATCGAAATGTTCGTAGAGGAAGCTCTCCCGGTCGTGGAGGGCCATCCACTTGGCCATGATCGACCCGCCGCGCGACACGATGCCGGTAACCCGCCTCTGGGCCAAGGGCACATGCTTTTTCAGCAGCCCTGCGTGAATCGTGAAGTAGTCCACCCCCTGTTCGCACTGTTCGACAAGCGTATCCCGGTAGGCCTCCCAGGTCATCGCTTCGACCGCACCGCCGACCTTCTCCAAGGCCTGGTACATCGGAACCGTCCCGACCGGTACCGGCACGTTGCGCAGGATCGCTTCGCGGGTCCGGTGGATATGGGCCCCCGTCGAGAGATCCATCACCGTATCGGCCCCCCACCGGATCGCCCACAACGCCTTTTCGACCTCTTCGCCGACCGACGAACCCAAGGCCGAGTTTCCGATGTTGGCGTTGATTTTTACCAAATATTCGGGACCGATCACCATCGGTTCGCTCTCGGGATGACACCGGTTGGCGGGCAGGATCGCCCGCCCTTCGGCAATCGACTGCCGCACCTGTTCGGGGGTGATATACCCTTTCCCGCCGGGCGCGATGCCGGCATTTTCGCGAATCGCGGCATACTCCATCTCGGGGGTAACGATCCCGTGCCGGGCATACCACCGCTGGGTATGGAACTCTCCGGCCGGCAGTGCGGCTGCCCGTGCCGCGATCCATGCCTCGCGCAGTTTGGGCAGCCCCCGGCCGGTATCGGCCGTGTAACCCGGCTCGGTATAAGGTCCGGTCGTATCGTAGAGGTCGACATGCCCGCCGTCGGTCAAGTGCACGCGGCGCATCCCGACCCGAACATCGGGGTGCTGTTCGCCGTTCACGTAAACTTTCCCGGAGGCGTTCCGGGGGTCGTTGAACAGTTCTTTATACATGGCTCTCACTTATTTCGTTCGTTTCATCAGGGAATAGGCATAGCTCTCCAACACGGCGCGCCGGGCCGGATCGGGATGGGCCTGCCGCAAGGCGTCCAAGGCTTGGGCGAAATAGTGTTCGATGGTCTGCCCGGCGATCTCCCGCACGCCGAGGGCGTCGTACACGGCGCGCACGCGAGGCAGCTTCTCGGCGATCTCGCCGGGCGCCGAAAGGGCTTCGCGCTGCGGGGCCGAGGCTCGCTCCATAGCGGCAATGTGCAGAAAGGTCTTCTTCCCGGCGGCAATATCTCCGCCGATCTGCTTCCCGAAGGTCTCTGCATCGCCGTAGGTGTCCAACAGGTCGTCCTGTATCTGGAATGCCAACCCCAACCGGACGCCGAAGTCATAAAGGGCTTTTCGCTCGGCGTCGGAGGCGCCTCCGACGATCGCGCCCATCTCCAATGCGGCGGCGAGCAGCACGGAGGTCTTGAGCCGGATCATCTCGATGTAGGCTTCCTGCGATACGATCCGTTCGCTGGTCTCGAAGTCCATGTCGTACTGCTGGCCCTGACACACCTCCATGGCGGCGCGGCTGAAGACGCGGAGCAGTTCGGGCAGCTTCCCGGCTCCGCAGCCGGGGGCGCCGTCTTGCAAAATCCGGTAGGCGAGGATCAGCATGGCGTCGCCGGAGAGGATGGCGCTGTTGGCATTCCATTTCTTGTGGACGGTGGGACGCCCGCGACGCAGGGCGGCGTTGTCCATAATGTCGTCGTGCAACAGGGTGAAGTTATGAAAAACTTCGATCGCTACGGCGGCGGACAGGGCTTCGAGGGGGGCGCCGGAGTATAGGTCGGCGCCCATCAAACACAACAGGGGACGAATCCGCTTCCCGCCGTCTTCGAGTATATATCGTATCGGATCATACAACCCGTGTGGCTCTATATCTTCCAACGGGAGCGCGCGAATCGCCTGCTCGATCTGCTCTAACAACGCTTCTTTCTCTTGCATCTTCTCGTAAATATTAATTCGTGCTTTTTCTGTTGCTTGTATCTTGGAGCCGGGGTATGGAACCGTTCTTTTTCTGAAGAAAAAGAACCAAAAAGACT
>JAFLSI010000002.1 GCA_022511025.1 Rikenella sp. | reverse complement strand
TTTCGGGAATGCTTGCGCATTCCATGACCGTTCGCGGTGATATGCTTCGCCCTGTTCTTGGGTTGGGGTAATGGAGCGCTTAGGGAGAAAACCACATTTAGCGCTCCATTACCCCAACCCAAAAGCAAAACAAACATAAGGCCGAGGCTGCCATAGCGATACGCCAGTATCGCCTAAAGTTTTTCTGGTTCTCTTTGTTCACAAAGAGAACAGTATCCTCCCGACACCAAAGAACAAAACAGCAGAAAAACGAACGGTTAAAGAATAGATTTGAGGGTGAGGTTAGCCAGTTTGTAGAGGATTCTGGCCCCCACATTCGCATTCCACTCCCCATCGTTCACCGCCGGTGCCACCTCCGAGAGGTCGAAGCCCACGATCCTCCGGCCCGAATCGACCAATGCCGCCAGCAGGTAGACCGCCTCCCGAAAAGAGAGCCCCCCCGGCACCGGCGTTCCCGTTCCGGGACAGTTATCCGGCGAGAGACCGTCGATGTCGAAACTGACGTAGACCGTCTCCGGCAGCCGGTCGATGATCTCCGCACACTGCCTCCCCCAGCTCATCCCCTCGAACGCCCGTCGCGCCAGCGTGCAATCGTCGAACGGCACGATTCGTCCACCGCTCTCCGCCGTCCGTTCGGTCTCCGCCCCGCAGAAGTCGCGAATCCCCACCTGAACCAGCCGTTCCACCTGCGACAGCTGCACGGCATGGTGCATGATCGACGCATGCGAATAGAGGAACCCCTCGTATCCCGCCCGCAAATCCGCGTGGGCATCTATGTGCAAAATTCCGAACGACTCCCCCCGACCTTTCAACCGCTCGTTCACAGCACGCATCAATCCCAGCGGCGTGCTGTGGTCGCCCCCCACCAGCCCCACGATGCGCCCCTCCGCCAAAAACGGTGCGGCTTGGGCGAAAATCGTATCGTTCAGTTTTTCGGATCCTTCGTTGACTGCCTTCAGCGGGGCGGCGATACACGGGTCCGTTAAAGAACCACCGTTTTCCAAATGGGCGATTACCCGTTCCGCCTCGTGCCGCAGCCGGGCCGAGGCTTCGGCGATCCACGGGTCCGCCGCCACCGTCGCTATCCCGCGCCGCCACCCCTCCGGATAGTGGACATCGCGCAGCTCCACCTGAGTCGAAGCAGCCAAAATCGCCTCCGGCCCCGCCGCACTTCCCGCGCGGTACGACACCGTTACATCCCATGGCGCCGAAAGCAGCACCAACTCCGCCTCCTCCGGCGAAAACGGCAGCCCGAAGTAACATCCGTTGGCCACCCCGACATCGTCCGGCGAAAATCCCGCCCCAAAAGGGGTGCTACCGCTGCCACTCATAGCCGTTCAGGTATTGGGTCAGACAAATGAAAGGCGGATTTTCGAGCGACTCCTCGTTGTACCGTAGCGGCTCGCCGTTCAGCGCGACGATCCGGCATCCTGCTCCGCGTACAATCGCTTCGCCGGCCGCCGTGTCCCATTCCGAGGTCGGCGTCGTCCGCAGGTAGCAGTCCACCGATCCTTCCGCCACCAAACACATCTTCAGCGAACTGCCGTATTCGACGATTTGCACCTCGCCGACCCGCTCCTGCAACCGCAGAATGTGTTCCCGCACCTGGTCCGACTCGTGCGAGCGGCTCAAGGCGATCTTCAGCGGAGTGTTCCGTTCGGTCGCCGACGGCAGCCGCCGCGCTCCGCCGAACAGCTGGCCGATCGTATATTTGGCCCCCATCTCCGGCCGCACGCCGGTCTTGCAGAACGACCCGCGGTCCGGGTCGCTGAAGTAGATCGTCTCGGTGGTCGGCAGGTAGATCACGCCCAAGTAGGGCCGGTTGTCCACCATCAAGGCGATGTTGACCGTAAATTCGCCGTTGCGCTTGATGAACTCTTCGGTGCCGTCCAACGGATCGACCAACCAGTAGAGGTCCCACCCGCGCCGCTCGTCGAAGTAGAGGTCGCGACCCTCCTCCGACAAAAGCGGAATCCGGGTCGCACTCAGGTAATGCTTGATCAGCGTGTGGGCCTCCCGGTCGGCGATCGTAATCGGGGTGCTGTCGGCTTTGAGGCCGACGAAAAAATCGTCGTAGCGGGTGTATATCTCCATGATTTTCGCCCCGGCCCGCAAGGCGGCGTTGTAGGCTTCGGCGAGGAAAAAATCGGCTTGTTCTCTCTGGATCATAGTCTTTCGGCATTGATGTCCACGAGACAAAAGTACGGAATTGTGCCGGATTTCCGAAATACGGAGCCGGGGTGAACGGGGACAAAGCCGTCGCTCCTCCGGATCGCTGAAAGGGTTATTCGTGTTTCAGCGACCGGATCGGATCTGTGCGCAGCGTGATCCAGATTTGTCCGCCCACCGTCGCCAGCGTGATCGCGACGATCGCCGCCGCCGGAACCGCGAACAGCCACCACGAAAGCTCCACCCGGAACGGGTAGCGGGCCAGCCAGCTCTTCATGACATACCACGCGATCGGGAGGCCGATGACGACGGCGGCCGCCGTCAGGTAGCAAAACTCGGCCGACAAACAGCCGAACAGTTTCCGGCCGGTTGCGCCGAATACCTTGCGGATGCCCATCTCTTTGCGCCGGCGGTTGGCTGCGAACAGGGTCAGCACCCACAGCCCCACGACTGCGATGAAGAGTGTCAGGGCGGCAAAGAGGGCGAATACGCGGCCGAAACGTTTGTCGGCAGCGTACTGCCGGTCGTAAAAACGGTCTACGAAAAAGCGGTCGAAAGGTGCATCGGGGAAAAACTTCGTCCACCGCCGTTCGGCTTCGTGCAGCAGATCGTCGATCGGGGTGCCGGCCGAGAAACGAACCGAGATGAAGCGCCGCGGCAGCCAGTCGATGGCGCTTTCGCGGATCGCCATGATCGGGGTGTAGGGGTTGTTCAGCCCCTGCTGGTGAAAGTCGGCCAGAACGCCGACGATTTCCATCGGCCGGTCTTCGCGCGTCTCGACCGTTACCCGTTTCCCGATCGCTTCGTCGGGCGAGGTGAATCCCAAAGCGCGGACGGCGGCTTCGTTGACCACCATCCGGTTCTCGTCGCCGGTGAATGCCCGGCCGAACCCGCGGCCGGCAATCACCCGGAGGCCGTAGGTCGCGAGGTAGTCGTCGTCGACGACCAACATTTCGTACAGCCGGTTCTGTCGGGCGATGTCGCCGGTCAGCCGGTTGGAGAGGAACGTGGCTACCTCCATCCCCGGTACGGCACCCGACAGCGAGACCTGTTCCACGCCGCGAATATTTTTCAGCTCCTGTTTGTAGGCTTCGATTTTGCTCTCTATCGCGTCGGTCGATCCGGGGTATCGGATGGCGAATACCTGCCCGATGTTCATCCCTAACGGCTGGCGGCGCATGTAGGCCGACTGCCGGTCGACGGCGAAGGTGCCGGCGAGGAGCACTAAGGCGGCGGTGAATTGCACGACGACGAGCGTTTTGCGCAGCGAGCCGGCTTGGGCCGTGTGGATGTATTTTCCTTTCAGTACGGCGGCAGGAGGGGTGTTCGAGAGGATGAAGGCGGGATAGAAGCCCGAAAGGAGAATGCCGAGGAGGAAAAGGCCGGTCGCCGCGACCCAAAAGATCGGCCGGTCGGACAGGATGAAGCCGACCTCCTGACCGATCAGCCGGTCGAGCCACGGTCCGAAAAGCGCAACGAGGCCGATCGCGATCCACAGGGCCAGCAGATTGACGAGGGCCGATTCGAGCAGGAATTGGCCGGTCAGCTGCCGCCGCGTGCCGCCCGATACTTTCCGGATGCCCACTTCGCGGGCCCGGTCGAGCGACCGGATGGTGGAGAGGTTGATGGAATTGATCCAGGCGATGATCAGCATGGCCCACGCAACGAGAATCAGGATGTCGACGGCGTTCCGGCTCCCTTTCGCTTCGCGTTCGTATTGTTTCCACGGGGTCAGGTGGATCGCTTCCACGGGGTTCAGAACGATCTTCCAGGTTTTGTTCCGGAGGGCCTCTTCGGTCTTGTAGCTTTCGGCGAGATCGGGAAAGAGGGCTTCGACTTGCCGCGGGTCGACGCCCGGTGCTAAGCGGACGTAGGTGTAGGCTTCGTGGCGGTACCAAAATTCGTCGATCCACCGGGGGAGGGTCTCCCAGGAGATGAAAAAGTCGAAACGGAGGTGGGTGTTTCGGGGCAGCTCTTCCAAAATGCCGGTTACTTCGCAGTGCAGTTCGCCGTTCAGGGAGTTGAAACGCAGGGTTTTCCCCAGTGGGTCTTCGCCCTTCGGAAAGTATTTGGAGGCGGCATACGGGGTGATGACGACTTTGTTCGGTCCGGCTAATGCGCGGTCGGGGTCGCCCGCCTGCAGGCGGAACCCGAACAGTTCGAACATCGACGGATCGGCTGCGGTAATGCTGTTTTCGCGCGAACAGCGGTCGTTGTAGCGGACGATCTGTTCGGGGTTGTTGATGTCGAAGCGGACGAATTGTTCGACGCCGGGAATGGAGCGTTTCATGGCGGGGCCGTAGCCGTAGGAGGAGGTGGCCCAGTCGTCGGTCAGCTCCTCGCCTTCGTAGAAGCGGCTCTCGACGCGGTACAGCCGCTCTTTGGCCGGGTGCATCGAGTCGTAGCTTTGCTCGAAAACGACGTAGTTCAAAATCAGCAGCGCCACGGCCATGCCGAGGGCCAACGAGAGGGTGTTGACGATGCTGAACAGTTTTTGACGTTTCAAATGACGAAAGGCCAGCAGCAGGTAGTTTCCGAACATGTCGACAGGGGAGAGGTTGGTTTTTGCTCTCCGTTTTTCGCAAATTTTATGCCTAAACGGATAACCGGTTTGGAATGAGTCTGTTGCGGGTCTATTGGCGGCACCGTGAGTGTCTAATTCTTAGACGTTCGGTGTCTGATTTTTTGACAGTCGGAGGGGATCTCGGCTATTTCGGTGCCTTTTGGTAGAGATAGACCCCGACTGCTGCGTAGATGATGTTCGGCAGCCAGATCGCCACCACCGGCGGCATCAATCCCCCTTTGGCGAACTCGCCCGTGAAGCGCATCAGGACGATGTAAGTGAAACAGAGCGCGATCCCCACGCCGATGTGCAGCCCCGTTCCGCCGCGCACTTTCCGCGACGAGAGCGACACGCCGATCAGTGTCAGTACGAAGGTCGAAATCGGATAGGCCCACCGCGAATAGGCTTCGACCTGAAAGAGCGGCACCATGTCCGACCCCTTTTTCTGCTGCTGCCGGATGAAACGGCTCAGTTTCACCGAGTTCATCGTCTGCACCAGGTCCTGCGTCCGGCCCAGTTCGTCTGCCGAGAGGTTCACCAACGTATCCAGCGGGGTCATGTACTTGGTCAGCATCTCGTGTTCCCCCTCGTAGCGCCGGATCATGTATTTCGGCGCCCGCCAGCGGCCGGTCAGCGTGTCGAACCGGGCGTTCTGCGTTTCGAGCGAGCTGACGATGCTCCCCCCTTCGTACGATTCGATGGCGAGAAATTCGGCCATTTTCGACTGCCCCTGGAAACCGCGGATATAGACGAACGTACCCGGTTCGAGCTGCCGGTAGATGTGCGCTTCGTAGTTCGATTTGTGCTTGCCCATGTATTTGGCCTCGAACGCCAACCGCCGGGCATTGGCTTCCGGAATCAGAAAGAGGTTGAGGCTCAGGCTGAGCAGCGTGATCAGCAGGGAGGAGACGAAGTAGGGCCACATCATCCGCCGGAAACTGACTCCGCTCGACAGAATGGCGATGATCTCGGTGTTGTAGGCCATTTTCGAGGTGAAGAAGATCACGGCGATGAAAGTGAACAGTCCGCTGAACTGGTTGACGAAGTAGGGGATGAAGTTGACGTAATAGCCCAGTATGATCTCCGAGAAGGGGGCGTGTCCTTCGAGAAAGTCGTCGATCTTTTCGGCGGCGTCGAAGATTACGACAATGACGATAATCAACGCGATGGCGAACAGATAGGTCCCCAGAAACCGGCGCATGATGTACCGGTCGATGATCTGCAACCGAAAGTGTCTCAGGAGTGTCGTCATAGCCGTTTGCCTAACTTTTCGACCGTTTCCGCTTTCCACGCCGCAAAGTCCCCCGCCGCGATATGCCGCCGCGCTTCGCCCACGAGCCACAGGTAGAAGCCCAGATTGTGCAGCGAGGCGATCTGGGCCGCCAACATCTCGCCCGCCACCGTCAGGTGGCGCAGATAGGCTTTGGTGTAGTGCGTGTCGACGAAGGTATGCCCCATCGGGTCGATCGGCGAAAAGTCTTCGGCCCATTTCGCGTTCCGGATGTTGATCATCCCTTCCGACGTGAAGAGCATGCCGTTCCGTCCGTTGCGTGTCGGCATCACGCAGTCGAACAGGTCCACCCCCCGTTCGATCGCCTCCAGGATGTTGACCGGTGTCCCGACTCCCATCAAATAGCGCGGCCGGTCCTGCGGCAGCACGTCGTTCACCACTTCGATCATCCGGTACATCACCGGGGCGGGTTCGCCCACGGCCAGTCCGCCGATGGCGTAGCCGTCTGCGTCGAACTGCCGCACGAATTCGGCCGATTGCCGCCGCAGGTCGGCATAGGTGCACCCCTGCACGATCGGAAAGAGCGACTGGTGGTGTCCGTACGGGCAATCGGTCTTGGCGTATTGCGTAAAACAGCGTTCGAGCCACCGGGCCGTCCGCCCCCACGACTTGGCCGCATAGTCGTACTCGGCGGTCCCCGGCGGACATTCGTCGAAGGCCATCATGATGTCGGCACCGATCGACCGCTGGGTGTCGATGACGTTTTCCGGTGTGAAGAGGTGCCGCGAGCCGTCGATGTGCGACTGAAACCGGCATCCCTCTTCGGTCAGTTTGCGAATGCCGGTGAGCGAAAAGACCTGAAAACCGCCGCTGTCGGTCAGTATGGGACGGTCCCACCCCGCAAACCGGTGCAGTCCGCCGGCCCGGCGCAGAATCTCAGTGCCGGGCCGCAGGTAGAGGTGATAGGTGTTCCCCAAAATGATCTGTGCCCCGACTTCGTCGATCAGGTCGCGGTGAAAGACTCCCTTGACGCTTCCCACTGTCCCGACGGGCATGAACACCGGGGTGCGTATCTCGCCGTGGTCGGTGCGAAACACGCCGGCGCGGGCGGCCGAGTGCGGATCGGTATGTTCGAGGGTGAATCGCATCGCGCTTGGTTGTCGGGTGCCTCTACAGGGTGCCTACAGGGCACCGATCTTGGCAACGGGGGTCATGTCCAACCCGGCGAACTCTTCGCGCAGGTATTTGTAATAGCCTGTAATGGCGATCATGGCGGCGTTGTCGGTGGTCAATTCGACGGGGGGGATATAGGTCTCCCAGCCGAACCGCTGTCCGGCGGCACGAATGGCGTCGCGCAGTCCGGAGTTGGCTGATACGCCTCCTGCCACGGCGATCTCCCGGATGTCGTACTGTTTGGCGGCCCGGATGAGTTTGTTCATCAGGATTTCGACGATCGTGGCTTGCAGCGAGGCGCACAAATCGGCTTGGTGTTTGTCGATAAATTCCGGATCTTCAGCCACGCGCTCCCGCAGAAAATAGAGAAACGAGGTCTTCAGACCGCTGAAGCTGTAGTCGAATCCGGGGACCGACGGTTTGGCGAACTTGAATGCGTGGGGGTCGGCTCCTTCGCTCCGGGCGAGCCGGTCGATCAGCGGACCGCCCGGATAGGACAGGCCCATGATTTTCGCGCACTTGTCGAATGCCTCTCCCGCGGCGTCGTCGATCGTGCTGCCGACGATCTCCATGTCGAGGTAGTCTCGCACGAGCACGATCTGGGAGTTCCCGCCGGAGACCAGCAGGCACAGGAACGGAAACCGCGGCTTCGGCCGGTCGGGCTGTTCGGGCAGCGTTACGAAGTGGGCCAGCACGTGTCCTTGCAGGTGGTTGACCTCCATCATCGGGGTGTTCTGTGCGATCGAAAAGCCTTTGGCGAACGAAACGCCGACGAGCAGCGAACCGAGCAGTCCGGGACCGCGGGTAACGGCGATGCCGTCCACCTCTGCCGGTGTAATGCCGGCGCGTTTGAGGGCGAGGTCTACGACGGGTACGATGTTCTGTCCGTGCGCACGCGAGGCGAGTTCCGGTACGACGCCGCCGTATTCGGCATGAACGGCTTGCGAGGCGATGACGTTCGACAGCAGCCTGCCGTCGCGAACGACGGCGGCGGAGGTGTCGTCGCAGGAGGATTCGATGCCGAGAATGGTGATCTCCATGAAGGGAAAACTGTGGGTTCTGGCAGACAAAGATAGAAATTTTTCGCTTTGTCTCTTTGGCTTGTTTTTTGTACGGTGTTTGTGCAGACCGGCAGAGCGCCGGCAGAAAGTACAGAACAGAATGACAAACCTGAAAACAACAAGAAGCGTATGAAAAGAGTCGGGGTATCTATGATTTGTGCCGTTGCATTGGGATTCGCCGCTGCGGCTTGCGGCAGCCGCGGGACAGGGACCGTGTCGCACCGGTATGTGGGCACATTGCCGGCGGCCGACGGGCCGGGTATCGTGTATGACTTGACCTTGAGCGGTCCGGCGGGGGATTCGCTGGTCAGAGGCGATTTCTCGCTGACGATGACTTACATCGAGGGGGACAAGGGGAGAGATGTCTCGTTCGAGTCGGCAGGCCGGTGGACGACTTTGCGGGGGATTCCGGACGATGCGGAGGCGGTCGTCCTCCGGTTGATCTCGTCGGAAAGGCTGCATCCGGATACGTTGCATTTCCTCTCGTTCGGCGACCGGTTGGAGCTGCTCGGGATGGATCTGCAACGGGTGCGGACGGGGGTGAACCACACGCTGGTCCTGAAGGAGTAGTCTAACTCTCGAACCAGTCGCCGCGGACCCGGAGCACCTGTTCGATGATGTCGCGCACGCATCCCCGGCCGCCCTCGAAGGGGGAGACGTAATGGACCGTGCCTTTGACGGCCGCATCGGCGTCGGCCGGGGCGGTGGCGAGGTGCACGGCCCGCATCGGCTCGATGTCGGGATAGTCGTCGCCCATGTAGATCATCTCGTCCAACGGGACGCCGCATGCTGCGCTGAAATGGTGCAGAGAGTCGATTTTGCGCTCTTTCCCGGTGTAAATGTGCCGGATGCCGAGCCCCTCCATCCGCTGGCGCAGCTGTTCGCCGTGGCCGCCGGAGATGATGCCGATGGGGTATCCTCTCTCGACGGCGCGCACGACGGCCAATCCGTCGCGTACGCTGTATTCGCGCAAAAACTGTCCGTCGGGGGTCAACAGAATCCGGCCGTCGGTGAATACGCCGTCTACGTCGAACACGAAAGCGCGAATCTTGGCGATCTCTTCCTTGAAGTTGCCCATATCTGACTGTTTATCGGTTCGTTTTTTTGAGAGTCCTTTGTGTGCTGCAAAGTGCTGCGGGGCAGCCGTCCGGCGGAACGCCACGAGCACCGTCGAGTGGCGGCCCAGCCGGTGGGCGGCGGCTGGCCCGCGCGACTCGAAGAGTCGCAGTCTGGACTGCCTTTGCCCTAAAAAATGCGTTGGCGCCGGCCACCGGTCAAAAAAAACGAACGGTTTGCGG
Organism: Rikenella sp.; assembly: GCA_022511025.1. GTDB lineage: Bacteria > Bacteroidota > Bacteroidia > Bacteroidales > Rikenellaceae > Rikenella. The sequence continues at coordinate 47,126 of JAFLSI010000002.1, read as the reverse complement.
ACAAAATTAGTCAATCCGGAGGACAAAGAAGACCGAAAGATCGTTTTGCACGTTCAAACAGAAAATATCCGTCGTCCCTCCTAATTCGACCCCCAGCGCCCGGGCCACCTCCTCCGCCGGGAACGGGAAATTGCGGCGGTGGACATTGACCCGCCGGATTCCCCGCGAACGGAGCATGCGGGAGATCGTTTTCGGGTGGTACGGATGCCGGAAAGTGATTCGGTAGGTTTTGCCTGCAAACTGTTCCGGAACCTCGTCCGAAAAGAGGTACCCGCCGGCCATCCGCAGGTTGCATGCCTCGGCCGCCAGATACTGCGTACAGTAGGCCTCCACCGTCCGTGTCTTGTAGAACGCCACGTCCGGAACCAGCAGAAAGCGCGCCTCCTCCGTCGATTTTGCCTCTTGACCGGAGGAGGTTTCGGAGGTCAGCACCGTCCGGCTGAAATCGAACCGTTCGACCCTGCCCCGCCGAATGACCGTCGCGCGCAGATCCGCCTCCGTGTCCGGAAACCCGATCCGGGCCAGCACCTCTTTGCACTCGCCCTCCAACGAGATCACCTCCGCGCTCGCCTCCGGACCGAACCGCCGGTAGACCTCCGAGACGTCGAACAGCGGCGACAGCTTGACCACCACCCGCCGCGCAATCCGCCGCAGCGCAGGCAGCAGGTCGAGTATCTGCGGCGAGCTGTCCTCCAAGGAGTAGACCCGTTTGCCCTCCGCCGTTTTGCGCGACGGATCGACATAGACCAAGTCGATCGCCGGCCGCCCCTCCGCTTCCCAAAGCTCCGTGAAACGTTCGGCCGAGTCGTGGACGACTTCGATATTCTCCGCACCGAGCCGCTCGAAATTCCAGCGGGCGATCCGTGCGCGCAGCGGATCGCTCTCCACGGCCACGACCCGCTCGAAACTGCGGCCGAGCGTCAGCGCATCGACCCCCAACCCGCAGGTCAAATCGACCGCCAACCGCCGCTCGCCGGCCGGAACCGCTGCTGTCAGACCCTCTGTCCGGGCAGCGGCGGCCGCTTCACTGCTGGCCTGTTCGTAGGCGAGCTGCGGCACGATGCACCGTGCGGCGTAGAACGCAGGCAGCTTGGTCCGGCACCGCTGGAGCATCCGGATTTGCTGCGTTACGGCCGGATTGCGCAGTTTGAGGGCCAGCCGGGCCGGATCGTCCGTCAGGTGGCGTTCGATCAGGGCCTGCCCGTCGGCCGAGGTCAGTATGTCGAAATCGGAGGGTTCCACGCGAGATGCTCTGTGATAGGGTTTAGTTCCGGATGCGGAAGAACTGTTTTTGCAGTTTCGGGTCGAAGAAAAGTACCAGCAGCCCTTGAAAATGGGCGGCTACGACGTGCGTCCGGTCGAACCACCCGGCGAATGTTTTTCGTTCGCCGGCCGAGCGGAACGGCTCGCGCAGCAGCACGATCCGCTTCGTCCCGGCGGCCTCGTCTGCGGGCAGGGCGGTCAGTTCGGCGACCGAATCGACCGCCGCCACCCGTTCCGCACCGTACCGCTCGACAATGGCCGCCGCCAAGGCCCGGCGGCGAACCGGCATCGCCACTTCACGGACGAAGCGGTACATCATCGGCGAGTGAATGCCGTGGCCGCGCCAATGTCCGGCAGTGGCGGCGTGGCGGAAACGGGTGTACAGCTGGTAGCGGTTCATCGGGTCTGCTCAGAATATAAAGCGGTTACAAATCCGGATAGAGTTTGATCTCTTTCTTGGTCATCTCTTTCTGCACCAACTCCGGCGAGGTCGTCGCCCGGTAGAACCGGCCGCCGGTCAACTGCATCGTCCCGTCGCCCGTTGCGAACCACGGGTTGTAGAAGACCCATTCGAATGCCGAAACATCCCTTACCGAGGCGTTCGGCCGGAATGCCGGATTGTCGTCCGGGAAGTAAATGCAGATCCGCACTTGTCGTTCGCCTTCTTCATAATAAGCTCCGGCCTGTGCGATCGGCGTGCCGGGGAAAACGACATCCCCTTCGCGAACTGTTATCGTGCCGTTGGCGAGCACCGAGTAGTTGCACAGCGTCCCGTCCGGATGCTCCACCAATACGGAGTTGTTTTTCGAGCGGAAGGTCGACTGCAATCCTGCCTGTAGCGGTGTCTCGCCGTCATGCACCTCGACGACGATCCCTTTCCGCATGGCGAATACGGTGTCTCCCTCCTCCAACAGAAACTGCCATGCACTCCATCCCCGGATCGGCTTGCCGTCGAAATGCCGTTCGTTCAGGTCGTAGAGCGAATGGGCCTGCACCGCTTTCCGCGCCGGGCTGTACGGCAGCCGGTAGACGAATGTGCTGTCGAGCTTCGGATGGCGGTAGCCCCGGATATAATAGTATCGGTAGGTACACCGAACGGGTCGGTCCGCCTGAATCGGTTCGACGGTCAGCAGCTTTTGGGTAGGGTTGCGCATGACGGTCTTGAAGATCGGCTGCTGCCGGGTGTTCTGCCGGTCGGTGAATTGCAGCAGGACCGTATAGCTCCCTGTCGTCCGTTTCTCGGCGTTGATCTCCAAACTGGTGTTGTTGTTCACCCACCGGGTCGTCGTTTCGATGTCGAACCGTTGCTGGGCCGCGACAGCCGTCCAGCCGGCGGCGCATATAAAACCGATCGCTATGGATTTGATTTTTAGGGTCATAAAATCATATTTTTACAATGTGCGCTATCGGAAATCGATCACTTCGACTCCGGGATGGGCCTTGACGTCGAACCGAAAGGTCGACTCCGAAACCGGAACCGGGCTTTGTATCCCCTGCAAAGTCAGTTCGACCGGCTCTGCGGCCGCCGGCGAAGCGATTGCGATCCGCTCCGGCAGCGAGGTCGCCGGGTCGATATAGAGCGTGAGGGTCGACACATCTTCCATCCGTGCTTTCGGTGTCAGCTCCACGACGGCCAACCGTTTCCCTTTCGGATCCGAAACCTCCGGCAGCGACCGGTGTGTGTAGTCGGCGGGATCGATGTCCAACAGTTTCGAGGGGTTCGAGAAGAGGCTCGAACTTTTCGGGTCGAGCCGCTCGACCGTTACCTCGTGCTGCTGAGGCGTGTAGTTCCACAGCGTGGTCCCGTCGCAATAAAGCTCCTGCCCTTGAACCTGAGCCGCAAACCGCTGGCCGCTTACGGTCAGTCTCCCCTGCATCGTTCCCCCGTCCTCGACCGTGGCGGTGAAGTCGAGCCGGTAGCTCGACATGGTCCGCACTTTCGCCCTCAGCCGGCCGAGCAGTTCGGCCGACCGTTCGTCGGCCCGCCCGCTGGCCGGTCCCAAGACCAACAGGCTGAAAAGAAGCAGTTGTTTCGCTTTCATCGTATGGCGGTATTACAAGTTGTCGAGTATCGTTTCGAGCGACATCGGGTCGTTGACCAGCACTTGCCGCGGTTTCCCCCCCCCTTCGCTGTGTCCCACGATGCCGGCCGCTTCCAACTGGTCGATCAGCCGTCCGGCGCGGTTGAAGCCGATCGAGAATTTCCGCTGGATGGTCGAGGCCGATCCCTGTTGATTGGCCACTACGTACCGGGCCACCTCCTCGAACAGCGAGTCGCGTTTGGCCAGCAGGTCGCTTCCCGACACCGCCCCGGACTCCTCGCCCTCCGGGGTGTATTCGGGCAGCTCGTACGCCGACGGGTAACCCTGCTGGCGCTCGATGTGGTCGGTGATCCGCTCCACCTCCGGCGTGTCGATAAAGGCGCACTGCACGCGGGTCATTTCGCTTCCTGTCGAGATGAGCATGTCGCCGCGTCCGACTAACTGGTTGGCGCCCGGCTGGTCGAGAATGGTGCGCGAGTCGATCATGCTGGTTACGCGGAATGCGATCCGGGCGGGGAAGTTGGCTTTGATGACCCCCGTAATGATGTTGGTCGTCGGCCGCTGGGTGGCGATAATCAGGTGGATCCCCACGGCCCGCGCCAGCTGTGCGATCCGGGCGATCGGGGTCTCGATCTCCCGGCCGGCGGTCATGATCAGGTCGGCGAATTCGTCCACGATCACCACGAAGTAGGGCAGGTAGCGGTGCCCCTTCTCCGGATTGAGGCGCCGGTTGATGAATTTCTCGTTGTACTCCTTGATGTTCCGCACTTTGGCCGCCTTGAGCAGGTCGTACCGGGCGTCCATCTCGATGCAGATCGAGTTGAGGGTGTAGATCACCTTCTGGGTGTCGGTAATGATGGCCTCCTCCTCGGCCGGCATCTTGGCTAAGAAGTGCTTTTCGAGCTTGGCATACAGGGTCAGCTCGACCTTCTTCGGGTCGACGAGGATGAATTTCAGCTCGGCCGGATGCTTCTTGTACAGGAGTGAGGTGATGATCGCGTTCAGCCCCACCGATTTCCCCTGACCCGTCGCCCCGGCCACCAACAGGTGGGGCATCTTGGCGAGGTCGAACACGAAGGTTTCGTTCTGGATCGTCTTGCCCAATGCCACCGGCAGGTCGGCCCGCGAGTCGTGGAACCGGGGCGATTTGATGACCGAGTACATCGAAACGACCTCCTTGTCCTTGTTGGGCACTTCGATCCCGACCGTCCCCTTGCCCGGTATCGGGGCGATGATCCGGATACCGAGTGCGGCCAGACTCAGCGCAATGTCGTCTTCCAAGTTCTTGATTTTGCTGATCCGGACCCCCGGTGCGGGGACGATTTCGTACAGCGTTACGGTCGGCCCGATCGTTGCTTCGATGGTGTCGATCCGGATACCGAAGTTTTCCAGTGTGGTAACGATCCGGTTTTTGTTTTCGACTAATTCGGCGTCGGTTACGGTAACGCGCTTGGTGTGGTCGTCGAGCAGCTCCACCGGCGGTTTCCGGTAGTGCGAAAGCTCCAGAGTCGGGTCGTACAGGTCGCTGCTGTTGATCACCTCGTCGTCCACTTGCTCCTCTTCGGGCTGCTCGACGATGAAGCCCGGGTCTTCATCCGGTTGCAGGGGGCGGGGCGTCGGCCGTGCGGGTTCTTCCGGTTCCGCCGGCGGCCGGGAAGCAACCGTGAACCGGACCTCCTCCTCGTTCACCGAAGGTGCCGCCTCCGGGTGCTCTTCCGGTGCGGTCGGATAACCGGCGGAATCGTAACCGGAGGGGTAGTAGAGATTGTAATAGTAGGTCTCCCGGTCGAAACTGTAAACGACCGGCTGCCCCCAGCCGTCGTATCCGACCAAGTAGCCCCACGATCCGTCGTAGTTCGCCACCAAACGGTTCCGCTCGGCAGGAGCCGGCACGTACGGCTCCGGCACAGGATGCGCCGCGGGTTGAGATTGAGGCGGAATCGGCGGCTCTGCTGCCTGCGGCTTCGCTTCGGGCGGTTCCGGCGTGTCCGGAGGGGTGGCCGCCGGAGGCTGGGGGATCGGTTGTGCCGACTGAAAGGCTGCCATCGCTTCTCGCTGACGCTCCATCGCGGCCCGCATCCGGAGCATGCGTTCCTGAGCGGCTATCCGGGCCATTTCGCTCCGCACGCGACGTTCTTCCCGTTTGCGCCGGCTGTATGCTTTCCACTGTGCGGCCCATTGCCGGATCAGCCATCCGTTGGCGTAGTAGAGTGTCCCGACCGACAAAACGATCACCAACAGCGATGTCCCTTCGTAGCCGATCATGGCTTCTAACCATTGGGCGACGAAGACGCCGTGTGCCCCTCCCCAGCCGCTGCCGAAAACCTGCGGATCGGCCCCCCAGAAGTGTCCGGCGGCGATCGAGCCGATGATCATCAACAGCAGGGTCGAACGGATGGCGCGCCGCAGCCGCATCGAACGCAGCCGCATCAGTTTGATCGAGAAGAAAAAGACGAGCAGGGCGAACAGCTCGCCGAAGATGCCGAACCACCGGCCGACGATGCTGTCGGCGAGAATCGCTCCGATCCGCCCGCCCCAGTTCATGGCGTCTTGCTTCGGGTTGGCAAAGAGGTGGCCCCAGGTGGCGATATTTTGGTCTACATCCCAGTAGATGAGGTACGAAATGGCGGAGACGGCGAGGTAGCCGGCCAGAAAGAGCAGCATCAGGCTGGGCCAGATGTAGCGGTCCGAGGCCTGTTCGGTTTTGGGAGCCGGTTGGCGTGCCGGCTGCCGGCCGGCCGGACTCTGTTTCTTCTGCGGATTCGCCGTTGTGTCCGATACCGCGCTCCCGGAACCGCGCAGGGCGCTCCGGTTCGCAACGCGTTGCACGCGGTCGGTCCGCAACCGGTCGCTTTTCGCTCCGGCTCTATCGGGCCGCTTCGCTGCTCCGGCCGGCTTCCCGGTCCGTGCCGATCCGGATGGGTCGGCAGCCCGACGGGACGACGCCCCCGCAGCCCGGCTATCGGACGGGGCGACCGGACGAGGTGCCCGAACGGCACGTTCGGCTATGCTGTCTATCTGTCGTTTTGCTGCCATGTCGTGTTTTCGTATCGTTGGGCCTGCTGCCGGAGCCGTTCGGTGTCGGCGGGTGTGCCGCTGCTCATAAATCGCCTTTCGCCCGGTGTCGTCCGGTCGGTCAGCAGGTTGTGCTCGCGCAGCAAATCTGCGGTGTGCCGCGCAATTGCGGGTGCAGGGTCGATGACGGCTACGGACCGGGGACCGATCACGCGGCGGATCGTCGCGCGCAACAGCGGAAAGTGGGTGCAGGCCAGCACCAACTGATCCGCTCCGGCGGTGAGCATCGGCTCGATATACTGTCGCAGCAACCGTTCGGCTTCCGGGGTCTCTTCTCTGCCGCTTTCGACCAGTTCGACGAGTCCGTTCCCAGCGGTGGCGATAATCTGCACGCCTGAAGCGTATTTCTCGGCGGTCCGCCGGAACATCTCGCTGTGCACGGTATAAGCGGTGCCGAGCACGCCTACAATGCCGCTGCGTGTCGCCCGTGCGGCCGGTTTCACGGCGGGTTCCAGTCCGACGAAGGGCAGCTGCGGCCACTCTGCCCGCAAGGTGGCGATGGCGGCTGTGGTCGCGGTGTTGCAGGCGATGACGATGAGTTTGACGCCGGCCCGAATCAAGGTCTCGACGCCGGGGCGAACCAGTCGGATGATCTCTTCCTGTGTCCGTCCGCCGTATGGACAATGGGCGCTGTCGGCCCAGTAGACGACGCTCTCGAACGGCAGCTGCCGGACGATCTCGGCCCAAACGCTGATGCCGCCTACGCCGGAGTCGATGATGCCGATCGGAGCGTGTTTGTCGATTGCCATTGCTTCTCTGCGGTTACAATTAGCAAAGATACAAAAAAGCGGTCGCGTCCGAAAAATTTCGGACGCGACAGCACAATAGGGTAACCAGGTCAGCCCTGTGTTCTCGCTATACCCCTTACTTAATCCCCAGCGACTGCTTCACCAACGGCAGCATGTTGACCATCTGTGCCTCGTTCTGATAGACCAGTGCATTGGAACTCAAATTGAATACTGCGGTCAGCCCCTGTTCTTTCGCCACTTTGGAGATGGCTTCCTGTGCCTTGTCGATCACCGGTTTGATCCATTCGATCTGTTTGCTTTGAATCTCCTGCTGAGCCGACTGCTGGAACTCTTCCAACCGGGTTTGCAGGTCGAAGAGGTCTTTTTCCTTCTGTTTGCGGACGGTCTCGGACATCGTGTTCAAGTTATTGGCCAGATCCTGTGCTTTGTTGGTGTATTCGGTCCGCATGACGGTGAACTGTTCTTCCAACTCTTTCCCCAAGTCCATGACTTTCTTCTGTACGGAGTCGGTTTCGGGCATGGTTGCCAGCAACTCCTCCATGTTGAGGTAACCGAATTTCTGTGCGCTGGCCGAGCCGGTACCGATAAACAGGAACGCTGCTGCTACAGCGAATGTCAGTGTCAGTTTCTGTGCGATTTTCATGGTCTGTGTGTTGTTTGATTTTTCGGTTGTTATGTATGCCGGTTAGAACGTTTGTCCCAACGAGAAGCTGAATTTTCCGCCGGAGGCTTTTCCGTTCGATTCGGTGGTCTGGTCGAAGCCGTAGCCCCAGTCGATCCCGAGCATCCCTAAGTAGGGCAGGTAGACGCGCAGCCCGATCCCTGCCGACCGTTTCAAACTGAAGGGTTTGAATTCGGCCAGGGTGTTGAACGCATTCCCCGCTTCGCCGAACGCCAGCGCATAGACCAAGGTCCCGGCCGTCCGCACTAACGGGTAGCGCATCTCGATCGTGTATTTGCTGAAAATCCGGGCATAGATCCCGTAGTTCGCCATCGGGGTCAAAGCATCCTCCTTGTAACCGCGCAGCCCGACGGTTTCGACCCCGTACATGCTGTACCCGGTCAGCCCGTCGCCTCCCATCTCGAATCCTTCGAACGGGGAGAGTCTGTATTTGTTGTAATGGCCCAAATAGCCGAATTGCGCCCGGGCCATCAGCACCAATTTGTTGTTGGCCGAAAGGGGTACGAACCACTGTGCGTTGAGTTTCCATTTGTGGTATTCGATCCAGTGGTAGCGTTCGCGGTCGGTCATGGGTTTGCTGTAGTCCTTGCCGTCGAATGCCGACCACGGCGGGGTCAGGGCCACCGAGAGGTCGAATTTCGATCCGGTGGTCGGATACTGCATGATGTCGTCCACCGAGTTGCGGGTCAGGCCGAGGTTCAGGGCCAGTGTGTTGCACGTCCCGTCTTTGACGATGAAGTAGTCCCAGTTGTAGAGCCGGTAGGTCTGCATCGTCAGCCCGACGGACATCGTAAAGTAGGGGTCGGGCCAGTTGAGTCGCTTCCCGATTCCGACCGTTCCGCCCAATGTCCCGAAGTGGGCGGTGGCTTTCTGGCCTAAGTAGTAGGCGTTGGTCTCGCGCGAGGTGTAGAACGAGACGGAGAACGAGGTCGGCTTCCGTCCGCCGAGCCACGGTTCGATGAAATTCACCGACAAGGCCCGGTAATAACTCCCGTTGGTCTGGACTTTCAGCCCGATGGTCTGGTTGTCCCCCGCGGGATAGGGCCGCCAGGCTTTTTTGTTGAAGAAGTTGCGCAGCGAGACGTTCGTGAAGTTGATCCCCACCGAGGCGATAAACATCCCGGCTCCCCAGCCGCCGGAGAGTTCGAGCTGGTCGTTGGGCACCTCTTTGAGCGAGTAGTTGATGTCCACCAACTCCTGCTGGATATTCGGGTTGACGTTCGGCAGCAGGGTCTGGGCGTCGAACTGGCCCATCGAAGCGAGCCGCTGGTAGGTCCGCATCAACAGGGACTGGCTGTAGAGTTCGCCCGGCAGGGTCGAGAGTTCGCGCCGGATCACGTGGTCGTTGGTGCGCGTATTCCCGTCGAATGTTACGTTTTTGATTCGGAACTGGCTCCCTTCCACGATCCGGATTTCGACGTCCACGGAGTCGCCCGGCACGACGGTCTCGACCGGTTCGGCTGAAAAGGCCAGATAGCCGCGATCCTTATAGGTGTTGGCAATGGACATGTCGGTCGGGTCCATTCCGTTGAGCCGCTTGTTCATCGCTTCGCTGTCGTACACGTCGCCGTGTTGCAGCCCCAGGGTCTGTTCCAGCACCGAGGTGGGGTAGAGGGTATTCCCTAACCACGTAATATTCCGGTAGTGGTACTTGTCGCCCTCTTCCATCGCGATGTATATCCCTAACCGTTTCGGCTTTCCCGGGATGGCGTAGAGGGAGTCTTTCGTGATCACCACATCGCGGTACCCCTGCGACCGGGCGTAGTTCCGGATGTTGTCCAAATCCCCTTCGAAGTCTTTTTCGTTGAATTTGGTGTTGCGCAGGAAGTTGATTCCGACTTTGTGGGTCTTTTTCATCGACCGGGTGAGCTTTTTGGCCGACAGGTGGTCGTTCCCGGCAAATTCGATCTCTCCGATCCGCACTTTGTCTCCGCGGTCGATATGGAAATGGACCAGTACGGCCGTCTGCACCAAGGTGTCGGGCGTAACGGTGTAGCTGATCTTGGCATGCCGGAAGGCTTTTTCGTCGTAGTACTTGCGGATGAGGTTCATGCAGGTGGTCAGCAGGTAGTCCGAGAGTTCGCTGTTCTGCCTGAGCCGCAGTTTCTCTTCCAGATCTTTCCGCTCGGTGTTTTTGGCTCCGACGAAGTCCCAGCCGCGCACCTGCATCCGTTCGCGTACGTAGAAGTCGAGGTCGATGGTGTCGGCCCGAAACGAGGTTCCGACTTTCATGTTGGCGAAAAAGCGCCGGTCGAGCAGTCCGCGCGTGGCGATCGTAATCGCGTCGCCGGGCACGGTAATGGTGTCGCCCGCGGCGATCGCCAGGTTGTCGATAATCATCTGCGGGTCGACCGCCACCGCTCCGTGCACGCGGATCTTCCCGACGATGTATGTTTTGGGCGTCCCGCTGTAGTCCACGCGCGGCAAAACGCCCAACTCTTCGTCCACCGGCCGGCCGAGCAGCGAGTCGTAGACCGGCATCACGCTCTCCATCGCTTTCGATATGGAGTCCGGGGTGGCGATCTGCTGTGCCGAGACCGACGTCGAACTCCCTATCGCCAAGGCCAGTATCGTGAAAAGCTGTCGTCTTGTCATCCTCATTCGTGTGTGTCGTGTGGGCCGCTGTCCGGAACCGGTCTTGCCGGTCGCTGCGGCCGGTTATTTACAGGCGTCCGAAACGCCGTTCGCGCTGTTCGTATTCGTGCAGGGCGGCCAACAGGCCGTCGCGTCCGAACTCCGGCCAAAGGGTGTCGGTAAAGTACAGTTCGGTGTACGAGAGCTGCCACAGCAGAAAGTTGCTCAGGCGCTGCTCGCCGCTGGTGCGGATCAGGAGTTCCGGATCCGGCATCCCGCGGGTCGTCAGGTGGTCCGAAATCAACTCCGGGGTGATCTCCTCCGGACTCAGTACGCCCCGGCACACCGATTCTCCGATCTGTCTCGCGGCTTCGGCCAGCTCCCACCGGGCGCTGTAGTTGACCGCTACGTTCAGCGTCATTCGTAGCCGTTCTTTCGGAATCGCTGTGTTTTCGGCCGTTCGGATGCTGGCGCGGAGGTTTTCCGGCAGCGACCCGGTGTCGCCGATGAACCGCATCCGGATTCCGGCTCCAGTCAACGTGTCGAGTTCGGCGAGAATGGCGTTCGCAATCAGTGCCATGATTCCGTCCACCTCTGCCTCCGGCCGTCCCCAGTTCTCGGTGGAGAAGGCGTAGACGGTCAGATATTCGATCCCGACTTCCGCTGCGGTCCGAACCACTTCGCGCACGGCGTCCACGCCGTGCCGGTGTCCGTAGAGCCGCTCCTCGCCGCGCCCTTTCGCCCACCGGCCGTTGCCGTCCATGATGATGGCCACGTGGCGCGGTACAGCGTTCAACGCAGGTCGCGATGCGGTGTGGTTGTCGTTTTGTGCCATACTCCCGGTGCGTCGTCTCCCGGTCTTTTCCCGGCTCTCGCAGAGCATTCCGGCTCTGTGCGGAGACTGTGCAACACGCAAATATAGAACTTTTTTCGGCTCCGCGCCTCATTCGGCCGCTTTTTTATGCTTGTCCGGGATTCCGAAAGCGCCGCTTCCGAAAAGGGCCGGCGGCTGTGGTCAACTCCGCTCGAAGCGCTGTCGCCGGGATTCGAAGAGAATCACGGCGGCTGCCGCGCTGACGTTCAGCGATTCGATCCGTCCGGCGAGCGGGATCCCGGCCTGTACGTCGCACAGGTTCAGCAGGTCGCGCGAGATTCCCCGGTCTTCCGCCCCCATGACGATCACGGTCGGCTGCACGAAATCGACTTCGTAGATCAAGGTGTTGCTTTTCTCCGTGGCCGCCACGCACTGCATGCCGATCCCTTTGAGCAGCGAGACGGCCCCCCTGAGCGATCCCGCCCGGCAGACCGGAATCAGGTTCAAGGCCCCCGCCGAACTCTTGATCGCTTCGGCATTGACCGGGGCTGCGTGCTTGGCCGGTACAATGAGTGCCGCCACCCCTGCACACTCGGCGCTCCGGGCGATCGCGCCGAAGTTGCGGATGTCGGTAACGGAGTCCAGCACCACGACGACCGGTGCCTCGCCGGCCTCGATCTGCGCCTCTATCGCTTCGGCCAGTTCGTTGATCTCCCGGTAGGCGATGGCCGCCGCCACGGCAACCACCCCTTGGTGGTTGCCGTGGCGGGTCAGCCGGTCGAGTTTTTCGACAGGCACCTCCTGGATGTGTATGTCGGCCTCTGCCGCCTGCGTCCGCAGCGCATTCAATGCACCGACGCCGGCCCGCTCCTGCGGCGAAAGCACTTCGCCGGCGCTTTTCCGAAAATAGATCTTTTCGATACCGGTCCCCGCTTCGATCGCTTCGCGCACCGGATGAATCCCGAAGATGAGGTTCTCCGGCGCCGCTCTCTCCGGCCTTTTGCGGTCGGGGTGTGCTCCGTGGCTGTGCATTCGCTGCGGCTGTGGTGTCGTCCGGCGTTGAGGCGCCGGAAGGTCCCGACTCTCGGCATCCGACGGCCGCCGGTAAAAACGGCTTTTCAACGGTTTGTCGTTATCGTATCCCATGCTGTTCCAATTTTTCAGTCGTTTCGGCCCACTCCCGCATCCGGTCGTCTAACCGGGTCTTCAACTGGTTGTACTCCTCGAACAGAGCCAGCGTGTACTGCTCCGGATCCATCAACCGGTTCTCCAACGCCGCGGCAGCCTGCTCCAATTCGGCAATCTCGCCCTCCAACTTGGCCACGGCGTTTCGCAGCCGTGTCTGCTGCCGGTCCCGCTCTTTCTTCTCGGCATACGACAGCTCCGGCCGTCTCGTTTTCTCCGGCGGGGGTGCGGCGGCCTGTTTCCTGTCGGCAGTCTGTTTTTTATCCGCAGCGGCGGAGGGTGCCGCGCTCCGCTCGATCTCCCGCATGTTCTCGATCTGCCGGGCCCGCAGAAAGTCGTAAATGCCGCCTAAATACTCTTTGACCCGCCCGTTGCGAAATTCGTACACTTTGCTCACCAAGCCGTCCAAAAATTCGCGGTCGTGCGAAATCACCAGCACGGTTCCGTCGTAAGCCAGCAGGGCTTGCTTCAGAATGTCTTTCGACCGCATGTCCATGTGGTTGGTGGGTTCGTCGAGGATCAGCAGGTTGTACGGCTCCAACATCAGCCGCGCCAAGGCCAACCGCGATCGTTCGCCGCCGCTCAACACCTTGACTTTCTTGTCGATCTCCTCGCCGCGGAAAAGAAATGCGCCGAGTATGTCCCGCAGCCGTGTCCGGATCTCGCCCACTGCCACGCGGTCCAACGTGTCGAACACGGTGAACTCGCCGTCCATCAAATCATCCTGGTTCTGGGCGAAGTAACCGATCCGGACGTTGTGGCCGGTTCGGACCGAACCTTCGGTGGCGGCGATTTCGTTCAGCACCATTCGCACGAAAGTGGTCTTCCCCTCTCCGTTCCGCCCCACGAGGGCTACCTTCTCGCCCCGCTCCACCGAAATGTTGGCGCCGGAAAAGACCTGTTTCGCTGCTGTATGATCCCGTGCGGGAAAGGTCATGCCGGCCTCCTTGGCTTCGACGACGATCTGTCCCGACCGCGGTGCGGCGGGAAACCGGATGTTGAGGGCTGTGGTCTCCTCCTCTTCGATCTCGATCCGGTCGAGCTTTTCGAGCTGTTTGATCCGGGACTGCACTTGGTTCGATTTGGTGGGCTTGTACCGGAACCGTTCGATGAACTCTTCGGTCTTTTCGATCATCCGCTGCTGGTTCTCGTAAGCGGCCCGCTGCTGCTGCCTCCGTTCGGCGCGCAACTCGACGTACCGGCTGTACGAAACTTTGTAGTCGGTCGCCCGCCCGCAGGCCAGTTCGATCGTCCGGTTCGTTACGTTGTCCAAAAAGGCGCGGTCGTGCGAAATGAGAATCACGGCGCCGCCGTAGTTCTGCAAATAGCTTTCGAGCCACTGGATGCTTTCGATGTCGAGGTGGTTGGTCGGCTCGTCGAGCAGAAAAAGGGTGGGCTTCCGCAGGAGCAGCTTGGCTAATTCGATCCGCATCCGCCAGCCGCCGGAAAAGGTGGAGGTGGGACGGGTGAACTCTTCGCGCCGGAATCCTAAGCCTAACAGGGTTTTCTCGATCTCTGCTTCGCGGTTGTCGCCCTCCAAGAGGTGGTACCGCTCGGTGGCTTCGTGGAGCCGGTGGAGCAGCCGGGCGTAGTCGTCGGATTCGTAATCGGTGCGGTTGGAAACCGCTTCGGTGCTGGCGGCGATCTCCTGTTCGAGCCGGATCAGTTCGGTGAAGGCTTTGCCGCACTCGGTAACGAGGTCGGTGTCGTCGGCGACGCGCATCTGCTGCGGCAGGTAGCCGATGGTGCAGTCGTCGCTCTTCGATACGCTCCCGGAGATGGGGGCCTGAAGGCCGGCGATAATCTTCAGCAGGGTCGATTTTCCGGCGCCGTTCCGTCCCACGAGACCGATCCGTTCCTTGGCGTTGATCAGGAACGAAATGTCGCGGAACAGGTCGGTGCCGCCGAACGATACGGTCAGATTATCTACGGATAACATCTTTTTCTATAAGGTACTGGCTATGCTTCGAGCAACTGTTGGATGGCGGCCACGGGATCTGCCGCGCCGAATACGGCCTGCCCGGCCACCAATACGTCGGCTCCGGCGGCGAAAAGCGATGCGGCGTTCTCGGTGTTCACCCCGCCGTCCACTTCGATCAGGGCGGTGCTGTTCTTGCGGATCAAAAGGTCTTTCATCCGGCTGACTTTCTCCAACGAGGAGGCGATGAACTGCTGCCCGCCGAACCCCGGATTGACGCTCATCACGAGCACCAAGTCGGCCAGTGCCGCCACCTCTTCGACGGCGCAAACGGGGGTGTGCGGGTTCAGGGCGACGCCGGCCCGCATCCCGGCATCGTGAATGGCCTGCAAGGTCCGGTGCAGGTGAACCGATGCTTCGACGTGCACCGTGAGGTAGTCTGCCCCGGCTGCTTTGAAGTCGCTTATATACCGCTCCGGCTGTTCGATCATCAAATGTACGTCCAAAATCTTCTCTGTCGTGCGCCGCAGAGCTTTGACCACGGGAGGCCCGAAAGTGATGTTGGGCACGAACCGGCCGTCCATGATGTCGAGGTGGAACCACTCGGCGCGGCTTTGGTCGATCATCCGGGCGGCAGCTCCCAACTGCAAAAAATCGGCGGACAAAAAGGAGGGCGATAAAATCCGTGGCATCTGTTCTCTATATAAATTTACCGAACAAAGGTACGATTAATTTGTGTAAATTTGTTTAGCAGAAAGATGGCAGATATTCAGCAAATACTCGAAAAATACTGGGGTTACAAGAGTTTTCGGCCCTTGCAGCGCGAGGTTGTCGACTCGGTGCTGTCCCGTCGGGACACAGTGGCACTGTTGCCGACCGGGGGCGGAAAATCGTTGACCTACCAGCTTCCGGCTTTGGCTCAGTCCGGTGTAACGATCGTCATCACCCCGCTCATCGCCTTGATGAAAGACCAAGTCGACGCGTTGCGCGACCGGGGGATTCGGGCCGTGGCGATCCACTCCGCCCTGTCCGCGCGGGAGATCGACATTGCGTTGGACAATTGCGTCTACGGCGATGTGAAACTGCTCTACATCGCTCCGGAGCGGATCGAAACCCGTCTTTTTCATGCCCGTGTGCAAAAGATGGAGGTCGCTTTGGTCGCGGTGGACGAGGCGCACTGCGTGTCGGAGTGGGGGTACGATTTCCGGCCGGCCTACCTCAAAATCGCCCGGCTCAGGGAGTGGCTGCCGGAGGTGCCGTTTCTGGCGGTAACGGCTACGGCAACCTCACTCGTCTTGGAAGACATAAAACGGCATCTGAGATTGGACGATCCGCAGGTTTTTCGGGGATCGTTCGCACGGCCGAACATCCGTTTCGTGGTTCGGCGGGCCGAGAACAAAGCGGAACAGATGCTCCGCGTGATCCGTGCAGTCGAAGGGTCGGGGATCGTCTATGCCCGCACGCGGCGGGCAACGGAAGAGATTGCGGATCGGCTGCGGGAGGAGGGGATTGCAGCCGATTTCTACCACGCAGGGTTGGGATTCCGGCTGCGGGCCGCCAAACAGGAGGCTTGGCTGCGGGGCGAAGTGCGGGTGATCGTGGCGACGAATGCGTTCGGCATGGGGATCGACAAAGCCGATGTGCGGTTCGTGATTCACGACCAGATGCCGGCCTCGTTGGAGGCTTATTACCAAGAGGCGGGGCGGGCCGGACGGGACGGACGGCCGTCGTTTGCCGTGCTGCTCTACAACGAGATGGACGAGACGGCGGCGCGACGGAGGATCGAAGCGGCTTATCCGCCGATCGAAACGATCAAGAAGGTCTACGAGTCGATTTTCAACTACCTGCAAGTGTCGGTGGGGGGAGGAAAAGAGGCGGTTTTCGATTTCGATATAGAGGAGTTCGCGGCGAAGTTCAAACTCTTTTCGCTCACGGCGTTCAGTGCCGTCAAACTGTTGGAGTTGAACGGTTACATGACGCTGACGGATGTATTGGACAATCCGACGCGGATCATGTTTCGCATGTCGCGCGAGGAGCTGTACCGGTTGCAGGTGGACCGGACCGATTTGGAGAGCTTTCTGCGTATCGTGCTGCGGCTCTATACGGGGCTGTTCACGGAGTTCGTGGCGGTGGACGAGGCCTATATGGCGCGGATGTCGGGATATACGGAGCAGCGGGTCAAAGAGTTGCTTTACCAGTTGTCGGTCATGCGGGTGATCCGTTATATCCCGCGGCGGAGTTCGCCGCTGCTGATTTTGCACGAGGAGCGCCTGCCGACGGAGGATGTGGCGATCGCTCCGGCAACGTACCACTGGCGGCGCGAGATGGAGGAGTTGCGGGCGTCGGCCATGGTCGAGTATGCGGAAAACGGGTCGCAGTGCCGGAGTGTGCTGCTGCGGGAGTATTTCGATGAAAAGGAGCCGGAACCGTGCGGGGTGTGCGATGTGTGTCTGTCGCGGCGGTCGGCGGATGGGTATCGGGAGAGCGATGCTTTTGTGCGGATCGAATCGGAGCTGCTGAAGGTGCTGGCGGAGCTTCCGGCGGGGCGGTCGATGTCGGTGCGGACATTGATGGCGCGGGTCTCCGGACGGCCGATGACGATCCTGACGATGCTGCGCCGTTTGTTGGCGGCGGGGCGAATCCGGCAGATGACCGACGGGGGGATGATGCTGGAGTGAGAGGTTTTGCCGGCCGCCCTGTCCGAATGCGGATGCGGTGCGAAAAAGCCCGCCGCTTCTCCAAATGTGTATTGGAGAAACGGCGGGCCGTGTTATTCGTCGCAAAGCGAGGACTACTTCTTCGATGCTTCGAGCGATACCTGACGGAACTCTTTCATCAGTTTGGTCAGTTCCAGCGTAGCTTTGCGTGCGCGCGTCCCGGCAGCTTTGTTGCCTTTTTCGCACTGCAAGGCAGCGTTTTCCTGAAAGTTCGCGATCTCTGCGGCGATTTTTTTGAGTAATGCTTCCATGTGTGTGTTGGTTAAGTTTTGCGAGGGCAAAAGTAGTAAAAACCTTGTAAAAACAAGCGGTCGGGGCGCGGATTTCCCCGACGGCGCTCCGCAGCGGGAGCGGTCGAAACGAAAACAGACAGATAAACCGGTCGTTATCTGTCTGTTTCGTACTCCGGGCGGGACTTGAACCCGCACAGCCGAAAATGGCCAAAGGATTTTAAGTCCTTCGTGTCTACCATTCCACCACCGGAGCCTCTCGCTGAGAGAGTGTGTGTGTTCCCGATAAAAGCGAAGCGGTCTCACAATCTGTCGATTACAAGGCCGCTCCTGTGATCCCGCTGGGGCTCGAACCCAGGACCCCAACATTAAAAGTGTTGTGCTCTACCAGCTGAGCTACGGAATCATCGTGCTTCCTCAGGGGCTCGAACCCTGGACCCCAACATTAAGAGTGTCGTGCTCTACCAACTGAGCTAAAGAAGCATCCTTTTGGTAGCGCAAAGGTAGCTAAATTTTCGGACCGGACAAAAATTTTTCGAGAATTTTCCGGTGCCCGTACGGTAAGCCGATGATAAAGAGCCGTTTGACGGGTTTTCCTGTGCGGTCTGCGGAGGCGATGGTTCTGTACCGGAGGATTTTTTCGTTAGATTTGAATGTTGAAACTTAAACCTGTACGAATTATGATCGAGATGCAGACCGAGATCGGCGAAGAGACCCTGCGGCAGGTGGCCGCGTTGATGATGAATGCTGCCCGGACCGCTCCGAAGGCGCGCGGGGTCGACCGGTTGGAAATCGCCCTGCTGACCGGAGACGACCGGTTGCGGCTGGCCGGCAAACTGCGCGAAATGGGCGAGGAGTCCGGCCGGAGTTTTTTCATTCGCGATGCGGAGAACATCGCTCAGGCCGGAGCTGTGGTGTTGATCGGCAGCCGGTACGAACCGTTGGGGCTGAACTGCGGGTGGTGCGGTTTTGCGACTTGCGAGGCCAAAGCGTTGCAGGCGCCGGCGGCTCCGTGTGCATTCAATACCAACGACTTGGGGATTGCCGTCGGATCGGCGGTGTCGGTGGCGGCCGACCACCGGACGGACTGCCGGGTGCTCTATTCGGCGGGGGCGGCGGCCTTGGCGATGAATCTGTTGCCGGGCTGCCGGGCGGTGTTGGCCCTGCCGCTCAGCGCGACGGCCAAGAATCCGTTTTTCGACCGGAAACCGCTCTGACCGGAAACGGCCGGGGCCGGGAACAAAAGAAAGGCACGGGGAGAACCACCTTCCCCGTGCCTCCGCACCCGCCGCACCTGCAAAACACGTACGGGCGCTTCACGAATAAAAACTTTGGATCAAGTTTTTACTTTAACAGGAATGCCATGGAATTCGGACGCAGGCTGACCGTTCCGATGCTGTACAGTTTCGTGCCGTCGGCCTTGTAACAGTCGATCCGCCCCCCCTCGTTCAAGTAGAAAATCTCGCCGCTGAGCGGATTGGTCGCCACGCCGTAATAGATCGGTTCGTCCTCCACGAAGGTCGTTACCTCGTTCGTTTTGATGTTCACCCGTTTCACTGCCGACTCGAATTCGATGTAGCTGAAGTGGCTCGTGTAGATGTAGTCGCCGAAGATGGCCATCTTGCTGGCCATCAGGTCGGGGAAGGTGTAGATCACTTTGTTCTGGGCCGGGTCGATGCGGTGCAGCTGGGCGTCCACTGTCATCCAGTCGCCGGAGGTGGTCAGGTAGATGTAGCCGTCCGTACCGGTCAGCAGACCGGTCGGGTTGACCGGGGTTTCGATCTGAGCCGTCTCGGCAAAGGTGGTCAGGTCGATGACCGACACGGTGTTCCCGCCGCCTTGGTATCCGCCTTTGGTGGCGTCGTTGGCGACATACAGTTTGTCGTTCAGTACGGCGATGCCTTCGCAGTATTCGCCGTTTACGGCGGCTGTTCCGGTGATCGTCAGGGTTGTGGTGTCGATCCGTACCACTTCGCCTTTGTACGACGATACGTAGACTTTCCCGTCGTCGCAGGCCAACGAACGGGCCGAGGTAACGGGCAATGTCTTCACTAATTTGCCGTCTGCGGCGTTCATCACTAATACGGCGTTGTCCTCCAACACCGTGCAGTACATCTTCGTGCCGTAGATTTTCAGGTCGCTGGGTGTGCCGCCCAAGGTGGCGCCGCCGTTTTGTTTGCTGTACCAGTCGGGCGTCAGCTCTTTGGCGGCGAGGTCGTACCAGGCGATCGAGGCCGAGCCGGCCTGCCCCCATGTCCCTTCACTCAGAATGTAATACCCGACGGTTTCGGTGGGTTCGTGCGGCTCCGGCACTTTGGGACCTTTGTCTTTCGAGCAGCCGAACAGCAGAAGGGCAGCCGAGAGGGCTGCGAACAAGTTGATTTTTTTCATCTTTTCGTATGTTTTTGAGTGTGTTTCCGTCTCATCGGCCGGCCGAAAAATCATACGATGAAACATACGCAGATGTGTTTGCGTGTGCTATCGTTCCGTGGCAAAAGTCCGCTCCGAACCCGCATAACTGGGGACGGGATGAAACTTTCGTTTCTGGCTGCAAGAATTTCCGACTGGCGCCGTCCCGCTCCAAATCCCCGGAAGCGGACGACAGGTAATGACAAGGCAGGTCTTCTGACTTACCTCGGAGTGTGTCGGACGTTGCCTTCCCGTTCTTTGTCGGTGCCGCCTCTCCCCTGTGTAGAGGCGCCCTTCGGCGAACAGTGGCCTGAAACAGAATGTCCTGCACTCGCAATCCGGCGGTGAAACGGCCGGATGAGGTTCACAGCAGCGGGACTGTTCGGGATTTCCACCCGATTCCCTTTTAATCGCCTGCGCCGCTCGAGAAGCGGCACGTGCCGGCGAACCATTGCCGGGGACAAAGGTATATGCTTTCCCTGAATTTGCAAATATTTTTTGCATACTCTATTCGTTGGGAACAGTTCTCTCCTGTACTCCAAAAAGCGGGCATTCAAAAAATAGTATCTTTGAGAATCGAAGCATCAAAAAGGTTATTAGGTATGGAATCGATCACAGGGATATTTCGTATCGGGCACGGACCGTCGAGCAGCCATACGATGGCTCCGCGCCGGGCGGCCCAAGAGTTTTTGGAGCGCAACCGGGGGGCCGTGCGTTATGATGTAACGCTGTTCGGCAGTTTGGCTGCCACGGGCAAAGGCCACCTGACCGACCGCGCGATTTTGGAGGTGCTGGAGCCGGAAGCGCCCACGGCCATCCATTGGCGGCCGGAAGTTTTCCTGCCCTTTCACCCGAACGGAATGCAGTTCGAGAGCTATTTCGGTTCGGAGGCAGAGCCGCGCGAGCGCTGGAGGACCTACAGCATCGGAGGCGGTTCGTTAGCCGACGAACAGACAGCCGTGCAGCGGCCGCGGAGGATTTACGAAATGACGACGATCGCCGAGATTCTGGCCTGGTGCGAGCGGACCGGCTATTCCTACTGGGAGTACGTCGAGCAGTGCGAGGGGCCGGAGATCTGGGACTACCTCGACCGGGTGTGGGAGGTAATGCAGCAGGGGATTCAGCGGGGATTGCAGGCGGAAGGGGTGCTGCCGGGCGGACTCGGCGTGCGGCGGAAAGCGGTGGACTACTACATCCGCTCCAAAGGCTATTCGGACTCGATGCGGAGCCGGGGCATGGTCTATGCCTATGCGCTGGCCACCTCGGAAGAGAATGCAGCCGGGGGGGAGATCGTTACGGCGCCGACGTGCGGTTCGTCGGGCGTGGTGCCGGCGGTGCTCTACTACCTCCGGCAGACGCGTGAATTCAGCCGGCCGCGCCTGTTGAGGGCGCTGGCTACGGCAGGGCTGTTCGGGAATGTGGTGAAGTACAATGCCTCGGTGTCGGGGGCCGAGGTGGGGTGTCAGGGCGAAGTGGGGGTGGCGTGTGCGATGGCGGCGGCTGCGGCGTGCCAGCTGTTCGGGGGGACGCCGGCCCAGATCGAGTATGCGGCGGAGATGGGGCTGGAACACCACTTGGGGCTGACCTGCGACCCGATCTGCGGACTGGTGCAGATCCCCTGTATCGAACGGAATGCCTATGCGGCGGCGCGGGCGTTGGACTCGAACATCTATGCGACCTACTCGGACGGCAAGCATCGGGTGAGTTTCGACCGCGCGGTGGAGGTGATGCGCCAGACGGGGCATGACTTGCCGAGCCTGTACAAGGAGACGGCGGAAGGGGGGCTGGCCAAGAATTACACGGCGAAGGATTGACCCCCGTTCTCTTTTCGTCGGGTTTTTGCGGCTCGGACCGAAAATCGGTCGGATGAGGCTTGTATAGAATCGCGTTTTTTCGTATATTTGTACAACGATAAGTTTTATTGCAGTATGATTCGGTCCGGGTTGGACGGATATAAAACGAAATTGGCGATGATACGGTGGTCTCTCTTTCGATGGATGCGGATGGGTCTGGCAATCGTCCCGTTTGCGTGGGCTTGTTCGTCGCGGCCGGTCAAGACGATCGGCAATTTGCGGAATGCGGTTCTCTACGAGCGGGGTGCGGCGGAGCGTTGTCGCGCCTGTGCGGTGCGGGCACAGGAGGAGGGGTGCTTCGATGCGGCCCGTCTGTTTGCTGCACTGGCCCGGTCGGAGGAGATCCAGGCGGAACACCAGCTCCGGTTGTTGAACGGATATGGCGAACGGATGGCGTGGGAGGCGCTGCCGGTCGATTCGATCGGTCCGATCGAATCGACGCGGATCAATCTGGAAAATGCCCGCCGGATGGAGAGTTACAAGATGCTGACCGCTTTCCCGATTTTCGAACAGACTGCTGCGGCCGAAGGGGTGGACGAGGCGGTGCGTTTGTTTCGGATGCTGACGATTCTGGCCGAACGCCACGAGGCTTGCTTCCGCCGGACGTTGGAGGGTCCGGGCCGGGATACGGCCGCCGGTTCGTGGTCGGTGTGTGCACGGTGCGGAGGGTTGTTCGCTCCGGAGACGACGCTGCCGGAGCGGTGCGAAATTTGTGAAATGCCGGTCTCTGTTGCTGTCGAAGCGGTCATTCCGGATCGAGTTCCGTAACGTATCCCTCTTCCAACAGCCACGTGCGGCCGGGATACTGGCGGATGTTGTCCATGTTGTGGGTCGAGATGATGACGGTTCGCCCCTCCTCGGCAATTCCGCGGAACAGTTCCATCACTTCGCGTGTCGTGTTCGGGTCGAGGTTGGCTGTCGGTTCGTCGGCCAGCACGATCTGGGGGCCGTTCAGCAAGGCCCGTGCAATTCCGGCCCGCTGTCTCTCCCCGCCGGACAGCTGGTTGGGGTAGGCGTGCGCCTTGTGTTCCATGCCGGTCAGATTCAGCACGTGCCAGATCCGGTTGTCGATCGCTGCTGCATCGCGCCAGTTCGTGGCCCGCAGCACGAATTCGAGGTTTTGATAAACGGTGCAATCTTCGAGCAGGGAGGCCTCCTGAAACACGATCCCCAACTGTCGCCGCAGATAAGGCACTTTTTTTCGGGGCAGGGCGTGGAGCATAAATCCGGCGATCTGTCCCCGGCCGACTCGCAACGGCAACTCGCCGTACAGGGTCTTCAGCAGACTGCTCTTGCCGCTCCCCACGCGCCCCACCAAGTAGATCAGTTCGCCGGGATAGGCGCAAAGGTTCACATCCCGCAAGAGTTCCCGACGGGTGTTTTTCTGAAAAATCACAGCGTCCGTGAGCTGCAAAAAGGGTCTGTCCGGTCTCATAGTCTTCAGGGGCAAAGATACATCATCGCGGGGTTCGCCTAAAATTATTTTTCGATTTATTTTGGGGTTCGGTTCGGACTCGCCGGCTGAAATTTTTGGTGTATTTCCTTGTTTTTCAGATTAATTTTATTAGATTTGTCCTGAACGCTTCTAAAATCTCAATCGGATGAAAACAGGATTCAAAACTTGGTTCGGCATTGCCGTTGTTCTTGCCTTGTTCCGAAATGGTGTTATGGCCCAAGAAACCGACTCTTTCGGGAGTTTGGAGGAGGCTTTTTTATGCTCGATTTCCGAACGGATCGACGGGCCGGTGTTTTTTTCGACCCGGGACACGCTGTTCGCTTTGGCTTTGCCGACGGACGAACCGGCTGAGATTTATGTTCAACTTACTGTCGGCCGGAATGGAAAGGTCAAGAACAAGCTGACTCGGGTAAGTGCGAACCATATCGGGGCTTATGTTACACCGGCCTTTCTTTCTGCGACGAAGGATCTGCGTGTGGACCGTGCTATGCTCGCATCGCTTTCTGGTCGGGACACGTCGCTCTTTGTCGTTTTTCCTTTGCAGTATCAATGCATCTATGATACGATTAGCAAAGAGTGGCCCAATGCGGGAGATTATGCAAGGAAAGCTGTAAGTCGCATACCCGATAGTCGTGATATGGCTTATATGATTTTGGAAAAGCCTAATTACTCTTACATAAAAGGGTATTCTTCGGAATTAACCACTTACCAAATAGAGTATAAGAATAGTTGTGTGGGGTCAGGGGGTTACTCTTGGGCGAAAAGTCAGTATGCCAAGTCCGTTCCTACACCGATCTGGTACTATCTTGCTTTTATTGCCCGATCGGAATGATCTCTGTTTTTTATAACTTGATATACAGAATTTTATGAAACGATTTTCATTCAAACAGAGTTTGTTTTGTATATGTATAGCAGTATTGGCTGTCGGAGGAATCGGGCGGGCGCAAACCTTGAATCGGGCTTTGTTTCATGCTGTTTCCGAACGAATCGACGGGCCGGTGTTTTTTTCGACTCGGGACACGCTGTTCGCCTTGGCCTTGCCGACGGATGAGCCGGCGGAGCTTTATGTCCAACTTACTGTCGGCCGGAACGGAAAGGTCAAGAACAAGCTGACTCGGGTGAGTGCGAACCATATCGGGGCTTATGTTACACCGGCCTTTCTTTCTGCGACGAAGGATCTGCGTGTGGACCGTGCTTTGCTCGCATCGCTTTCTGGTCGGGATACGTCGCTCTTTGTCGTTTTTCCTTTGCAGTATCAATGTATCTATGATACGGTGAGCAAGGAGTGGCCCAATGCGGGGGATTATCTGAGAAAAGAATATTTATCCTATATCCCCAAGAGCTATAATTTTACGCTGAATGAACCGTGGTGGGGGAAGAAGCAGTTGGGGTGGGGGAGACCTGCGTATCCTTATATAAAAGGATCTTCTTCGGAATTAATTGCTTACCAAATGGAACTTGAGAGTGATGGTCATGCTTATAGTGCCTACTCTTGGGCGAAAAGTCAGTATGCCAAGTCCGTTCCTACACCGGTCTGGTACTATCTTGCTTTTATAGCGGATAAACCGGACGAAAGATAAATCTTTGTTAATTTTATAACTTAACCTCGAGTTTTACTATGAAACAAGTTTTCTTTTCGATCGGACACAACATGTTGTGTCTGGCGACATTCGCTGTTGTCGGATGGTCCTGTACGAAAGCCGATTATTCGCAGGAATATGATTGGCGGACGGAGAATGTCATTGTACAGGCGCGTTCCTATTATGAAAGTATCGCCGCTCCGCTGACCAAGATCTCCGGCGGACAGTCAATCGCAATTAAACCGCTGCCGGGAGAAATGACTCCGCTGTGGGACCGGGCCGCGGCGACCGTTTGGTCGGACGGGACTGCATGGGTGGATGTGCCGATCGAATCGGCTATTATTTATACCGCTGTACGTCAGGGGCATCACAGCCATGACGGAGAGGCTTGCGGACACGACCGCTCTGCCGTACGAACTTTGCAAAAACTGGTGGTTCAAATGCAGACCGATGGATCGCAACGGGCTTTGGTGGCTACGATCGTTCCGGAGGCAGGATGTGTGGCGGAACTCCGCGATTTTTCTTCGGCGATCGGCTTGGCCGGCTTCGACGGTTTCGTGTCGTGGCATGATCTGACGGGGAGACTCGTCCAAGTGGCGAGATACGAAAACGGCACCTGTACGCAAAGTGCGGAGCCGACGGGCGAAAACGAAGCGAAGATCCTCGAGATTGTGGATGAAGCGATTCTCTATCCAGAGCATTCAATTCTGTTGCTTTCAATCAAAACTAAAGTTTATGCTGACGATATCTGTACAATTTGCAGGAAAGACTGTAAGGCAAAGAATGATAGAAGTAAGCATTGTATAATGTGCGATAAATACAATGATTATGCTATGCCGTTTGAATCTCAATGCGTTTGCGCCCGTTGCGGAACATGCGGGAAACGTTTTGAGGGGAAATATCGATTGCAGGAGACTTGTACATGCGGCGGAACTATTGAAAAAGTCGGATGTGAAATTTGCAAAACGTTGCTTTGTTTCCATCTGCTCGGGGGAGAAGATAGGGGAGAAGGAGAAATATACAGTGATAAAACCGTGCCTACAGTTCATGAACTCATGTTGCAGGAGATCTTTGAGTACGATCTCTCGGTCGGTGAATATAAATACCTCCGAGCAGGCAGCCATACGGTCGACAATGAGTACCAAAACTTCGGCGACGAGTATATTCACGGCATGTATTACTATATGGACAGCCGCAGCGAAGCACTGACGAAAATGCGTTCTTTCTTTGTCAATAAAATAAGGGGTTTCGTTCAATCCGGCGATATGCTGGCTTTGGGCGAAGGGTTACATCCTGTATTGGACACTTATGTGGAGATGCAGACCCGAAAGGATATGCTGAACGGCTATTCTTACGCGACGCTGTACAATATTGTGCAAGGAATGAATACCCCGCCGTATACGGGCAATCCGGAACCGTGCACCGAGGCGGTGCATGATATCTTCGATGCCTTGATCGCTCTTCCCTCGACGGCGACGGATAGTCAGATCGGGGCCATATTCGACCACTGGGTTTCGAAGGCGGGAGCGGGAAAACCGGATTTGCTCGATTGATGCGAATCCCGGTTGAATGCGAACGAGGGTGCTGCGCACATAAGCGTGCAGCACCCTCGGTGTATGTGGGGGGGATAGTTTCCCGAAGGCCTCAGAACCGGTATTTGAACCCGATCCCCGGCCCGACAAAGGTTCCGGCATACCCGGAATTTCCTTCCCGAACGTAGAATACCGGATTGACCTGTGCCCGCAACTCCAGCAACAGCCCTTTGTAGAGCGTGATATTTCGACTCAATGTCAGGTACGGCCTAATCAGATCGAGTTCTCCTCTCCCTACATATATCCCTTCTCCGTGTATATGATAGGCTAACCGGAGATCATAAACCAACCCGGCGCTGACATCCAAAACGGGGTCGAGAGCTTGTATCCGCCTCGGAATGAAAGCCAGTGTCCCCGTTCCGACCGCTTGACCGGGCGATATTGGTCCGGCGGATAGTTCACTATTTTGGCGTCGATCGGCACATATTCCGTCCACGACTCCCGCTGGGATCGATCGTAAATCCCGACCTCGATTCCGCTGTGGCGGGTAAACTGCGCCTCGAACGCCACCCCGAAACTCGGGGAAAAATGCCCTTGGATATCACCCTTTTCCACTAACCATTCGGGCGTGAAACCGGCTCCGACGGAAAACCGGGTTTTGAACGGACGTTCCGCAGGCTACTGTGCCAGTGCCATTGTCCCGGCCAACGAGCCGATCATCAACAGCAATAAAAATCTAAAACGTTTCATAACAAACGCATGTTAATAAAAACAATCTTTGTTATGGCAGGTGAGTTCTCCTATACGGTAAAAATACGAAAACGATTTGAAAAACAAAAGAATAGGCAGCCGGTTATCGTCTCCCGCTCCGCAGCGTGATGAGATCGATTTCGGGCCATGCGCCGAAGCGGAACGGAACGGTGCCGCCCACACCTAACGAGACGAAAAGGGTACGCCCCTCATTGTCGCGGTAAAGGCCGCCCCATTCGGGATAGCTCCAGCGGCTCGGCGAGAAGCGGCCGATCTTCAACTGCATGCCGTGGGTGTGGCCGGACAGCATCAGCTGGATGTCGCTCCCGGGGAGAACTTCGCGCCGCCAGTGGCTCGGATCGTGGCTCAGCAGAATTTTGTACGAACCGGTTGCGACTCCTTGCAAGGCAGCCTCCAAATCACCGTGTGCGGGAAACGGAGGCTGGCTGTCGTTTTCCACGCCGACCAAGACGATGCTGTCGCTGCCTCGCCGAATCGTCCGGTGCTCGTTCAGCAGCAAATCCCAGCCGAATGCCCTCTGCCGGCGTTTCAACTCGGCCACGTTGAGCGCTGCTCCGTCGTCCGTATCGTAACGGCGGTAGGTGCAATAGTCGTGGTTGCCGAGGACCGAAAAGACCCCGTCCGTAGCCCGAAGCTGCGACAGCAGCGAACCGTACGGATCGAGTTCTTCGGTTGAGGCGTTTACCAAGTCGCCCGTGAAGACGATCATGTCGGGGTGCAAATGCTGGATTCGTTCGACGAGTCGTCGAACGTAGGTCGTATCGTTGCCGAATGTCCCGATATGCAGGTCGGAAAATTGGACGATCCGGTACCCGTCGAATGCGGCGGGCAGATCGGCCGAAACGATCTCGATTTCTTTGGTTTGCAACCGTTTCCAACCGTGAACGAAGCCGTAAAGAAAGGCTCCGCATACCAGCAGGGCAAGTCCGATGCCGATCGTGTTCCCGACGGTCGCAGCATGGGGGGCGAATGTTCCGATGCCTCGCCCGACGAGCGAAACGAGGGTGAAAAGGGCTTTCGGCAGGGCGACGCAGACCAGTAAACCGAAAAAGAGGCGTATCGTCCAATCCGCATGGATGCCGGCGAACCAAGCGATGACTGTGGCGCAGGCCAAGGCGGCAGGGATCCAGTAGGCGATCGACCCGGCTGCGGGAATGGCTCCCCGGACGAATGTGTTCCAGATATAGAGGTCGGGCAGCAGCAGGAGCAGTACGAAGAGCAGGGGAAACAGAATCATCGGATGTCGGGTTTTCGGTTCGTTGGACGGTTTCTCGCCGGAGCATCGTTATCCGGCGATCTTCAGGCCGATAATAGAGGCGATCAACAGGGTGATGAAGCCGATTCGGGCTGCGGTCAGCGGTTCGTCGAGAAACAGGATGCCGAGTAGGACGGTTCCCACGGCGCCGATGCCGGTCCACACGGGATAGGCGGTGCCGATCGGCAGGGTCTGGGCGGCTTTGGCCAAGAGCAGCATGCTGAGTGTCAACGAAATGAGAAATCCTGCACCCCATAGGTACCAGGCGGTTCCGGCGACGGTTTTCATCTTGCCCAAACAGAAGGCGAAACCGGCTTCAAACAGTCCGGCTGCGATCAAAATAATCCAGTTCATCTTCTCGTGTTTGCTCTCACAAAAATAGGATGCAGGTTGGCAAAAAAGTACGGGAGAGATCATAAAATGATGATCTCTCCCGTGATATGGCGGTGCGGACGAGACTCGAACTCGCGACCCCCTGCGTGACAGGCAGGTATTCTAACCAGCTGAACTACCGCACCGAACTCTATGACTGCGACCTTTCCGTTTCCGGAATTGCGGAAGCAAAGATAACGCCTTTTTCGGAAATACAAGACGGAGACCGAAATTTTATTCCCCTTTTCGGAAAAACGAGAACTGGACGCTGCCGTAACTTCTTCGTTCTGAAAAGTTTGGGTATGCAGAAAAATCTTTCTCCGCCGAATGTTCCAGGATGAAAACACCCCCCTCGTTCACGAAACCGCCTCCGAAAACCAATTCCGGCAAAGTTTCGACCCCCTCCATGTCGTACGGCGGGTCGGCGAAGACGATGTCGAAACCGTCGCTTCCCGCCATACTCTTGAGGTAGACGAAAACATGGGTCCGGATGCTCTGAATCTGGTTGAATCCCAATTCTTTCGCCGTTTCAGCGATGAACCGCTGGTGGATCGGGTTCAGCTCCACCGACACCACACGAACAGCCCCGCGCGAAGCGAACTCGTAACTGATCGACCCGGTGCCCGAAAAGAGATCCAGCACGGCCACCTCTTCCAGATCGTACCGGTTCTGCAAGACGTTGAACAGGTTTTCTTTCGCGAAGTCGGTCGTCGGTCTGGCTCTGAAGTTGCGCGGCGGAACGATCTGCCGCCGTTTGCGAACCCCTCCTACTATCCGCATAGCTCTCTGATCCGTTGGTGGTTATAGAATGTGATCTCGCGTGCTTCGACCTCGTTGAAATAGCGGTCGAAAAATCCCCGGAGCCGCTCCGCCCCCTCGCCCGTCAGCACTAACCGGTACGAGGTGAAACCGTCGTGTTTGACTAACCGCTGGATGTAGTAGAGCAGCTCTTCCGGCGTCTCGGCCCGGAAAGATTCGGCGGCATAGAGCCGGTCGTGGCAGATCGTCAGGTGGACCAGCTCTCCGTCTAAAATCGCATGGATATGGTTGGCCGGAGTAGCCTCGAGTTCCAGCAGCAACGGGTGATAGAACAGTGCGCCCGGATAGAGTTGCAGCAGTCCGGCCGCTGAACCTGCGTCGACCTGCCAGACTGCCGCCGCCTGAGCGGAGAGCAAGTTGTTGGAGAGGGTCGTCATTCCCGGCACGTACATGTTGGCCGCTACCAAATATTGTTCGGCCCGTTCCGGTTCGAACAGCGGTTGGGGGATCAACAGCACATGGTCTGTCGAGCAGGAGACGAATACCCGTTCCAACGGCGGCTCTATGGCCGTAAGCATCGGTTCCCGCTGCAAAATCGACTCGATGTCGTTTTCGCGGTAGGCCACCGAGCGGAGGATCGCTTCGCCGCCCCCTCCCGGCGAGAGGTCGAACACGACAAAAGAAAATCCATTCAGACTGAGCTGAATGGATAATTCCCGGCTGCGGCTGTAAGGTTGAACTTCTTCCTGCATCGCAAAGGTCGGTAAAAGTACGATAGGGTCTTTTAACTTATGCACGGAAAAAGCCCCTGACAGGGAAAGAGAGAAAACTCTCCGGAACGAATCCGCGTCGAACTTTCTTCCTGCTGCAAATCAATCCTCCTCCTAAAAAACGGTCGACAGGGAATTACTCCCCGTCCCAGTTCCCCGCTTCGTTGGTCGTAGCGGTCAGCGAACCGACTTTCAGACCGTCGGCCCGGTTGAGCGTATTGATTTGGTAGTCGCGGAAATTGATCAGTTCCTGTTCGTTCAGGTCGCCGAGGAAAGTCGGGTATTTCGCGAAAATCTCGACCACCGGCACCACCACCGCCGATTCGGTCTTGATCGAGGCGGTGTCCATCAGGAACTCCTGCCATTCCCCCGTCGGGTTGAATTTCGACGGAATGTTCGACCCCGGAATGTAGCGCAGGTTGTTGAAATTGCCGTCGAGACTGATAAACGACAGCGTGTCTTTAACCGCTACATTGAACTTCTTGACGCTCACCAACCCCTGTGCCACCGCCACCGAGTCGTCGGCCGATCCGATCGCGAGTTCATAGGTCAGCGAATCGTTTTCGATGAAAGCGATCAGCGAGTCGAAGTTCGGCGTAAATTTCAGGTATTTGTTCCGGAAAGCCCGCTGGGCCGTCCGAATATCCTTGAGCCGTTCCACCACTTTCGTTTCGCGCTCCTTGCGGACTTTTTCAAACTCCAGCGGCGTGTTGAACAGCGAGTACATCCACCACACCAAAGCCGCGATCGCAGCCAGCAGAATGACTTGGAGAAGAATTTTTTTCATCTTATGATTTTAATTTTTAAGTTTGTTTTGCGGTGAGCAGCACGACCGCCGGCAGAAACAATCGAAAGCCCATGTCCCTGAGCAGTCATATTTCGACCCAAATATATAATAATTTTCCATTTACACCAACTGACGAGCAAAAAAAGTTGATCGACCGGTTGGGCGAGTACCTCGCTTCGGGCGACGAGAGCGCCGTTTTCCTGATCAACGGGTATGCCGGGACGGGGAAAACGTCCGTGATCGGCGCTTTGGTGCGGACGCTGGGGCGGATGGAGGTTCCGTGCGTGTTGATGGCGCCGACGGGACGGGCGGCGAAGGTGATGGGACGGTATGCGGGGGCGGAGGCCTGTACGATCCACAAAACGATCTACCGCGAACGGACGGCGGGGGGGGCCGAGGGGAGCCGTTTCGATCTGAATTTCAACAAGGCGCACGATACGCTCTACATCGTGGACGAGGCTTCGATGCTGACGGGGCGGGCGGCGACGGCATTCGGCGGCGAGGGGGCGACGTTCGGTACGGGCGACTTGATCGAGGATATGTTCGACTACATCCGGCTGGGGCGGAACAACAAGGTGATTTTAGTGGGCGACGCGGCGCAGCTGCCGCCTGTTGGGTATGCCTCTTCGCCGGCGTTGGACCCGGTATATATGGCCAAGTACGGCACGGTGTGGGAGGGGTCGTTGTCGGAGGTGGTGCGGCAGCAGGACGATTCGGGGATTCTGCACAATGCGACCGGGATTCGCCGGATGATCGAGGGGGGGCTGCCGGGGATCCCGCAGTTCGATCTGCGCTTTCCGGATGTCGTGCGGATCGACGGCCGGGAGCTGATCGACGAGATCGACTCCTGCTACGGTCGCTACGGCCGGTCGGAGACGGCGGTCGTTACGCGCTCGAACAAACGGGCGAACCACTATAACCAAGGTATCCGGCGGACGATTCTGGATGGCGACGGGGAGATCGGGGCGGGCGACATGTTGATGGTGGTCAAGAACAATTACCACTATGTGGAGCGGGATCCGAATGCCCGGATGGATTTCATCGCCAACGGGGACATTGCGCGGGTCCACCGGATTTACAAGACGCGGGAGCGGTACGGTTTCCGGTTTGCGTATGCGGAGCTGGAGTTTCCGGATTACGACGATTACCGGTTGGAGTGCTGGCTGCTGTTAGACGTGTTGTACAGCGATGCGCCGTCGCTGAGTCGGGAGCAGCAGGCGAGGCTGTTTCTGGCGGTGGAGCAGGACTATGCGGAGATTAAGCAGAAGGGAAAACGCTACAAGGCGGTGCTGGGGGATGAGTATTTTTGTGCCTTGCAGGTGAAGTTCGCCTATGCGATCACGTGCCACAAGGCGCAGGGGGGGCAGTGGTCGGCGATTTTCTTGGATGCGATGCTGTTCGGGGAGGAGCCGATGACGCTCGAGTTGCTGCGGTGGCTCTACACGGCGGTTACGCGGGCTACGGAGCGGCTCTACTTGGTCAATTACGACGACCGGTTCTTTTTGGACGGAAACGGTGAATAATCCCGATTTTTGTTATATTTGCCCCAATCAAACCTGATTTGCCGATGAAATAAACCTGCTCGTTTAGGACATACATATAAAGCGTTAGCTTTTCCTTTTGCTATCCAAAATCGCCAATTTTGAAGCAACCAAAAGTAAAGCAGTAACGCTCACGTGGCAGCACGTGGGCTTTACTTATTTGGTTGCACGGTGTTTGGCGATACCTGGATAGCAAATAAGATTCAAGGCCCACGCTTTTGTTTGTATACAGTCTCTATTTTACTCACCAAAACAAACAAAAAAGCCATGAAACAAAATCAGTCTCAAGTTTTCGCATCATCCTCTGCGAAATGGAATTCTCGTTGGTCCATTTTTGGATTCATTTGTGTGCTACTGTGCGCAATCATCAGTTTATTGGCGGGGGGACCCATCGAACCTTCGGTAGCAAGATTCTTTTTCGATTTGTTATTTATCGGAGGTTTTACTGCTTTGTATATGATTTTTAAACGCTTAAGCTTAGATCATCCTGTACGATTACTTCGGAATTACTGTCTTATCTTAATATTGCTTAATACCGTAGGGGTATTATCCTTTTTCCTGTCAGCTTTCATATATGGCATAACTTATTTTTTAATACTAAGTTTTAATATTTTATTTGGCATAGCTTTAATCAGAGCAACAAAAAAAGACCCTAAAGTTTCAGAACATGGAATATTTATAGGAGCGTTTATGGCTATTTTCAATGCCTTAAGCCTATTCTTGATTCTCTTCATGGCTTTGGCATGGGAACAATTTGATTTATTTGATAGGACTTTCTATGCTTTCTTAATGGGAATCCTCTCCTTCTCAAATTGCATTACATATATCATGTTGTTGGGAGATCAGAAAACATTCCTCTAAAAAAAGACTACCATGAAAATGGATTGTTAGACACCTCGTACGACCCGCGGTTCGATGCGATCGGGAGCCTCCGCTGGCGGCCGTGGGTCGCTCGAGGATTATTCGGAACCTGTCGGAGGGAGAACCAAGCCTCGTTATGCCACAATCACTTGTCCGAAGAACGGCTACACCCTCGATCTGTGGTTTATGCAGCACCCCTCGCGCTGCTCGCCTCCGGCCTGGCGCGAGTTCTTTCAAAAAAAGATGCCTGAAGCGATGAAGATGTTCTAAAAGCCGATCGGGGTGTTTGTTTTCCAAAACAAACACCCCGATCGATAAATGATGTTCTCAAGTCGAAGAAGATCGTTATTTCACCATCTTCTTTTCCTTGATCCGCGCTTTCTTCCCGGTCAATTTCCGCAGATAGAAAATCCGCGCCCGGCGAACCACACCGAGTTTGTTCAACTCGATCTTGCTGATCGTAGGCGAGTTGATCGGGAAAATACGTTCCACCCCGATCCCGTCCGAAATCTTCCGGATCGTGAACGTTTCGGTAGCTCCGGAGCCTCTCCGCTGCAACACCACGCCGCGGAAATTCTGCAAGCGCTCCTTGTTTCCTTCGCGAATTTTGATGGTTACGGTGATCGTATCACCAGCCTTGAAATCAGGGACTTCGGCCGTCTCCTGCTTGAATGCCTCCTGGGCGATCGCAATCAGATTGTTCTTCATGGTTGAACTGAATCTAAAAGAAGGTTAAGTGCGGAATATTGCGGTTCCGTCCGGGCGCGCTCCGTCCCCTCCGGAAACGACCGCAGGGAAAACAAACGAGGCCACTGCCCCATTATCCGAAGTACCGCCCGCCGCAAGAGATTCCTGCACGAAGCGGGGACAAAAGTAACGATAAATTCGGAACAGGCAAAATATTTGTCTAAATTTGTCTCTCCAATCCTTTGACCGACCTCTGTATGACTCCGACCGACCGACCTCTGATTTTCGTAACCAACGACGATGGCGTACAGGCTGCGGGTATCGCCGCCTTGATGCGTTTGGCCGCCGAGTTCGGCGATGTGGTGGCGGTGGCGCCGAACGAGAGCTACTCCGGCATGTCGCACTCCATCACCATGCAGCGGCCGCTTTTTGTCAGTGCCGTCAGCCGGGAACCGGGACTCGAAGTCTACTCCTGCACCGGTACGCCGGTGGACTGCGTGAAGATCGGGTTCGACGAAATTTTGCGGGACCGGGTGCCCGATTTGGTGTTGTCGGGCATCAACCACGGCTCGAATGCGAATGTCAGCGTAGTCTATTCCGGAACGATGGGGGCAGCCACCGAGGCAGCGATGTACGGTTTGCCGGCCATCGGCCTCTCGCTGACCGACCACTCGCCGGCGGCAGACTTCTCGGCCGCAGTGCATTATGCGCGCGAAGTGATCGGCCGTGTGCTGAGCTGTCCCGCCGAACAGCGGAAAGGGCTGTGTCTCAATGTCAACGTGCCGAACATCCCGTTGGACGAAATACGGGGAATCCGGGTCTGCCGGCAGACCCGCGGAAACTGGCGCGAAGATTTCGTCCACCGGACCGATCCGCAAAACCGCGACTACTACTGGATGTCGGGACGGTTCTGCAATGAGGAGCCGGAGGCGGTCGATTCGGACGAATGGGCTTTGCGGCAGGGTTTTGTGGCGGTGGTGCCGGTTCAGATGGATTTGACCGACTATGCGCGGCTCGACTCTTTGCGGGAGCGGCTCGATACAGGGAATTAGGAACTGCTGAACGGTTTGTCTTGCGCGCCGTGAGGCGCTGCGGACCGGCGACGGCCTGACCACAAATCCATAAACCGAATGATCACTCACGAGACCCAATTTCGCGTACCGTACGGCGATGTCGACCGGATGGGCTTTTTTTACCACTCGCACTACGTCGAACTGTTCGACATGGGGCGCACCGAACTGATGCGCAGCATCGGGCTGTCGAACGCCGAGATCGAAGCCGGCGGCGTGATGCTGCCCGTTTTGAAAGTCGAAGTGGAGTACCGGAATCCGGCCTATTACGACGACCTGCTGACCGTGCGGACCACCCTGCGCGAAATGCCCGGCGTGAGAATAAAATTCGACTACGAAGTTCTTCGCGAAAACGGCGAACGGATCACCACCGGGGCGGTAACGCTGGCCTTTATGCACGCCGGCACGAAGAGCGCCTGCCGGCCGCCGAAAGTGCTGTTGGAGCGGTTGGCGCCGTTTTTCGTCTGAAAAACCGCCGGATCTCGGCAAAAAGTATTACCTTTGCCCAAATTTACTAAAAGGGTAGCCGTTATGTCGTTCATAGATGAAAAAATCGTATCCGAAGGGCTGACGTTCGATGACGTTTTGCTCGTCCCGGCCTATTCCGAAGTATTGCCGCGCGAGGTGTGCGTGGCTTCGCGTTTCTCGCGCCGCGTGCCGATCAACACCCCGATCGTTTCGGCCGCGATGGATACCGTAACCGAAGCGGACTTGGCGATCGCCATCGCGAGAGAGGGCGGGATCGGCGTGATTCACAAGAACATGTCCATCGAGGAGCAGGCCCGTCAGGTGCGGAAGGTGAAGCGGGCGGAGAACGGAATGATTTACGATCCGATCACGATCGGGGCGGACGGTACGGTGGGCGAAGCCAAGGCGCTCATGCACGAAAACAAGATCGGCGGAATCCCCGTGATCGACGACGACCGCCGGTTGATCGGGATCGTTACCAACCGCGACCTGCGTTTCCAGACCGATGCGGCCAAACGGATCAGCGAAGTGATGACCAAAGACAACTTGGTTACGACCCACAACTCGGATTTGGGCGAAGCGGCGGAGATACTGCTCGACAACAAGATCGAAAAGCTGCCGGTGGTGGATGCTGCGGGGAAATTGGTCGGTCTGCTGACCTACAAGGACATTACGAAGGTCAAGGACAACCCGAATGCGGCGAAAGACTCGAAAGGGCGGCTCCGGGTGGCGGCCGGAGTGGGGGTTACCCCCGACACGATGGAGCGGGTAGCGGCGCTGTATGAGGCGGGAGCCGATGCGATCGTGATCGACACGGCGCACGGCCATTCGCGGGGAGTGGTCGAAAAACTCCGGGAGGTCAAGGCACGTTATCCGGAGTTGGATGTGGTGGTGGGGAACGTGGCGACCGCGGCGGCGGCGAAGATGCTGGTCGAAGCGGGTGCCGACGGAGTGAAGGTGGGGATCGGGCCGGGGTCGATCTGCACCACCCGGATCATCGCAGGGGTCGGGGTGCCGCAGCTCAATGCGGTCTACGACGTGGCTTCGGCGCTCAAAGGGACCGGCGTGCCGGTGATTGCGGACGGCGGGATCCGCTATACGGGCGATGTCGTCAAGGCGATTGCGGCGGGGGCGGACTGCGTGATGGCCGGGTCGATGTTCGCCGGAGTCGAAGAGTCGCCGGGCGAAACGGTGATCTTCAACGGACGGAAGTTCAAAACCTATCGCGGAATGGGGTCGTTGGAGGCGATGCAGAAAGGATCCAAAGACCGCTATTTCCAGGATGCGGAAGACGATGTCAAAAAGTTGGTGCCGGAGGGGATTGCAGCGCGGGTGCCTTACAAAGGGCGGTTGGCCGAGGTCATTTACCAGATCGTCGGCGGGCTGCGCGCCGGGATGGGCTATTGCGGAGCCAAGGATATCGAGGCCTTGAAAGGGGCCAAGTTCGTGCGCATCACCGCCTCGGGGATGCAGGAGAGCCATCCCCACGACGTAACCATTACGCGCGAGGCTCCGAACTACAGCAGGCAGGATTGACGGGGAGGGCTGCCCCGTTGCAAAACATTTGGCAGATTCGGAAATTCATCCTATCTTTGTACGCGGCAGTTGTCAAAACAGGACTGCCGAAAGAGGACAAAAGGGGATTTGGCGGAAATAGCTCAGTTGGTAGAGCACAACCTTGCCAAGGTTGGGGTCGCGAGTTCGAGTCTCGTTTTCCGCTCTTTTTCGGGACACCGGTGTTTGCAAAAACACCGGTGTCTTTTGTTTTCGGCAAGACTTCGACAGATTTGTCTTGCGGTTGTACGGTCGATACCAACGTTTTTGAGGCATGGAAAATCTGCACCTCACCGCCGAGTGGGACAAAACTTTCCCGCAGAGCGACAAAGTGAACCACACGAAAGTAACCTTTCCGAACCGTTACGGCATAACGCTGGCCGCCGACCTCTACCTGCCGGCGGGTGCGGAGGGGAGGCTGCCGGCGGTCGCCGTGTGCGGACCGTTCGGAGCCGTTAAGGAGCAGTGTTCGGGTCTGTATGCCCAGACGCTGGCCGAACGGGGCTTTCTGACCGTAGCTTTCGACCCGTCGTTTACGGGCGAAAGCGGCGGCGAACCGCGCTATGTAGCCTCGCCCGACATCAATACGGAAGATTTCTGCGCGGCGGTCGATTTTCTCTCCATCCACGACCGGGTCGACCCCGACCGGATCGGTATCCTCGGCATTTGCGGCTGGGGCGGGCTGGCGGTCAACGCTGCCGCCGTCGACACCCGCATCCGGGCGACCGTCGCCTCCACCCTCTACGATATGAGCCGGTTGAGTGCCCGCGGCTATTTCGACTCGATGGATGCCGATGCGCGGTATGAACTGCGGCGGCAGCTGAACGCCTGTCGGACGGAAGATGCCCGGAACGGCTCGTACGCTTTGGCCGGCGGGGTGGCCGACCCCCTTCCGGACGACGTGCCGCAGTTCGTGAGAGACTATTACGACTATTACAAAACCCCGCGCGGTTACCACCTCCGGTCGCTCAACTCCAACGGCGGCTGGAACCGCACCTCGATGCTGTCGTTTCTCAACCAGCCGATTCTGGCCTACAGCGACGAAATCCGCAGCGCCGTGCTCGTCGTTCACGGCGAAAAGGCCCACTCGCGCTACTTCGGCGAAGAGATCTTCCGGAAACTGACCGGCGACAACAAAGAGCTGTTGATCGTTCCCGGAGCGAGCCACACCGACCTGTACGACCGGACCGAGATCATTCCCTTCGACCGGATCGAGGCCTTTCTGAACCGGTATTTAGCGAAATAACTCTCTATGAAACAGCGTATTGTACTCGTTGCGATCGTTGCACTGACCGCAGTAAACACTCCACTTGTTATGGCACAGAAAAAGATCGAACAGACCGCCGGACGGACTCAGTTGGGCGAGTTCGCTCCGAAATTCGCCCAACTCAACGACGACATTCTTTTCGGCGAGGTGTGGAACCGGCCGGGACTCGCTCCCCGGGAACGCAGCTTGATTACCGTGGCCGCCTTGGTCGGCAAAGGGATCGTCGACTCGTCGCTCGGCCACCATCTCCAGTTCGCCAAAGACAACGGCGTTACGCGGACCGAAATGGCGGAGCTGCTCACCCACATCGCCTTTTATGCCGGTTGGCCGAACGCATGGGGGGCATTCCGGTTGGCCAAAGAGGTGTGGGCCGAGGCCTCCGATTCGACCGATGCGAAAACCGCTTTTCAGCGGGAGATGATCTTCCCGGTCGGCGAACCGAACGATGCCTATGCGCAGTATTTCACAGGTCGAAGCTATTTAGCGCCCGTTTCCGACCGGCAGGTGCGCATCGCCAATGTAACCTTCGAGCCGCGCTGCCGCAACCACTGGCACATCCACCGCGCGACCCGGGGCGGAGGACAGATGTTGATCGGTGTGGCCGGGCGCGGCTGGTACCAGGAGGAGGGGCAGCCGGCGCAGGAGATTCTGCCCGGTACGGTGATCCACATTCCGGCCGGCGTGAAACACTGGCACGGGGCGGCGGCCGACAGTTGGTTCGCTCATCTGGCGGTCGAGATCGAAGGGGAGAACACCTCCACCGAATGGCTCGAACCGATCTCGGACGAGGTGTATGACGCACTCGAACCGGTTCGATAATTTTGCGGACGGTCCGTGCGGCCGATAAATTTTGCCACGATGAAAAAATGGATTTTGCTCGGAGCGATGCTCGGTTCGGGTTGCCGGTTCGCAGCGGCGCAAGGTGATTCGCTGCGGCCGGCAGGGCCGGTGTATGATGCCGAGACGGTGGTGGTTACCGGGACGCGCAACCGGACCGATGTTCGCCTCCTGCCGATGAGCGTGTCGGTGGTGGGGCGGGCGAAGATCGAGCGCAGCAACGAACCGTCGCTGCTGCCCCTGCTGACGGAACAGGTGCCCGGTCTGTTCGTTACCGGACGCGGGATCATGGGGTACGGCGTGTCGGGCGGAGCGGCCGGTCAGATGTCGGTTCGCGGCGTGGGCGGGGCGTCGCAGGCGGGCGTGCCGACCACCGGCCTGTTGGTGCTGGTCGACGGCCATCCCCAGTATGCCGGGCTGATGGGGCACCCGATTGCGGATGCTTGCCAGTCGATGCTTGCCGAACGGGTCGAAGTGGTGCGGGGGCCGGCCTCCACGCTGTACGGGTCGAATGCGATGGGAGGCGTGATCAACATCGTTACGCGCCGGATGCAGGAGGACGGAGTGCGGACCCATGCCCGGTTGGGTTACGGCTCGTTCAATACCTTCCAGAGCGAAGCGACCAACCGGATTCGCAAAGGACGCTTCTCCAGCGTGGTCGGCGCTTCGTACAACCGGACCGACGGCCACCGGGCCGATATGGGGTTCGAGCAGTACGGCGGATATGCCAAGTTGGGGTACGAGATTTCGGAGGCGTGGAACGTGCTGGCCGATGTGAACTTGATCCATTTCAACGCCTCGAATCCGGGCGAAATTTTCGACCCGCTGATCGACAACGACCAGCGGATCACGCGCGGTATGGCATCGGTGGCGGTCGAGAATGACTACGGACACACCTCCGGTTCGCTGAGTTTTTTCGCCAACTGGGGGAACCACTGGATCGACGACGGGTACCATCCGGGAGGAGAGCCGTTGGATTACCGCTTCCTGTCGCGAGACCGGATGCTCGGCGTGTCGTGGTTCCAGAGTGCCCGGCTCTTCGAGGGAAACCGGCTGACGGTGGGGGCGGACTATTTCCATTTCGGCGGCCGGTCGTGGAACCGCTACTTGGACGGCCGGTGCGAGCCGCTCGTGGACAAGATGCAGGACGAGGTGGCGGGGTATGTCGATTTTCGGCAGACGGTCGCGCCGTGGCTGACCTTGGATGCGGGGGTGAGGATCGACCACCATTCGCATGTCGGGACGGAGTGGGTGCCGCAGGCGGGGGTGTCGTTCTCCCTGCCGCACGGGGCGGAGATCAAACTGCGGGCGGCGAAGGGATTTCGCTATCCGACGATCCGCGAGATGTACATGTTCCGTCCGGCCAATCCCGACCTGAAACCGGAACGGCTGTGGAGCTACGAACTCTCCTATGCGCAGCGGCTGCTCGACGGGCGCCTGTTTTACGGAGTGAATCTGTTCTATATCGACGGCGAAAATCTGATTATGCGGATGCCGGTCGACGGCCGGCCGACGAATGTCAATACGGGGCGGGTCGAGAATGCGGGGGCCGAGGCGCAGATCGCTTACCGGATTTCGTCCGAGTGGTCGGTCGAGGCCAATTACAGCTATCTGCACATGGAACACCCGGTGCTGGCCTCGCCGGAACACAAACTCTACGGCGGTGTCGACTGGGCGAAGGGACGTTGGACGGTTTCGACGGGGGTGCAGTATGTGGCGGGGCTGTACAAGTCGCTGGAGCCGGCCGAGCGGGAGGATTTCGTCCTGTGGAACCTGCGGGCGTCGTTTCGGGCGACGGACTGGCTGACCTTCTGGGCGCGGGGCGAAAATCTGCTGGCGCAACGCTATGAGATCAACGCCGGGTTTCCGATGCCGCGGGCGACGGTGCTGGCCGGGGTGAATCTGAGTTTTTGAGGCTTACTACGAATAATTCCATGAAAAAACAGACCGATATGAAAAAAATCATCACTATGATTTCTTGCGGATTGGCCGTTTCGGCGGCAGGCCTGAGCCTCTCTTGCGCACAGGGGGCGGACGAGTCGAAAGCGGCTAAAGTCTACCTGTTCAAAGAGATCTCGGCCGAAAACCTCGTGAAGATCTACGAGGCATTGGGACGCGAGGCCACCGGCAAAGTGGCCGTGAAACTGTCGACCGGCGAACCCGGCGGCCACAACTACCTGCAACCGGTGCTCATCAAGGATTTGGTGCAGAAAGTGAACGGGACGATCGTCGAATGCAACACCGCTTACAAGGGTCGGCGCTCCGATGTGGAGAGCCACCGGAAAGCGGCCGAGGAGCATGGCTTCACAGCGATCGCTCCGGTCGACATTATGGATTCCGAGGGAGAGGTCGCCCTGCCGGTTGCCGGCGGGAAGCACCTGACCGAGGATTATGTCGGGAAGAGCTATCCGGACTACGACTTCACGATCGTGCTGTCGCATTTCAAGGGCCATGCGATGGGCGGTTTCGGCGGAGCGGTGAAGAACATGTCGATCGGGATCGCCTCGGCCGAGGGGAAGACCTGGATCCACACGGCCGGCAAGATCAAGAATCCGGACGAACTGTGGAACAACCTGCCGGAACAGGACGACTTTTTGGAGTCGATGGCCGAAGCGGCCAAAGCCGTGGCCGACCATTGCGGCGACCGGATTCTGTATATCAGCGTAGCCAACAATTTGTCCGTCGATTGCGATTGCGACTCCTCGCCGGAGGATCCTCAGATGGGCGACATCGGGATATTGGCTTCGCTCGATCCGGTGGCATTGGACAAAGCATGCACCGATTTGGTGCGCGCATCCGAGGATCACGGCAAGATCCATTTGATCGAACGGATCGACTCGCGCCACGGCATGCACACGTTGGAGCATGCCGAAGCGATCGGGTTGGGGAGTCAGACGTATGAACTGGTAGTATTGGACTGATTTCACCCCGTTAGGGGTTGGTTCGGAACCACACCTATTATATAATAGGAGAGAAAAAAACGCGCGGGCGGACGCTCCGAAGGGGGAGCGTTCGCCCGCGCTGCCTGTGCACCGCACAATTTCCGCGCCGGCCGTCTCAGCCAGCGCCGGTCGTTTCAGCCAGCGCCGGCGCTGGCTGAAACGACCGGCTTACTGTTTGATTGTTTCATTGCGCGCGAGTCAGGATGCCGCCAGACACTGGTTTCGGAATTGGTAGAACACCCCTCGCGAGACTTGGTATTCCCGGCAGATATGCGCGATCGACACCCCTTGGTTGAGCATATCGATCACCTTTTTTTTGTCATCGATCAATTTTTGGAGTTTGACCCGGCTTCCGACCGGTCTGCCGATACGGATTCCCTCGGCTTTTTTGAGAGCCAGCGCCTCTTTGGTACGGAGCGAGATCAGGTTGTGTTCGATTTCCGCAACCAGACCGAACGCGAACGCCAGGACCTTGCTATTGATGTTGTTATCGAACGCATAGCCATCTTTGGTACTGTAGACCGTGATTTGTTTTTCCATGCAGATATTGAGGATCGACATGATATCGAGCAGTGTTCGGCTGAGTCTGGAGAGTTCCGTAACGATCAGCGTATCTCCTTTTTTGAGTCTTCGGATGAGGGCTCCGAGTCGTCTTTCCGAGCGTTTGGTTTTTCCGCTGACGATTTCGGTAACCCAGCGGTCGATTTTGATGTTTCGGGCCTCGGCGAACTTTGAGATTTCGAGGTGTTGGTTTTCGAGGTGTTGTTTTTCCGTGCTGACCCTAAGATAAGCGATAACCATAGTAGAATAAAAGATTTGATAAAGTAAGTAGGATACATACGCATATAGTCGCATAAAAGTCTGTGTATAATAAATATAGCTATAAATGGAACCTTTTGTTTTGCAGCCGGACCCATTCAATTAATCGTTCGGTTAAATGGAAAGCGTTATTGAGGATAGGGAAAAACCGGATTGGAGCGCCATTTTGTCATATGCGAGGTACTTTGAGACGAAGCAGGGGCAAAGAATAAGGGCAAAAATTTTTTGGATATTCAAGAACTTGTCATACATTTGTAGCACTATTAGTATTTAATCGAACGGTTAAAAGTAAAGTCCGGGGCATTTAAGTCTTTGGCTTTAAGTATTTTCCGGGAGGTAAAAACAAGCAAGACGGAGATGAAACGTTGTTTAGTGATTGCAGCAGCGGCAGTGTGGGTATTGGCGGGATGCCAGCGTCGCACCATTTTTGATGGTGTGGCAGGTGAGAGCTGCGAGATTCATTTTTCGGCCGGCAGTTTGCAGTTGGAGGCAGCCACCAAGGCAGACGTAGCTTTGGAAGCCGGGAGCACCGTACGCGTAGTTGCTTATCAGCGGAGCGGCGGTGCAGGTCAGAGCGATCCCGCATTGGCGACCGATATTTTCAAAGCAGAAGCAACCTATAAAGTGCAGAGCGACGGGACCACCCTCGTACCCTGCGACGTCGACGATGAAGGAGTGGAAATCGCCACCGCCGGAGCGAAAGGGATGGAATTGGGGAACGGGACCTATGATTTTTACGCCTATTCGCCCGCCCGGAAGATCGAGGGAGACAACCAGACCGTGAAAGGCGTAGCCCACGGGACCGATTTTTTGGGTGCATTCGTCGGCAGTCAGGTTATCAACCGTTCGTCGACCAGTGTTCGGTTGCTGTTTGAGCACGAATGTGCGAAAATCACCTTTAGCGTTCAGCCCGTGGAAGGCGGGATAGAGAGTTCCGATCTTTTTGCCGACAGCGTCGTGCTCCATTCGTTGGCTGTTTCGCCGGCCGGCGATTACACCATCGGCGGCGATTTGACCCCCACCGTCGGAGGGACCGACGACAAAGGCGTGTTGAAGACCTTCTCCTACCTCGATCCTTCGCAGAAAGGGAAAGGCGCCTCCGGTTCCGGGATTTTCCTGCCTAAGAGTGCAGGAGCCGTTCCCG
This sequence comes from Rikenella sp., assembly GCA_022511025.1. Lineage (GTDB taxonomy): Bacteria > Bacteroidota > Bacteroidia > Bacteroidales > Rikenellaceae > Rikenella. The sequence continues at coordinate 3,143 of JAFLSI010000002.1, read as the reverse complement.
CCGAGTTTTATGTGAAGATCGGAAACGCCCGTTACAAGCTGACCGCAGAACTCCCCTCGCGGGCCTTTGAGAAAGGGAATGATTACCGTTTCACCGCACGCGTGAAAAACGGGAGCATCGACCTCATGCTCGACGTTCTTTCGTGGAACGAAGTCGATCAGGATTTGGGCGGTTTCGGCGGTCCGAACGGAACGATTCTCGTCGGGACTTGGGGGAATGTCGATTGGAGCGGAGCCGTCGGGACCAACCCCGATGTAACCGATGGAGTTTTGGAGGTCGGGAGTTGGCAGTCAGTGGCACAGGACGACAGTTTTATCGGGTCGAACGGATCCGGCGGAGTCGGTGGTTGGGGGAGTGTCGACAGCGGCAGCAGCGTAGGCCAGTAAGCGAGCCCCGGAGGAGAGAGAAAGTTTAGAGATACGATTCGTTACGTATTGATATGCCCGCGGCAGGCGCCGCACCCCGAAGAAAACCGAGCGAGAGACTACAGTACAAAAAATAACATAAAAAACACAACAATACCGATTATGAAAAGATTGATGATTTTTGCAGTTGTCGCCGTCGGTTTCGGTTTGGCATCGTGCACGAAATCAGACATTCAGCATCCGGAGACCACCGGTCGGCCCAACGAGCTGCCCGTAACGGTATCCCTGAGTGCCGAAGCCTTGAGTCAGCCCGGGAGCGGATTTACCGCCGCCACCAAAGCCGCAGCGGGAGTTGAAAACTCCTCGCTCGCAGTCAGCGTCGGCGGAGCGGCAGACACCAAGTCGACCACCGAACTCACCACCACCGACGACTCCAAAGTCCAGAACGTGTGGGCCATTCAGTTCAAGGCCGACGGGACACTGCTCGGTACCCCCTATTACACGACCGACATTCCGGCCTCCAGCGGGAGCAGTTCGGGGATCGACGCCACCTACAATCTTTCCGTCAATCTGACCTCCAATGCGGAAGCGGGCGGGAAAGTATATTTCGTGGCCAACACCCACTCGCCGAGTTTCTTTAACACGGAGAACGTTGCCAACGAACAGAAACTCGCAGCCGTGCTGAAAACCATCGGCACCGAATACAAACCCGACGGCAACAGCGGGATTCCGATGCTCGGGGTTTACACCGGGACTGTCAACTCTGCCGCTGCCATCGGCAACGTGAACATGAAACGCCTCGTGGCTAAAGTGATCCTGAAGTACAAAGTGGCCGACTCGTTCAGCGGCTTCACCGTAACCGGCGTACAGATGCGGAACGTCTCCGCCAATATCGCATTCTGCGGCGAACTCTCCACATCGAGCGTTTTCCCGGCAAAAGCGAACGGCAGCCACATCGACTATCCGGCCGAAACGGTAGCCAATGCAGCCGACGATGGCGGATATAAGAAATTCGTGTGGTACGTACCTGAAAACGTCCGGACCGTTGTTTCCGGCATCACCTCGGCCGGCGACCGCGTGCTGAGCAAGACCGACGGCAACGCCACCTATATCGAAATCAAAGGCGATTACAAGAGTTCCGCCAAGAGCGAACGTGCCACCTATGCCATTTTGCTCGGCGACCCGTCGACCAACATGGGCGACTTCAACGTCCTGCGGAACAACGTCTACAACGTAACTGTCGACATCCTCGGCACCAACACCTCCGACGGCCGTGTAACCGTTGAGACCTTCGACATGAACAACAGCGCCATCATCAAACCCAATTCGGGCGATGCAGGGGCCGTAACGTTCGATATCCGGAAAGTGAACGGCAACAGCTGGACGAGCCTGCCGGCACTCGGTGCGAGCGCAACGTTGCGGGCTGAGATTTTGTGGCAGGACGGGAATGTGATCAATGCCGGCGACGTAACCTTGGATAAGGTGAACGGCCTGTTGACCGTCAAATCCTCCAAAACTACTCAGGGGAATGCAGTGGTTGCTCTGTATAATAATACGAGCGGCGGCGATATTCTGTGGAGCTGGCACGTTTGGGTAACGAGCTACGACCCGAACGAAGCCGGTACCGGTGTGCGTACCGCCAACACCGCTTACACCGTGAGCGGCGGTCAGGTGCATACTTACGGCGAAAAATTCATGGCTTTGAATCCCGGCCGGGTGATTATGGACCGGAACCTCGGGGCTTTGTCCGGATTGTATGCAGCGCCTGCTGCGGCCGATGCCAATAGTTTCGGTCTCTTCTACCAGTGGGGACGGAAAGACCCGCTGCCTCAGTGGAGCGGTGAGGGAAGCACCACGAACCAACAGGCTCTTACGCGGATTATGTACGGGGCAGACGGAACGTCGAATAAAACGATGGAATTGGGCTACAGTTCTTCGGCAGGTACGGTTCAAAATGTCGATGTAGGCACTGCGAAAACAGGTAATAACACGTTGCAATATTCGATCAAGAATCCGACCCGGTTTATCTCGAATGCCTCTGGTATTTGCGACTGGTACACGGATAATGCAGATTACCAGGATAACAATTTGTGGGGCGATGGAGGTCCGAAGAGTGCTTATGACCCGTGTCCGAAGGGGTGGCGTATTGCCCCGAACGGCACGTGGGATGACTTCGGTACTGATGCTTACGCGGCTCCGTTCTTCTACTACATCAACGGTGTGCAGCAGACCCAGAGCGGGACTCCGGCTTTCGTGCAGAGCGCGCGGAACGGCCGCCTCTACCAGCCGGCTTCGGGGAACGTGAAGGCGTGGTACCCTGCGCCGGGCAACCGCTACCGCGGCAATGGTCAGTTGTACTACGTCGGCCAGAGCGGGTACAGCTGGTCGTCGTCGGCGAGCGGCACCAATGCCTACTACTTGCACTTCAGCTACAGTGGGGTTACCCCGCAGAACAGCGCCTACCGTGCGTACGGTCGTCAGGTGCGTTGCCTCCAAGAATAATCCGGGCGACGCGAAACGGAACGGGAGATATAGACCGCGGGACATTGATGTCCCGCGGTCTGTGTCTCCCCGTTTCGCGGAGGCCTGAGGGGGATCGGGGGGAATATGGCGGCGGGCTTGCAGGCCCGCCGCTTTTAATGGCGGCCGTAAGGCCGCCCGCGCCCGAAAAAATTTGGGACGAGTGTAGGGGTATAGGCGGCCGTTTTTGGATGTTGAGTGCTATTGGGTCAGCCGCCCGGCGTGGAGACACGAGCACCGCCGAGTGTCGGAGCCAGC
>JAFLSI010000199.1 GCA_022511025.1 Rikenella sp. | reverse complement strand
GCAGAACACCACGAACCGTGCGAACGGCCTTCAGGTGCGTTGCCTCCAAGCATTTATCGGGGTGTCCCGTTCCCTTTTTTGCGGACCGTTGATTTGATGTATTGAAAAAACAGAACGCTGTTTCCGGAGTGTCGTTCCGCCCCGTGCATGGGGGACGGGCGTCAGCGTGAACGGATAAATTCAGCCATCCACTGTCGCGTTTTCCGGCGGGGGGAGACGGGATAGTTATTGCCAGCGCACTCGCCGCCGGGTCTTTGTTTCCCGGCGGCGAGCAGGGAGAGATGGCTCGATTGACGGGCTTGAGTCGTTGTCTCGTCCGGGCAACCGCAACCGCGACAATGGTCAGTTGTACAACGTCGGCCAGAACGGGTACAGCTGGTCGTCGTCGGCGAGCGGCACCAATGCCTACAACTTGAACTTCAACAACAGTGGGGTTACCCCGCAGAACAGCAACAACCGTGCGAACGGTCGTCAGGTGCGTTGCCTCCAAGCATTTATCGGGGCGTTCTGTTTTTTTCCTGCACACACAGTTCTTTGACCGAATGAGAACGGAATGCTTGGTTTCCGGAGTGTCGTCCCGCCCCGCCGCATGGGGACGGACGGCAGGGCGAACGGATAAATTCAGCAACCCACTGTTCCGCCACCGCCTCCCCCGCCGGGAGGAATGGGGCGGGGTAGTTATCGTCGAACCGGTTTTCGGCGGCGGGTCGTACACTTCACGCCGGCGAACAGGGGAGCGGTTGCTTGTTTTATGTGAAGGCAGGACTCGTTCTGAGACGCTTGGTCCGGGCTACCGCAACCGAGCCGACGGTACGTTGTACAACGTCGGCCAGAACGGGTACAGTTGGTCGTCGTCGGTTCCTGCTGCGGGCAGCAATGCCTACTTCTTGAACTTCAACAACACTGGGGTCAACCCGCAGAACAGCAATAGCCGCGCGAACGGCCTTCAGGTGCGTTGCCTCCAAGCATTTATCGGGGCGTTCCGTTCTCTTTGTTTTACCGAACGCTGAGTGGAATATGGATCGATACGGAAACACAGAGCGCTTGGTTCCGGAGTGCCGTCCCGCCCCGAAGTACGGGACGGACGGCAGCGTGAACGGATAAATTCAGCCATCCACTGCACCGCCCCTCTGCACGCCATCCGATCGGTGTCGGGCGGGGGCGGCGTAGTTATGTCGTGCAGGCACGACCCGCAGTCGCGCTTTTCGCTTGCGGGCGGATTCGCGGCGGCGGACAGCAAGCGGTGGCTCGTTTTTGTGGCAGGGAGGCGTTTTGTCGGACACAGTTTGTCGTCCGGGCTACCGCCACGCGAACTACGGTACGTTGTATAACGTCGGCAACAACGGGTACAGCTGGTCGTCGTCGGTTCCGGCAGGCACCAATGCCTACTACTTGAACTTCAACAACACTGTGCTCAACCCGCAGAACACCACGAACCGTGCGAACGGCCTTCAGGTGCGTTGCCTCCAAGCAT
>JAFLSI010000198.1 GCA_022511025.1 Rikenella sp. | reverse complement strand
GATACGGATACAGTGCGGCGGTGAGCGATCGCTATATTTACCTGCTCGAATCGGGACTTACGTTCGGTGATGTGCGGGCAGGGCGGACCGAGGGCGAACATCTCCGAATCCATGTTTTCACATGGGACGGCGAGCCGGTCCGGATGCTGCATCTGGACTGCCCGGTAGGGAGCGGCTTCAGCGTAACGCCGGACGATCGGTATCTCTATTTCCACACGGTCGATTTGGAGCGGGGCGATGAGCAGATTCGACGCGCAACGCTTTGAGAGATACCATAAACATTTAAGAGCCGATTTATGAAACGAAGAGTGATTGTCCGGGGGTTCGTGGCGATTTTCACCGTTGGCGCGGCGTTATGTTCCTCCTGCGGGAAGCGTGCATGGCAACGGGAAATCGAAGCGTTTATCGGACAAACGATCGTTTTTCCCGACACGTTGCAACCGGTACTCGACGGACGAGCGGTCGATAATCTCAATCTTTTGGCGAACCGGACCGCCAGTTTAGTGGTTTGGATCGATTCGCTCGGATGTACTTCGTGCGCCTTGCAACATTTGGACCCGTGGTACGAGGTGATCGATTATGCGAGCCGGATGAGCGAACGGTTCCGGGTGATTTTCCTGCTCTCACCCAAACGGCAGGACCGGCATCGTATCGATCGCAGCACGATCCTATTCAAATATCCGATGTATATCGACCGGGAATGCCGATTCGAGGCGTTGAATCCGGCAGTTCCGAAAGCGGACCGATTGCACGTTTTTCTGTTGGATAGCGCCAATCGGGTGGTTTTGGTGGGTTCTCCGATCGGGAACCGGAAACTGTGGGAACTCTACAAGCAACAGATCGGGAAGCTGACCGGACAGAATGGGGCGGCGGAATAGATCCGGGCGGGACAGTTTCGATAAACAGAAAACAGCGAGGTGTATCTCAGTTAGGAGACAGAAGAATGAAAGATGTGTCGAAATATTTTGTTTTTTATTAAAAAAGTAGTATTATTGCAGTCGATACATTTGTTGTTTAATCACGTAAAAGTTTTTGCTATGAAAAAGAGTGTAAAAATTTTGTCAGTTTCGTTAGTTGCATTGCTGCTGAGTGTGGGGGCGGTGATTAATTTCTTGAAAGCGGTTCAGACAGAGACGACTGTTTCCGACCTGACGCTGGCCAATATCGAAGCGTTGGCGGTGGATGCGAATGATGTGGAGAAACCGGTTGCTGTTCCGTGTTGTCCGGCAAAAGCGGAGAGTATTTGTACTTTCCCCACGATTAATTGTGATGGTTCGCGTGGGGAAATTTCAGTTAAAGGGATGGAAAGTTGCCGAGAGGATTTGTTGTAAGAATATGATCGTCTGTTTTTGTTTGATGAGAGTTATGCGAAAATCTTTGTCGGGTTGTTTTGCAGCCGTTGTATTTGGGCTCTTTTTGTCTGGCTGTGCAGGTCGGACGGGGAGCGAACCGGGAGTTTACGACTGGACGGGGAAAGAGGCGGAGATCGCGTCGGAGC
>JAFLSI010000197.1 GCA_022511025.1 Rikenella sp. | reverse complement strand
CACTCCAACCGATTAGTTTGCTCGGAACAAATCCCGCCGGGCGGCTGACCCGCACCCGTTGGGTGTTTTACTGGCAGCCTCTACCCCCGACTCGCCACTTCGGCAGAACTCGTTGCTCCCTCCGCCAGCAGGAATCTGGCCACGACACCTCCGGCCGCCCACAAACCGCCCAAAAAAGCAAACGCGATCAAAATCACCATCTTCTTCGGTGCCGCCGGCCGGTCGGAGATGATCGCCGGTTCGACCACCGTTGCGATCGGCATCTCCTCCTGCAGCTTGATCTTCGCCGTTTCGACCTGCATCGCCGTTTGGTTCCAGATGCTGTAGGCCAGCGTCCGTTCGTTGCGCAGCCGTTCGATCCGCACCCGCAGCGATTCCGACGAGATGTTCCGGTTCTGGTCGATCGCCTCCGCCAGCCGGTTCTCGACCTCGTAATACCGGGCCTGCGCCTCTGCATTCTGGCGCATGTTCTGTTCCAGGTCGTGCCGCGTTTTCTGGGTCCGGTAGACCGTCATGTACTTTTGGAGCTTCGCGACCAACGAGTCGGCCACGACCGCCGCCACGAACGGATCCTGCATCGTAACTTTCGCTTCGAGCAGCGAACTTTTCTTGTCCTCCTCCACCATCATCATCCGGTTCAGCGCTTTCACGAAGTCTTTGTAGGCTTTCGGCAGGTGGAGCAGTTCGACCGAGTCGACCGGCGGCACCGGCTCCTCCTCCCTGTCGTGCCCCAACAGCCACCCGACCGCCCGGCCCGGCGCAGCCGCCAAGTATTTCCACCATGCCTGCCGCTGGTGGTCTGAGACGTACTCGAACAGGGTCATCCGTTCGCCCGGCTCGCCGGTCTTTTGGGGCATGAGCGTTATCGGGATCTCCGCAAACTCCAGCAGGAACGGCGTACTTTGCACGATCTCCGGAAAGATCGCTGTCGTGATCCCCTCTGTCCCTGCACCTGCATTCAGGTTGAACCCGGCCATCGCTGCGAGTCCCGCCATCCCGCCTCCGCCGTTTCCGGCGGTTTTGCTTTCCGGCGCCAGTTTGATGGTCGTTACATAGGTTTTCGGAATGCTGAAGCCGACGATCAACCCGACGGCTGCTCCGACCGCCGCATAAAGCACGATCCGGCGGCGAGCCGCCCACACTGCGCGCAGCAGTTCCAGCAGGTCGATCTCTTTCTCTTGGTTGGTTTCGGTTTCCGGTCGTTCGTGGGCCATCGTGTGATTGATTTGAGAGCGTGCTACTTCGGCAAAGATAGCGATTTTATCGAGCAAACCGTTCGGTCTCCGTTTTCGGGAGGGGAGAAAAGCGGCTATTTTGGCCGGTGTAATCTCAAATTTATCGAATAAGCTATGGAATACTTTACCATTGATGAGCTTTGCGCCTCGGACACGGCCCGCCGGAGGGGAATCGACAACACGCCTCCGGCAGCTGCGGCCGGCAGTTTGCGGACTTTGGCCGAACGGTTGCTCGACCCGATCCGGGCGGAGTGGGGGAGTCCGATCGCGGTGAACAGCGGCTACCGCTGCCCGGC
>JAFLSI010000196.1 GCA_022511025.1 Rikenella sp. | reverse complement strand
CGGGCGGATATGATGTTGCGGACGACAGAGTTATCCATTTCGGAGATCTTGTATAGCGTAGGCTTCTCTTCACCGAGTTATTTCACAAAGTGTTATCATGACTATTTCGGCGAAACGCCCACCGAAGTCCAAAAGCGGACCTCAAAAATCTGAGATGCTCGGTGGGATTTGAGGAGCACCCCTCCGGCTCACTCTCGAACGAAACGAAAAAGGGGACGGTCAAAGACACAGTCCCCTTCCACACATTAAAAGCACAAAAACCTATAAAAGTACAAAAACCTACCAGATAGATTTCAGTTCACGGTATTCGACGCCGTCGGCACCCTCCAGCCGATTGTAGATGCTTGTCGGGAACACCAGTACCGTTGATGCGGTCGTTCCGTCCGCCGTAAAAATCTCGACGGAAGACTGGTCGACGAAGAAATGCAGTTCCACTTCGTCCGCGGCAGTATGCAGCGGGGCTACCATCGACGGAATCGAAAAATTCGGATTGAAGTCCACGGTTCCCGTCACGGAAGAGCGGTTGACCACCAGACAACCCGCTCCGGGATTGACCGTAATTCCCAGATACTGTCCGCTGTCATTCGCCAGTCTCAGCTCCGTTTTTTCGTTCATGGAAACGGACACCTTTGCCTCATAGGCTGCAGCGGCACCGATCCGTCCGCCCGTGGCCGCAGTCCAGGAGCCCGCAATCGACTCGATTTCACGCACGACTTGGCTGGCCAACACCGGGCCGTCAGGTGTTTCGACGAGCGTCAGCTCCCTCGGCAGCGTCATAGCGGAACGCCAGGGCGAAGCCGGTACATTGCCGCAATAGTCCCAGTTGTTCATCCAGCCGATCAAGAGAGTCCTGCCGTCGGGTACATTGCTCCAGGTGACGCCGGCGTAATTATCCGAACCGTAATCCAGCCAAAGCGGATAATCGAGCGGGTCAGCCGTAAAAACCGAGCCGTCGAAATTTCCCACGAAATACTCGGTACCTGATCCGCGAACCGGACCGCCGGGGTTATTGCTGACGATAAGGACCCATTTTTCGGCACCCTTGTATTCCATACGGATCAGGTCGGGACATTCCCACTGACCGAAATTCGAGCGGGCCGCATCCGTGGTGAACGTAGAGAGTTTCGACCAGTTCTTCAGATCGGGAGAACCCCAGAATTCCACCTGTGCACTCCATCCGAGCGCCAAGGCCATGATCCACTGTTTGGATTCTTTGTGCCAGAACACCTTCGGATCGCGGAAATCAGGCTTGTCCGTGTTCGCGATGACCGGATTGCCCGCGTACTGCGTGAAAGTCTTGCCGCCGTCCGTGCTGTAGGCGATGCTCTGCTGCTGGGACGAGCCGGACGATGTATAAATCGCCACCATGGCGCCCGCGCCGAAACCGGCCGTATTGTCCGCGTCGATGACCGCGCTGCCGGAGAAGATATCTCCCCATTCGTTGCGGCGCATCGCCACCGGCTGCTCAGCCCAATGGATGAGGTCGGAAGAAGTCGCATGGCCCCAGCTCATGTTACCCCAGTCATTTCCTTGCGGATTGTATTGGTAAAACAGGTGCCAAACGCCTTTGTCGTA
>JAFLSI010000195.1 GCA_022511025.1 Rikenella sp. | reverse complement strand
TTGCGGGCCTCCGCGGGGGGAGGCTGCGGCCCGCCCGACTCTGGCGAGTCGGAGGCATTGTCTCTTTTATTTGCAGTCTCTACCCCGAAGCATTGGAAAGAGGCAACTCTGATCGGGCCGGCATGCAGGAAAACAGGTAACAAACAAGCATAGAGAAATGGGACAAACGCTTTTTGATAAGATTTGGGATGCCCACGTGGTGCGTCAGTTGGACGGCGGCCGGTCCGTGCTGTATATCGACCGGCATTACATCCACGAGGTAACCTCCCCGGTGGCTTTCGGCGGATTGCGGTCGCGCGGCATCGGCATTTTCCGGCCGGATCGGACCACCGCGACGGCCGACCACAATACTCCCACCCTGAACCAGGACCAACCCTTGGAGCCGGGCGAGTCGAAAACCCAGCTCGACCAGTTCGACCTCAACTGCCGGGAGTTCGGGATCACCCATTACTACGGACTCAACCACCCGAAGAACGGAATCGTGCATATCATCGGGCCGGAGTACGGTTTTACGCAGCCGGGGATGACGATCGTGTGCGGAGACAGCCACACTTCGACCCACGGGGCATTCGGAGCGGTGGCTTTCGGGATCGGCACGTCGGAGATCGAGATGGTTTTCGCCTCGCAGTGCATCATGCAGCCGAAGCCGAAAAAGATGCGGATCACTGTCGAAGGGGCTTTGGGCGAGGGGGTTACGGCAAAGGATATCGCCCTCTACATCATCGCGCGGATCAGTGCGGCGGGCGGGACGGGACACTTCATCGAATTTGCCGGGTCGACGATTCGGGGGCTGTCGATGGAGGGGCGGATGACGCTTTGCAATATGAGTATCGAATGCGGGGCGCGCGGCGGAATTGTGGCCCCGGACGAAACGACGTTCGCCTATCTCAAGGGGCGGGAACAGGCTCCGTCGGTCGAAAACGGCGACTGGGAACGGGCCGTGGCGGACTGGAAAACGCTCTACAGCGATCCGGATGCGGTGTTCGACAAGGAGTACCGGTTCGATGCGGCGGATATTCAACCGATGATTACCTACGGAACCAATCCCGGGATGGGGCTGCCGATCACGGGAACGATTCCGGAACCGGCGTCGGAATCGGATGCCAAGGCGCTGGAGTACATGGGATTCCGGGCTGGCGAACCGATGATCGGCAAACCGGTGGATTATGTCTTTCTGGGGAGTTGTACGAATGGCCGGATCGAGGATTTCAGGCTTTTCGCCCATGCGGTCAAGGGTCGCAAAAAGGCGCCGGGGGTTACGGCGTGGTTAGTGCCGGGGTCGCATATCGTGGAACGCTTGGTGCGGGAAGAGGGACTGCTGGATATCCTCCGCGAAGCGGGGTTCGAGCTGCGCCAACCGGGCTGCTCGGCTTGCTTGGCGATGAATGCGGACAAGGTGCCGGCGGGAAAATATGCGGTCTCGACGTCGAACCGAAATTTCGAGGGACGGCAGGGACCGGGGGCAAGAACGCTCTTGGCTTCGCCGCTGGTGGCTGCGGCTGCGGCTGTTACGGGACGTATCACTGACCCTCGCATATTGTTTGAAAAATAAATCGCTCGTTTTTTGCTGTTTGTGTTTTGGGGCCGGCCGGCTGGAACCGTTCTTT
>JAFLSI010000194.1 GCA_022511025.1 Rikenella sp. | reverse complement strand
GAATTTCGCTCGTCTTTGCGAGAGCAAAGCGAGATGAAATTCCCGCGGGCGACGGCTTCACTGCTTGTTTTCGTGGTTCGCAGCCCGCGCGTTTGGGGTAGAGGCAGCCGGCAAGAGACGCTGTGCCTCCACTCCGCAGGAGTGGGCAGGCCGAAGCCCCGGCTGCGGAGGCCTGCAAGCAGTCCCCGTTGGCTTCGACCTGCATTCTCGGCCATAGAGGGTAGAGGTGCCAATAAAACGTCCGACTTGGGCGCGTCGGTGCCATGAACGATCCTGTTGATAGATTGTTAAAAACTTGTTCGTAACCGGAGGGCGTCCGACTCGTAGGCTTGACCGTTGCGCGATAGCTCTGTCGGCAAACCCTGACCCAGCACCCCCGACAGGAGCATCGTCGGGTCTTCGTGCGAGCGGGTCGCCGAGGCCCGGATGCGCGAACGGAGGTTTCCGGCGGTCGTCGCTGCCGGCAGCGGTTCGGCTGTCGAAACGACTGCGGCGGATCGGGCAGAACCGTTTTCCGTAACGGTCGCCCCGTTCCTCTCCGAGGATCGGAACCAGCCTTTGACGCGCTCGGCCACGCGGTTGCGGACGGCCGAGAACGGAGTGTTCCGGCTCACCCGGTCGGCCAGTCCGGCGGCTATGGCTTCGGTGGCGGAGAGCCATTCGCCCCGACCGCCATTCCGGGCCATCAGCTCCTGAAACTGCTCGACCGGACGGTTGGACCGGGTAGCGTAAATCTCGGCCAAACGGGCGTCTGTCTCACCCAACAGCCGGACGGTGTGGGCGGCGTCGAGGCTGTTCCCTTCCCATGCGGTCGTGGCGTTGTGGATCAGGTAGAGAGTGCTCGGCGAGACGAACCGCCGGCCGGGGCTGGCGGCCTGAGCGACGATGGTGGCGGCCGAGGCGGTGTATCCGGAACAACAGGTGGTGATTTCGGCGCCTGCGGCGGCCCGTTCGCACAGGGTTTCGTAAATCAACAGGGCGTCGTTGACGTTGCCGCCGGTCGAACGGATCTGTACTTCGATGCGTCGGGCGCTGCTCGCTCCGATGCGGTCGAGCTGCCGGCGGAAATTTTCATACGTGGCGGCCCGGTCGGCTTCGTCGGCCGACCACCATTCGGGCAAGCCGATCTGGCCTTCGATCTCGATCGTCAGACGACGGTGATCGCCCTTGAGGCGAATTTCGCCGGGAAGGGAGAGGCTTTTGCTCTGTAACGGGGTGGGTTCTTTCATTGTTCGTTTGTAATTTATTTAGAAAAGTTGTTCGAGCGAGGTGGGCGCGAGGCCGAATAGAGGGGTAGAGGCTGCCAACAAGAGACGCTGTGCGTCCCTCCGCGGGGGAGGCTGCGGGCCGACGACTCTTCGAGTCGGACGCGTTGCGTCTTTTGTTGGCCGCCTCTACCAGCGCTTGACGCCGGCGGAGGCGATCACGAGCTGGGCGAGTGGCGCCCTCCGCATGGGGGCGGCGTCGGGCGCGCGACCTCCGGTCGCAGGTATTTTTTCGGCCCGCAGCCTGCGTTTAGGGTAGAGGCTGCCAGTAAAACACCCGAAGGATGCGGGTCAGCCGTCCGGCGCGAGTTGTTCCGAGCAAACTAATCGGTTGGAGTGCCCAGCGGCACCGGCTGGCCCGAGC
>JAFLSI010000193.1 GCA_022511025.1 Rikenella sp. | reverse complement strand
CGCCTAAAGTTTTTCTGGTTCTCTTTGTTCACAAAGAGAACAGTACCCTCCCGTCATAAGACCCTCAAGTATACAGTTAAAAGAAAAAGTTTTTATCTTTGCGGTCGCGGTGTGATGGGGGCGGTTCTCATTGCCGGGGATCGACTGAGTAGCACCGGAGTAAAAAACCATTTCAAACCTTATTATTGAAAGCGTTATGAAAACATTGGACATCAACGGTACCGCGCGTACCGAATTCGGCAAAAAAGGCACTCATGCCGTCCGGCGGGCGGGGAATGTACCTTGCGTGTTGTACGGTGGCGGCGAAACGGTACATTTTTCGGTTCCTGCACCGGCATTCAAACAGTTGATCTACACACCGCACTCCTATATCGTGAACTTCGACATCGACGGCAAGAAAGAGCAGGCCGTGATGCGTGAAGTGCAGTTTCATCCGGTGAGCGGAGATGTGCTGCACGTCGATTTTTACCGGGTGGACGAATCGAAACCGGTAGCGATCGATCTGCCGGTCGTGCTGACCGGAAACTCCGAAGGGGTGAAGCTCGGCGGTAAACTCACCTTGAGCAAACGGAAACTGCGGGTGTCGGCTTTGGTGAAAGACCTGCCGGATACGGTGGAAGTGGATGTTACGGAGCTGGGGTTGGGCAAGTCGATCTTTGTGGGCGATCTGCATATCCCGGGGTTGACGATTCTGACGCCGGCATCGACTGCGATTTGTGCGGTGCGGATGACGCGTGCAGCGCGCGGTGCGCAGGCGGCTGCGGCGAAAGCGTAACGCTTTCGCCCGGTTCCCGGCCTCTGTCTCGTGGCCGCATTTGGTTTTACGGGATGGGGCGTGTAACTTTGTTTCCTGTTCGTTCGGTCGTCCGATCGCGGATAACCGAACGGGCAGGAAATTTTTTTAGAGCTTGATACGGGTATGAAATATCTGATCGTGGGTTTGGGAAACATCGGGGCGGAGTATGCCGAAACGCGCCACAACATCGGGTTTAAGGTGGTGGATGCGCTGGCCGAATCGGTCGGGGTTTCTTTCGCGGCGGACCGGTACGGTGCGGTGGCGGTGTTCCGCCACAGGGGGCAGGAGATCCTCTTGCTGAAACCGTCGACTTATATGAATCTGAGCGGCAAAGCGGTTCGGTACTGGATGCAGAAAGAGCGGATTCCGATCGAGCGTGTCTTTGTCGTCGTGGACGATATTGCACTGCCGTTCGGGAACCTGCGCATCCGGAAAAGCGGTTCGGATGGAGGCCATAACGGCTTGAAAAACATTGCGGAATGTCTCGGCGGACCGAACTACGCCCGGTTGCGATTTGGCGTGGGGGGCGATTTCCCGAAGGGGGCACAGGTGGACTATGTGCTGGGCGAGTGGACGGCGGAGGAGAAAACCCGGCTGCCGGAGAGGCTGGAGCAGGCGTCCCAAGCGGTTTTGTCGTTCGTAACAGAGGGTCCGGAGCGGGCGATGAACAAGTATAATACGAAGAAGTAGGTTTGCGGGTTTTGTGTTGCCTCGGCCTAAGTTAGTTGCCCTCCGCATTTGTTCGGGTTAGAGGCTGTCTCTTGCCCGCCGCGGATAAGGGGGAAAGGAAAATCGTTCAAAAGCATGGATTGCTTTTGAACAGGATTTTCCCGGCGCGCG
>JAFLSI010000192.1 GCA_022511025.1 Rikenella sp. | reverse complement strand
TAAGGGAGCGCTTCTTGTAAGTTAAACTCAATTGCGCTCCCTTACCCCAACCCAACACAAAGACAAACATAAGTCCGAGGCGGCCATAGCGATACGTAAGTATCGCCTAAAGTTTTTCTGGTTCTCTTTGTTCACAAAGAGAACAGTACCCTCCCGTCGCCAAAGAACAAGCGCAAAAAACGGGTGATTAGATTAAAGTCAGAGAGAAGAAATGGATTCGGTCAATCTGTTGTGGCAAGGGTTGTTAGTTGGATTTTTGGCCTCCGTGCCATTAGGTCCGATCGGCGTGATCTGTATCCAGCGGACCTTGAACAGCGGGCATACTTCCGGATTTTTTTCCGGGATAGGCGCCGCCACCGCCGACACCCTGTTTGCCACCTTGGCCGTATTTTCGCTGTCGTTTTTGACCGACTTTATGGACTCCCACAAAGTTTGGTTTACAGCAGTCGGCGGGATATTGATCATCGTACTCGGCGTATCGATTTTCAACAAGCGCGTCAAGCGGCCCAGCCAGCGGCGGCAGACCAAAAGCAGTTTGTTGAGCGACTACTTTTCGATACTCTTTTTGACCCTCACCAATCCGGCATACATTTTGGTGTTTATAACCCTGTTCGCCGCACTGGGGATCAGCGGCGAGGGGCATGCCGCAGGGTGGAACTGCGCTCTGCTTTTGGGCGTATTGGCCGGTGCGGCCTGCTGGTGGTTCACCTTGACCTATGTCGTGAGCCGGTTGCGGAAGCGGTTTCGGTTGAGACACCTGTGGTGGATCAACAAAATCACCGGCGGACTCATCGTTTTGTTCGGCGTGCTGCTCGTGTTGAGCATCGTGATGGATTTGGGTCCGGTGGAGCGTATCTTACCTTGAGAAAACGCAGAAGGTTATGAAAAAGATCATCATAGCGATCGACGGTTATTCGTCGTGCGGCAAGAGCACCTTTGCCAAGGCGGTTGCGGCGCGGTTAGGGTATCTCTTTATCGACACCGGGGCGATGTATCGGGCCGTAACGCTGTACGCCATGCGGCACGGAATAGCGGACGATCCGGCGGCCGTGGTTGCCGCGCTGCCGCAGATGCGGATCGAGTTCCGGTTCAACCCGGCCTCGGGACGGAGCGATGTCTACCTGAACGGCGAGAATGTCGAGGCGGAGATCCGGCGGATCGACGTGAGCAACCGGGTGAGCGCCGTGAGCGGCATTCCGGAGGTGAGGGAGAAGTTGGTGGCGATGCAGCAGGAGATGGGGCGGGCGAAAGGGGTCGTGATGGACGGACGGGACATCGGTACGGTGGTCTTCCCGGAAGCGGAACTGAAAATCTTCATGACGGCCGACCCGAAGGTGCGGGCGGAAAGACGCTACAAGGAACAGATCGCCAAAGGCGAACCGGTCTCGATGGAGGAGGTCGAACGGAACATCCGGGACCGGGACCGGCAGGACGAATCGCGGGCGGTGAGCCCGCTGCGACGGGCCGAGGATGCGGTGGTGCTGGATAACAGCAGTATGTCGCTCGCTGAACAAATGACGTGGATCGAAAACCAATTCAAACACTTTGAATCATAGATCTTCTGTTTCTGCTGTTCGTTCTTTGGGACGGGGTATGGAACCGTTCTTTTTCTGAAGAAAAAGAACCAAAAAGACTTTGGGGA
>JAFLSI010000191.1 GCA_022511025.1 Rikenella sp. | reverse complement strand
CCTCGTCGAACCGTCCCGCTTCGACGTCCGCGATCATCGCCCGGAACAGGTCGGACAACACCCTGACCTGGCCCTCCGATTCGTGGTACTGCAACGTCCATACCTTGCTCTCATCCTCTGCGCATCGGAACGTCGCATGGGCACCGTCATTGATCACGGTGATAATTTCGTATCCCTCTTTCGAGTATCGTTTTTCTTCCGGCACCGTACTGCAAATGGTTGTCTTCGTCGTCTCGAACAACCGCTCTGCGAATCGGTCTGAAATCGGCACCGAAGTTGTCCGGATCTTATATCGTTCCAAACTCTCCTGTGCTCTCCGTGCTATGACCTCTTTGTTATGGGTCAGTCTTTCCCGTTGCTCTTTCTCGGACAGTCCGGCAAAATCGGCGACAGTCGTACCGGCCATCGGAAACTCTTTCTGTACTTGATCCTCCACCTCTTTGTAATTGACCACTCGTTTGACCTCTAACCGATAAGCCGTATCGGTCCCTCTCTTGAACACCCGCAGTCCCATCGTTTCGCTGAACGACGGTTCGAACAAATATTCCATCCGGGCATTGAAGTCGCCGAAGAACCGCTTGTCTAAAGCCTTTTTGCCGGTCAAGAGGCTGTCCGACGAGGCGAGCCGGGGCCCGACGATCCTCGACGGCCGGTTCGTCTTTTCCGTGTTCTCCGCTTGGGTCGTGGTCCTCCCTGCGGCAACGCCGAGCTGCAGGGCCGGCAGCAGGAGGAAAAATAACACTCTTTTCATGGCTTTGAGTATAGAGATGATAGTGTGTTAGAAACAAAACCGAAAATACCGGTCCGGCATGCAGTTGCCCCCGGTGCTACCATTTGTCCAGCGCATCGAGGTAGTTCATTTCGTCGAAAGTCCCCATTTTGACCTCCTCTATCATCGACTGGAACAGTTCGGATAAGGTCCGTAGCTCTCCCTCCGGTTCGATGTACCACAACTTCCACATACCCTCCTCCGAGATGCACTGAAATGTCGCATCCTCCCCATCGCAAATGAATTTGCCGACAAACGCGCTGTCTGCAATCTGTCGGCGGGTGTGGATCGGTACCACCCTGCAGATTTCCATTTTCGTCGTCTCGAACAACTGCTCCGCCAATTGTTGCGAAACCGATACCGATCCCTGCCCGATCTGCCGGCGTTTCAAATATTGGGACTTGATCGCCTCGCGCATCTTCCGGTTGTGGGCCGATATTTTTGCCCGTTCTTCTGCCGGAATCGAAAGGGAATCCTCGGGAATCCGGATGGTCGGAAACTCCTTTTCCAACTGCCTGACGACTTCGGAGAAATGAGCCTGCCATTCGACCTCCAAAATGAAAGCTGAATCGGTCTCTCTTTTGAACAGCCTCAACTCTTTCCTTTCGCTGAATGACGGTGATAGTTGATATTTCACCCGTAGGGTGGAACCTGCTTTGCTGCTGTTGTCCGGGGACTCGGCCCGGTTCAGTTCGATGGTTCTTGTATATCGGTCCGTCTTTTCCGTGCTCCCCGTTTGAGCCGTGGTCCTCCCCGCGGCAGCGCCGAGCAGCAGGGCCGGCAGCAGGAGGAAAAACCGCCTTGTTTGCATGGTGTGTAGCGAGTTAGATCCGTGCTGAAAGATAAGCAATAAAAACGGAAAACACAACGATAAACAAAAAGCGGCTGCCGATCCATAAGATCGACAGCCGCTCCGTGCCCAGGACAGGAATCGAACCTGCACGCCTTGCGGCACACGCACCTGAAACGT
>JAFLSI010000190.1 GCA_022511025.1 Rikenella sp. | reverse complement strand
AGCATTCCCCAAAGTCTTTTTGGTTCTTTTTCTTCAGAAAAAGAACGGTACCCTCCTTGTACTCAAAAAACGGTTACATCAAACCGATCAGGTTATCCGTCGGTTCGAGTTCGCACGGCGGCTCCCCGTAGCGAAACAGCCGCAGCGGCCGGGAACCGATCAACGCCACCCGCTCCCCTTCGATCCGCAGCATGCACCCCTCGCGCAGCCCCGCTACCCGCACCCCTTTATTGGCTGCCAGAAACTCTTCGATCCGCATTTCGCGCGTCTCGCCCGCATGTCCGTCCGGGTGAGCATCCAAATAGTGCGGATTGATCTGGAACGGCACCAAGTTCAACGCTCTGAACGACAGCGGTTCGACGATCGGCATGTCGTTCGTCGTACAGATCGTCGGACAGCTCATGTTCGACCCGGCGCTCCACCCGATGTAGGGTACGCCGCGTTCCAAGACCGCCTGCCGGATCGGCTCGTAGAGCCCTTCGTCCTGCATCGCCTTGGCCAGATGGAACGTATTGCCGCCGCCGACCACGATCGCTTGCGCACGCCGCACCGCCTCCGCTGGATGGGCATACCGGTGCACCGAGTCCACCTGCACGCCGAACTCATCGAACCGGGCCGCCACTTTCGCCCGGTACTCGTCATAACCGAACGTTACCGCTGCATACGGCACGAAAAGCACCGTATCCACTTTCCGAGCCGAAGCCGCGAGAAAATCGGCGATCTGCCGCTTCGGATACTCCAGATAGGCTTCGCCGGCGTTGGTCGAATTGCTGATCAAAAGCAGTCGCATAACTTAAAAACGATGTTTGTTTCGGTTGGAAATACCTTTGTCCTGCGGCAGGCCAGTATAGGGCCGAACCGGCTGCCGGAACGCATGCCACAGAATCACTCCGCCGGCAACGATAAAAGGCAGGCTGAGTATCTGCCCCATATTCAACACCATGCCCTGTTCCCAACTCTCCTGCGGCAGTTTGATCGACTCGACGGCGAACCGCACGGAGAAAAGCAGCACGAGGAACAGGCCGAAAATCACCCCCCGCCGTTCGCCAGCCAACTTCGTCCGCCAGTAGAGGTGGGCCAGCAGAAAAAAGATCGCCAAATAGGCCAGCGCTTCATAAATCTGTGTCGGGTGCATCGGCAGGGTCTCGCCGTTCCGCACAAAAACGAACCCCCACGGCAGGGAGGTCGCTTTGCCATAGATTTCGGAGTTCATCAGGTTTCCGATCCGGACCAGTGCGCCGCTGAGCGGCACCATCACGGCCACGCGGTCGAGTATCCAGACATACGGCAGCTTCCACCTCCGCGCAAAGAGCCACAGCCCGACCAACAGCCCCAATGCGGCCCCATGGCTGGCCAGTCCGCCGCCCCGTATGTTGAGCAGTTTGACCCACGGAAATTCCGGCATGAAGGGCTGCAAAAAGTAGTCGCCGGGTTCGTAGAAAAGGCAGTGTCCGATCCGCGCGCCGATCACGGTGGCGAGCACGCCGTAAAGGAATCCGGAATCGATCAGCCGGGGATCGAGCCGTTCGCGTTTCACCATCCGGGAGAAGATCCACAGGGCGACCAACAACGCGGCGGCCCACAGCACGCCGTACCAGGCTATTTCGAGCGATCCGAGCGAAAAGGCGACGGATTCGACGTCCCAAACGATGAATAGCGGTGTCATATCGAGCGATCTATCTAATTGCGCAACGGAATCATCTTGAGGGACAAAAATACGGTTTTTATCGGGATTCGCGGAGCGAAAGGGGGATATTTCGAGCGGGGAGGAGATTGCGGCGGGTAAAAAAGTGCCGGCCGCACCCGTCGGGTGTTTTGCTGGCAGCCTATACCCCATTCGCGGGCCGGAGCCGGCGGGGACTGTTTGCAGGCCTCCGCTGCCGG
>JAFLSI010000019.1 GCA_022511025.1 Rikenella sp. | reverse complement strand
GAAAGTCTTTTTGGTTCTTTTTCTTCAGAAAAAGAACGGTTCCAGCCGGCTCCAAAGAACAACCACACAAAAAAGAATGGTTATTTATAGAAGAGTTTGAGGATATCGTTTCCATTGGCTAAGATCACGATACCGAAGACAATGATCATTCCCACGAGTTGCGCCCGTTCCATGAACTTATCGCTCGGTGTGCGTCGGGTAATCATTTCGTAGAGGATGAAGACCATATGTCCCCCGTCGAGCATCGGGATCGGCAGGATATTGAGCACCGCCAGCATGATCGAGATCAGCGCCGTGATTTGCCAGAACGAGAGCCAGTTCCATTCGCCCGGGAAGAAATTGCCCATCGCGATGATCCCGCCCACCGACTTGTAAGCCTCCGTTTCCGGCGAGACGATGAGTTTCAGTTGTTTGAGGTAGCTGCCGATCGACGTGAAAGCCCGGCTGCAACCCACCGGGATCGCCTCCCAGAACGAATACCGGCGCGTGCTGATCGGGTAGATGTCCGCCAAGTTGATTGCGGCGAGATAGGCCCCCGCCATTCCCTCGTCAGAGATCGGCACCTCGGCCGTCATTCGTTCGCCGTTCCGAACGAAATCCACCCGCACCGTATCCCCTTTGTGTTGGGCAAACGCCGCGCGGAACTCGTCGAACCAGCGCATCGGCATCCCCTCGACCCCTGTCAGCGAATCGCCCGCCGTCAGTCCCGCCACCTCCGCCCCTCCGTCCGGCGCCACCTGACCCACCACGAACGGCATCCGCAGCGAAATGAACTCCTTGTCCTTGAGCATCGACTTGATATACTTCGCATCGATCGTGATCGTCGTCTGCACCCCGTTCCGTTCGACCACCGCCTCCCGCGCGTCGTCCAACAGGATGGCCGCCGGCACCTGCGAATAGTTGTCCACATAGGTTCCCCCTACCGAAAGGATTTTGTCGCCGTCGCGAAATCCGATCTCGTGCGCCACCGGGCTGAACATAAAACCCGCTTCGACATCCTTCGTCCGGATATACGAGTCGCCCCACGCACAGGTGATTCCGATGTAGATCCCGATCGCCAGCACGATGTTCATCAGCACCCCTCCCACGATAATCAGCAGCCGCTGCCAGGCCGGTTTCGAGCGGTATTCCCACGGCTGGGGATCGCTCTTGAGCTGTTCGGTGTCCATCGACTCGTCCACCATTCCGGCAATCTTGCAATACCCGCCGAACGGCACCCAGCCCATTCCGTATTCCGTCTCCCCGATGCGGAACTTGAATATCGAAAACCACGGGTTGAAAAAGAGATAAAACTTGTCGACCCGTGCGCCGAACAGTTTGGCGAACAGAAAGTGTCCGAATTCGTGGACCAGTACCAACAGCGAAAAACAGGCGATGACCTGCAAAATCTTGATGAAAATCTCCATGTATATTTATTCGTGTCTGAAAAACAGTAAGTTCGCAATTCCTCCTGCCCGTTTCGGCCCGCCGGTGGTTTTTCGCACCGTTTCCGGCCCGCAGCGCCTCGCGGCGCGCAAAAGTCAGCTTTTTCGTCTAAGCCGGCAAATCCTCTCCGACCCGCCGCCGCACCTCCGCATCGAGTGCCGCGTAGTCCGCCATCGTCGCGCCCCTCTCCGGGATTTCCGCCTCCGCCGCGACCGTCTCCAACGCCCGCCGCACGATCGGGTAGATGTCCGTAAACCGAATCCTCCCCTCCAGAAAAGCCGCCACCGCCACCTCGTTGGCTGCATTCATCACACAGCCTCCCCCCCGGCCGTAATCCCCCCGCAACACGTCGTACGCCAGTCCCAAACAAGGGTATTTCGCTTCGTCCGGCACCGAGAATGTCAGTCCGCCGCACAGCACCGGGTCGAAAGCCTTGGCCCCCCGAACCGGCAGCCGGTAGGGAAAGGTCAGCGCGTACTGAATCGGCAGCCGCATGTCCGGCACCCCTATCTGCGCCTTGAAAGCTCCGTCCTCGAACTCCACGAACGAGTGAATCGCCGACTGCGGGTGCACCACCACGTCGATCCGGTCGGCCGGCATGTCGAACAGCCACCGCGCCTCGATCACCTCGAACCCTTTGTTCATCATCGTGGCGCAGTCCACCGTAATCTTTTTCCCCATCTCCCAGCAGGGGTGCCGCAGCGCCTCTTCCGCCGTCATCCGCCCCAACTCCGCTGCCGGAACATCCCGAAAGGCTCCTCCCGATGCCGTCAGCACCAACCGTTTGACCGCCGAGCTTTTTTCTCCGACGAGGCACTGAAAGATCGCCGAATGCTCCGAATCGACCGGCACGATCGGCGCCTTGTGCCGCCGGGCCTCCTCCATAACCAACTCTCCCGCCACCACCAATGTCTCCTTGTTGGCTAAGGCGATCTTTTTGCCGGCCCTGACCGCCGCCAATGTCGGCGCCAACCCGGCGAACCCCACCATCGCCGACACGACGGTGTCTACCGCCGTGGAGACCACCGATGCCTCCGCAGCCTCCGCCCCGGCGTAAACCTTGATCGGCAAATGCGCCAGCGCGGCCGAAAGCGGTTCATAGCCGGCCTCGTCGGCAATCACCACGGCATCCGGCTCGAACTCGATCGCCTGACGGGCCAGGGCCTCCCAGTTGGTCCCGGCCGCCAGCATCTCGACGCAGAACAGCTCCGGATAGGCCCGCACGACATCCAAGGTCTGGGTGCCGATCGAGCCGGTCGAACCGAGCAGGGCGATATGCTGGCGTTTGGCTTCCATGGCTGTCAGAAGACGATGTAGTTCTCCGGATCCATCGCGGTGCCGTTATACCACAGCTCGAAGGTGATGTGCGGAATCTTGCTGTCGGTGGTCTGTCCGGTTACGGCCACCGGCTCGCCGGCCCGGATGTGTTCGCCGGTCGATTTCATCACTTTGGCCACCTGCTTGTAGACCGATACCATGTTCCCTCCGTGCTGAATGGCGACGATGTTGCCGGTGTCCGGGTTCCACGAATTGAGAATCACGGTCCCGTCCAATACCGCCAGCACGACTTGGTTGGGTGTCGGGGCGATCTCGATGCCGTAGACTCCGTTTTGCGGCGAGAAGGTCTGCGAAACGATCCCTTTGACCGGGGGCAGCATTTCGAATGTGGTCTGTCCACCGCGCGACCGGGTGCCGTCCCGGTCGGAGAGGCGGTACGGCGATCCCTCTTCGGTCATCTGTCTGCGCAGCACGGAGTCGAGTGCGATCCGTTGCGAAATGCCGCCGCGCAGCCCTTGTCTGTGCAGGGTGTCTGTCTCGGTCGTCGGCACCTGTCCGTCGAGGATCTTGGCGAAATCGGCGTGATAGGACTCCCACCGTCCCACTTCGGCCGACAGGGAGTCGAGTTTCATGATGTTGGCGATCAGGGCCTCCCGCGACCGGCTGCCCGGATAGCCGGGTATGAGGTCGAGCACGGGGGTATAGGCCACGGTCGTCAGCGCGAGGATGAACAGGATCAGCAGCAGGAAGATCACGGCCAGCACCATGCTCACCCGGCTCACGAAAATGTGCCATATCTCTTGACCGGTCCGCACGTTCCGCAGCGACAACTTGTTGCGCTCGCGCAGGTATCCGGCGATCTCTTTCAGTTTCATAGGTCTGCCCCTTAACAATCGTACAAAGATAAACTTTTTTTATATCTGTCGGGTATTTGTCCGGGGGATCGGAGGGAGAGGCCGGAGGTTCGCTGCGTCTGGGGCGCGGATGGGCCGCCTCTTTGGCCGGGTGTCCGCAGCCCCCGTCGAAAAACCTGACCGGAATAGGAATAAACGGTTATCTTTGTACCTCTTATGAAAAAGATCCTTTTCGAGAAATATCAGGGAGCCGGAAACGACTTCATTCTGGTCGACGCCCGGACGGAACGGCCCGGATTGACCCGCGATGCGATCCGGCAGTTGTGCGACAGGCGGTTCGGGATCGGTGCCGACGGTTTGATGACCCTCGAACGCGATCCGGCCGGGAGCGACTTTTACATGCGGTACTACAACGCCGACGGCGGCGAGTCGACCATGTGCGGGAACGGCGGGCGGTGTATCGCCCGGTTTGCCGACCGGTTGGGGATCGGCGGACGCATCAAGCGGTTTCGCAGCAGCGACGGAGAGCACGAAGCCGAACTCCTCGCCAGCGGACAGATCCGTCTGCGGATGATCGACGTCGCCGAAGTGCGTCTTTTGGAGGAGGGGCAGTCGTGGTTCGTCTTTACGGGGTCGCCCCATTACGTAACCTTCGTGGAGGATACGGCGGCCGTAGATGTCGACCGGTGCGGGGCGGAGATTCGCCGCCGGGCCGAGTTCGAGGCGATGGGCGGCACGAATGTCGATTTCGTACAGGTATTGGGACCGGGCCGGATTCGCGTGCGGACTTTCGAGCGGGGGGTGGAGGCCGAGACGCTGGCTTGCGGCACCGGGGTAACCGCCGCGGCGATAGTCGTGCATGCCGTGCGGCAGCCGGCTTGCTGCGATTTCGAGATCGAAGCGATGGGCGGAAAGCTCCGGGTGGAGTTTGCGAAGCGTCCGGAGGGCGGTTTCACGAACATCTTTCTGACAGGAGGGGCCGAACCGGTTTTCGAGGGGAGGGTCGAGGTATAGCAACTGCAACGAGGACAACACCTATGGAAAAATTCATTATGGCCGGCGATACACCGGTGCGTTATGCCGACGGAGGGCGGGGCGAGCAGGTCGTCTTGCTGCTGCACGGCTATTTGGAGTCGATCGAAGTGTGGGAGACCTTTGCCGGACTGTTGGGGCGGAACTACCGGGTGATCTGCGTCGACCTGCCGGGCCACGGCTTTTCGGACTGGGGCGGCCGCGAAGTGATCGGCATCGACTACATGGCCGATACGGTGGCGGCGGTGCTGGCCGCGGCCGGAGTCGAACGGTGTACGGCGGTGGGCCACTCGATGGGAGGCTATGTGGCGCTGGCGCTGGCCGAAAACCATCCCGAGCGGGTCGAAGGGCTGGTGCTGTTCCACTCGTCGCCGAATGGCGACACGCCGGAGAAGGCGGCGAACCGGCTGCGCGAAATCGAACTGATCGAAGCGGGCAAAAAGGAGCTGCTGGCGCGGGTCAATCCCGGCAAAGGGTTCGCCGGGGAAAATTTGCGCCGTTGCGCCGAGGCGATCGAAGAGCTGTCGGAACAGGTGATGCTGACCGAGGACGAAGCGATTGCAGCGGTGCTGCGGGGGATGGCCCGGCGGCCGGACCGCAGCGGAGCGATGCGGAAATTCCCCATCCCGGAATTGATGATTTTCGGCCGGGGAGACAACTACATCCCGGTTGCGGCGGCGGAGGCGATGGCGGCGGACCAGCCGCAGGCTCAGGTGGCATGGCTCGACCGCTCCGGTCATATGGGGTTCGTCGAACAGCCGGAGGAGTCGCTGGCGATTCTCGAAAACTTTCTGGCCTTCGTCCGCGGGAACGGTTGATTCGCCGGACGGAGCCTCTCTTTTCGGAACATGGAAACGGATCGGAAATAAACGGTATCTTTGCCGGCGGAATATGTATCGACCGACCATCACCAACGACGAGATCAACGAACTGCCCGTGGCCCGTTTTCCCGGACGGATCCTCGTCGTGGACAGCGAGGAGACCATGCGCGAAGCCGAAGCGGTGTTGGCGGGGCAGCCGCTGATCGGATACGATACCGAAAGCCGCCCCTCTTTTCAGAAAGGGCTGAAATACGGCATGGCGCTCGTGCAGCTTTCGACCGCCGACACCGCTCTCCTGTTCCGGGTCAAACAGATCCCGCTCTCCGAACCGATTCTCGCCTTGCTTTCGTCGCCGGAGGTGATCAAGGTCGGGGCCGCAATCCGCGATGACATTCGCGGGATGCGCCGGGTGGCCGAATTTCGGCCCGCCGGGTTCGTCGACCTGCAAAGCCTCGTTGCACAGTGGGGAATCGAAGAGCTGAGCGTCAAGAAGATGGCCGCCATCGTACTCGGCATTAAAATCTCGAAAGCGCAGCGGCTGACCAATTGGGAAGCCGTGCGGCTCACCGAACCGCAGCAGGATTATGCTGCGTTGGATGCGTGGGTCTGCCGCGAGATCTATCTGCGGTTGCGGCAGGATGACGCCGTCCGGTTGGCCCGGGCCGAACAGCTCCTGCTGAGCCGGCAGTCCGAAGAGGAGCTGCCGGACAAAACGCAGCGAAAAACCTCCTCCTCCCGCTCCCGGCGGCGGAGACGGGGCGGCGGTTCGCACCGGCGCCGACGGCCGGCAAACGAAGCGATTCTTTCAGAGCATACCGATGATCAAACTGACCTTGCGGCGCGGTAAGGAGGAGTCCTTGCTCCGCCGCCACCCATGGATATTTTCGGGAGCGATCCTCAGCGCCGACGGCACGCCGGAAGAGGGCGACGTGGTGGATGTCCATACCGCCGACGGGGCGTTCGTTGCGCGCGGACACTGCGGAGTCGGCTCCATTGCGGTGCGCGTGCTGACGTTCGACCCGGACGAGGCGGTCGACCGGACATTCTGGGAGCGGCGGCTTGCAGCCGCTTACGGCGTGCGGCGGGCATTGGGGCTGACCGACTCGGCGCAGACCACCTGCTACCGGCTCGTGCACGGCGAGGGAGACGGCCTGCCGGGGTTGGTGATCGACCTGTACGGCACCACGGCGGTGATGCAGGCCCACTCGGTGGGGATGTACATCGCGCGCGAGGAGATTGCCGAGGCGCTGCGGAGGGTTTACGGGCCGGAGAAACTGACGGCGGTCTACGACAAGAGTTCGGGAACGGTGCCTCCGAAGAGCGGAGTCGGTGCGGTCGACGGGTACCTGTGGCGCATGCCGGCGGCGGGAGAGGCGGAGGGGTGGATACGGGAGGGGGGAAATCGCTTCCGGGCCGACTGGGAGGGGGGACAGAAGACAGGCTTCTTTATCGACCAGCGCGAAAACCGGGCCTTGGTGGGGCGGTATGCCCGGGGGCGGCGGGTGCTGAACACGTTTTGTTACACGGGGGGCTTCTCGGTCTATGCGGTGCAGGGGGGAGCGGCGGCGGTGGATTCGGTGGACAGTTCGGAAAAGGCGGTGAGGCTCTGCACCGAGAACATGGAATTGGCGAAACCGGAGATTCCGCACCGTGAAATCGTATCGGATGCGCTGACGTTCGTACGGGAGATGCCGGCCGGGGCGTACGACTTGGTGATCCTCGACCCGCCGGCGTTCGCCAAACATCACAAGGTACTGGGTCATGCGCTCCAAGGCTACAAACGGCTCAATGCGGCGGCGATAGCGAAGATGCCGGCCGGGGGCATTCTGTTCACTTTCAGCTGTTCGCAGGCGGTGTCGCGCGAACAGTTCCGGACGGCGGTGTTCAGTGCGGCGGCCGCGGCGGGACGGGGGGTGCGGATACTGCACCAGCTGACGCAACCGGCCGACCATCCGGTCAACATCTACCATCCGGAGGGGGAGTACCTCAAAGGGTTGGTCTTGTATGTGGAGTAGAGGTTCCGTCGGGGCGTTCCGGAGCCGGGCCGGTCGCGCTATTTCTGTTTATATACCTTCACCCAGTCGATCTCCATCTTCACCGGCAGGGTCGCCGGATCCACCGGACCGACCCAGCTGCCCCCCAACTGCATGTCGAGCAGCAGGTAATAGGCCTGATCGAACGGGAACTGCCCTTCTAACTCCGTGTCGATTTTCGGATAGGTCAGCGTCGGCCGGCCGTTCAGCGTGAACACCACCCGGTCCGGATGGAACTCCACCCCGTAGGTGTTGTATCCGTGGCGGTCGATCGGCGCCGTCGTGAACCGCTGCGGCGTATCCTGACCCAACTTCAGCGTGTAGTGCGAATGGATCGTCTGGTAGACCACGCTGTCGCGGTTCAGATGCTCCATGATGTCGACCTCGCCGTTTTTCGGATAGGGTCCGTACTTTTCGTCCTGCGACAGCATCCAGAATGCCGGCCATGCTCCGCCTGCTTCGCCCAACCGCGCCCGGATCTCGATCTTGCCGTACTGCACCGAGAATTTGTCCCGCGTCCACACGCCGCCCGTCAGGTAAGCCGCCGTGTCCGCGTCGCGCCGGTCGTTCACGATCCCGTGCAGAACCAGATGGCCGTTCTTTACCTCGTATAGCTCTTCCCGCGGAGACATGTAGTTGTTCCAGTCCGCCTGTCCCCGCGGAATCTTCGACCACTTCGCCGGATCGAGGAATCCCGGCTTCCGGAAATCCTCTTTCCAGATCAGTTTCCATTTCGGAGCTTTCGTCCGCCGGGCTGCCGCCGGACCGGACAGGGCGAACAGAGCGGCACCCGACAGCAGCGCGGTCCGCAAAATCGTATGTTTCATACCGTTTCTATGGTTCGTTCATTATGCCGGGAGTCATTCGGCCTTGTCCGGTTCGATCACCGCCTCGACCTGCTGCTGCGCCTTGAGGAGCTTCTCCTTGCACAGCGTGATGAGCGTTGTCGCCCGCTCCACGTATGCCCCCAGCCGGTCGATGTCCAGTTCGTCTTCGTTCATTTTCGCGAGAATCTCCTCGATTTCGGCCACCGCCTCGGCATAGGAGACGGTCGGTTTGCCGGTCTGTTTGTCAGCCATTTTTCGGATGAATTGATTTCGATGTAACCTGTGCCTCGAACCTCCCGTCCTGCAGCTCGACCGAGACGGACCGTCCTACCTCCGCCTCTCCGGCCCGCCGGATGCCGTGCACGATGGCATAGCCGCGGGCCAGTATCCGCTTCGGACTCCGTTCGTCGATCAGCATTTCCAGCAGTTCTGTCTGTGCCCGCCGGCGTTGCAATACGGTCGCCGCCGCGTCGCCGAGCCGTTTCTGCGTGTAGTCGGCCCAGCTCTGTCCCGCTGTCAGCCGCTGGGCTGCATACTGCCGCAGCCGGGTCCCGAATCCCGCACAGCGCCGCCGCTCGTCGGCTAAACGCTCGTTAGCGGCGTGGCGCAACTCGCCCTGCAACCGGTCGAGCCGGGCCATCCCCCTGTGCAACAGGCCGGCACTGCGCGATGCCAGCTGCAATCCGTCGTTTTCGAGCCGATGGCTCTCCTGCATCAGCGTCCGGCGGGCAGTCTGTTCGACCGTGTCGTAAAGATCCGCCAACCGGCCGTGCAGCTCTGCCGCCCGGTTGACGAAGAAAGCGGCTACGGCGGTCGGTGTCTTCAGCGAGGTGTGGGCCACTTGGTCCGCCACGCTCACATCCTTGTCGTGGCCGATGCCGGTGATGACCGGCAGCGGAAACTGCGCCACATAGGCGCAGATCCGGTAATTGTCGAAACAACCGAGGTCGCTGGTCGAACCGCCGCCGCGGATGATTGCGACGGCGTCGAATTCGTCGCCCTGTCCGGCCACCGTGTCGAGCGCTTCGACGATCGAACTTTCGGCCGCTTCGCCCTGCATGACGGCGGCGAACAGCGTAACTTCAAACCGGTACGGCGAGGCTTCCAACTCTTGCATGAAGTCGCGGTAGCCGGCGGCCTTGGGGGACGAGACGACGGCGATCCGCTGAACCGCTTCCGGCAGTTCGAGGTCGCGGTTCATCTCGAAGACTCCCTCTTCTTGCAGCTGGGCGATGGTCTGGCGCCGCAGCCGCTCGGTCTCGCCGAGGGTGTAGGAGGGGTCGATGTCGCTGATCACGAGGCTCAGCCCGTAAACGGCATGGTACGAAACGCTGCACTGGATGAGTATTTTCATCCCGGCTGCGAGGTCGGATCCGGTCTGGAACCGAAAGTATCCGGAGATCAACTTGTAGGTGCCGGCCCAGATAATGCCCCGAGCCTGTGCTGCGGGCACTCGCCCTTCGGCTTGCCGCTCGACGAGTTCGAGGTAGCAGTGGCCGGCGTAGTTGACTTTGCACTCGCTGATCTCGGCAACCACCCATTGCGCTCCGCCGGCGTGCTGCTCGATCACGGCGCGCAGCTTTCCCTGAAGGGCGGACAAGGTGATGTAATTCTCCATAAACGGTTGCAAAGGTAATTATTGAGGCGATATGTACCCACCGACCCAGCCGGCGGATGCGGGTCGGCGCCGGCGGAGACTGCTTGCAGGCCTCCGCCGGGGGGCGGCGTCGGCCTCGCATCAGTGGGAGGAGGCACAGCCGCTTCCCCTTATTCGTGCAGGACCAGTGCGAATATCCAGTGTTGCGCCGGAAAGAGCTTGCGGGACCGGACGACGATCCGGTTGGCACCCGCATGCAGCGTCAGCGTTACCTGTTCCCGCGTCCAGAAGAGTTGTTCGTCCGTGTAGGGAAGTTCCTCCTCCGGTTTCGCCCACGTATTGAACCGGAACGCATAGGCCCCCGGCTCTTTCCACACCGGCGGAGCGATCCGCACCCCGTTGACCCGGACCTCGCCCTCCGCCTCCCACGCCCCCGGCAGGCCGATCCCCGATGAGATGCGGTTCGAGCGCGACGGCGCCTCGAACCCCACCTGCGCCCGCAAAGTCGTGTCGTGCGGCACCGTGATGACCGTTTCCGCCCAGACCTCCGCCGAGTCCGGCCGGGCAACTCCCCACACCGTCAGCAGAGCATCCACGTCGATCGCCCCGCCGAATGCCGTATGCCACTTCAGGCCGGTCGTGTCGCTCCCGAAAGCCACCGGTTCCGAGACCCGCCACCGCAGCGAAGCGTTCGGCCACCAGCCGAACGCTTCGCCCGCCAGCACACCCTTTCCGTGAGCCTCCATCCGCTGCTCGAACTCCGCCAGCGCCTGTCCCGCCGGCGAGGAGGGGTCCGGAAAGAGGTTCGGATTCTCCGGCGCCCCCTCCGGCACCGCTCCCCCGTGCCAGAGCCGCTCCGCAAAAGGCAGCAGCCCCGACCACAAACTGCTGTTGCGGACGATCCCCTCCGGACCCGGCGCCTTCGTGTCGTTCCACAGACAGAGAATTCCGCCCAGCGCCACCGAGTCTCCCTCCGTCCGGCTGCACGGCGCATGGAGCAGCATCCGCGGCGTGAACGAAATCGGGTCGTAGTTGTTCAGATAGCCCATATAGGAGTCGACGAACGCTCCCCGCCCCTCGGTATGATCGGCCACATAGCCCGGCGCCTCGGACCAGACTTGGCGGATCGTCGCCGCCGAAGCGGCCGGCAATCCCGGATCCCAGACTATCGGCGTGCGTCCCGCCGCCCGCACCACGCTGTCCGCCCAGTGCATGAATCCGGCCGGGTTCGGAATCCGCACCTCGTCCGACCCGATGTGGATATAGGGCGCGTCGGAGGCCGGAATCTCGGCAAAAAACTCGTTCAGCGCCGTTTCTAAAATCTTCATCCCCCGCGGATCGGCCATCCCGAAACCGAATGCGCTGTTGAAATAGGTGCTGTGGCCGGGCATGTCGATCTCCGGAACGACCGTGATTCCCTGTTTCCGGGCGTAGGCGATCAGGTTCCGGATCTCGCCGTAGGTGTAGAATTTGCCTTCGTCGCGTCCCGGCCGCTGGTAGAGCGGGTCGTTGAGCTGCGGAAAGGCCCGCGACTCGATCCGCCACGCCGGATAGTCCGTCAGGTGCCAGTGGAACAGGTTGATTTTGTATTGCGACAGGAGGTCGATGTGCCGTTTGAGGGTTTCGATCGGAATGAAGTTCCGTCCGGTGTCGTGCATGAACCCGCGCCACGCGAAAGCGGGCCAGTCGGTGATCCGCACGCTCGGCACCAAACCGCGCTCGTCGGTGAGCTGGCGCAGCGTCCGGCGCGCCCACAAAGCTCCCCGCTCGTCGCGGGCCGTGATCCGCACGCCGCGCCGGTAGGTTTCGAGGCGGTAGCCTTCGGCCGGCAGATCGAGCGTCGTGTCGATCCGGACCGAGACCTTCAGCAGCGGAACCGAATAAGGGCCGGTCGTCTCGATCTGCTGCGGGCAGGGGATCAGGGCCGGCAAAGGGCGTTGCGGGGCAGCCTGCCGGTCGGCTGCCCCGGCTGCGCCTGCGGCGATGCACAACGCGAAAAATCCTGCGATTCGTCTCATCATGCAGCGAAGATACGGATTTATTCGCGGATTGCGGCACGGGGCGGGGTGGCTTCGGTCTGTCGGACCGGCAGGTTCGTTTGCGGGTTCCGAAAAAAGCGGTATCTTTGGTGCAGCAATTTCTAATCCAAATAAAACAGAGAGAACGATGAGCAACATTCCATCCAACCTGAAATATTCGAAAGACCACGAATGGATCCGCGTCGAGGGCGATGAGGCTTTCGTGGGGATCACTGATTTCGCTCAGGACCAGTTAGGGGATATCGTCTTCGTGGACGTGGCGACGGAGGGAGAGACGCTGGCGCAGGGCGAGGCTTTCGGAACGATCGAGGCGGTGAAAACGGTCTCGGATGCTTTCATGCCGGTGTCGGGCGAGGTGCTGGAGTTCAACGGGGCGCTCGAAAATGCGCCGGAAACGGTCAACAAGGATCCGTATGGGGAGGGGTGGATGATCAAAATCCGCATCGCGGAACCGGGGCAGCTCGACGGATTGCTGTCGGCAGAGCAGTATGTGGCGCTGATCGGTTAGCGGGGAGTGGCTGTGCGCTTAAATGTTTCATGACTAAATAAAAGACGAGAAAATGGCGAAAGTTACTGTTGTTGGGGCGGGAAATGTGGGGGCGACCTGCGCGAATGTGCTGGCGGCGCGCGAGGTGTGCAGCGAATTGGTGCTTCTGGACATCAAGGAGGGGGTCTCGGAAGGTAAGATCCTCGACATGTTCCAGTGCGCGACGCTGATGGATTTCGACACGAACATGACGGGGGTTACGAACGACTATGCAGCGACGGCGGGGTCGGACGTGGTGGTGATTACGTCGGGGATGCCGCGGAAGCCGGGAATGACCCGCGAAGAGCTGATCGGGGTGAATGCGGGAATCGTCAAGGCGGTGGCGACTGAAATCCTGAAATACTCTCCGGATGCGATTCTGCTGATCGTCTCGAATCCGATGGATACGATGACCTATCTGGCGCTGAAGGCGGCGGGGCTGCCCAAGAACCGGGTCTTCGGCATGGGGGGGGCGCTGGATTCGGCGCGCTTCAAATGCTACCTGTCGAAAGCGCTCGGGGTGAACTCCAACGATGTCGACGGGATGGTGATCGGGGGGCACGGCGACACGACGATGATCCCGCTGCTCTCGAAGGCTTCGGTGAAAGGGGTGCCGGTTACGGAGTACTGCAAAGATCGGGCGGTGCTCGACCAGGTGGTGGCGGATACGATGGTGGGAGGAGCGACGCTCACGAAGCTGCTTGGAACGTCGGCGTGGTATGCGCCGGGTGCGGCGGCGGCGATGGTGGTCGAAGCGATTGTGCGGGACCAGAAGAAGATCGTGCCGTCGTGCGTCTATTTGGAAGGGGAATATGGCCAGCAGGATATCTGCATCGGGGTGCCGACGGTGATCGGTCGAGGCGGTGCGGAACGGGTCGTCGAAGTGGCGCTGACGGCCGAAGAGAAGACTGCGTTCGAGGCGAGTGCCGAGGCGGTGCGCAAAACCAATGCGATTCTCCGGGAGATTCAGGCATTGTAGGTTTCTGGGATCGTTCCTTGATTGGGAGGATTTCACGTCGGAACTTTTTCAATGAAAAGTTCCGACGTTTTTTGTAGATAGAGCTAATCCATGCCGAGGCGACCGACCCGATGGCGCCCGGTCAATGCAGCGAATCGATCGCCTCGCACAACCGCTCGAAAATCTCGTCGATCGTACCGACCCCCTTCACCGCCCGGAACTTGTTCTGTTTCTTGTAAAAGTCCGCCACCACAGCCGTCTGCCGGTCGTAGACCTCGATCCGGTTTTTGATCGTGTCGATGCTTTGATCGTCCGCCCGTCCGCTGGTTTTGCCCCGGGTCAGAATGCGGTCGATCACCACCTCGTCCGGAACCTCCAGCGCCAGCATGACCGTTACGGCCGTTCCCGCTTTGGCCAGCATCCGGTCGAATGCTTCGGCCTGCGGCAGTGTCCGCGGAAAGCCGTCGAAAATAATCCCCGGAGCCGAACGATGCCCGGCGATATAGTTTTCGATGATCCCCAGCACCAATTCGTCCGAAGCCAACTTGCCCCCCTCCATCTGCTCGGCCGCTCTCCGGCCTAATTCCGTCCCCCGTTTCATCTCCTCCCGGATCGCTTCGCCGGTCGAAAGGTGGAGGATGCCGTATTTTTCCTGCAGTTTTTCCGCCTGCGTCCCCTTGCCGGCCCCCGGAGGGCCGAATAATACGATGTTCAGCATGTGTGTATGTAAACTTTAGATCGAATCCCGTGTCGAAATCCCGCCTTGCTGCGGCAGGGACCGCAAAACAGACTGGTAAAGTTATTTTTTTAATCTTAATTTTGCAAACCTATGGATTCATCCGAGAAAATGAACCGAACCGAAATATCCGCATTGGGGAAGGTCGCTTTTGTCGACCGGCTGACCCGGCCTTTTGCGACGAGCGCCGATCCCCGGATCCGTCAGGGGATCGGCGACGACGGCGCCGTGATCGACCGCGGCGGCGACCGACTCGAAGTCATCTGCCAGACCACGATGCTCGAAGGGATCGACTTCGACCTGACCTACACCCCGTTGGAACACCTCGGCTACAAATTGGTCGTGGCCGCCCTCTCCAACCTGTGCGCCATGAATGCACAGGCCGAATACCTGACCGTCAGCGCAGGGCTTTCGGCCCGTTTCTCCGTCGAAGAGGCCTCCGCTCTCTATGACGGGATCAAACGGGCGGTCGACACCTACGGACTCGCTTTGATCGGCGGCAATACGTCGGCTTCGCTGACCGGCCTGACCTTGGCAGCCACGGCGATCGGTTCGGCGACGGCGGATGAACTGACCTTGCGCAGCGGAGCCGCAGAGAACGAACTGCTTTGTGTAACCGGCGATTTGGGGGCGGCTTATATGGGGCTGCAACTGTTGGAGCGCGAAAAACGGGTGCTTCGGGGAAACGGGGTCAGCCGGCCGGAGATAGGCAAGGAGCATGCCTACCTTTTGGAACGCCAGCTCAAGCCCGAAGCACGGGTGGAGGTGCTCAGGCAGTTGAACGGGGAGGGGATCAAACCGTCGGCCATGATCGACATTACGCGGGGGTTGGCGTCGGCGGCGCTGCATCTGTGCCGGTGCTCCGGAGTGGGGGCGAGGATCTATCTGAACCGCATTCCGATCGCGTCGGATACGTTCAAACTGGCCGAAGAGATGCACATCGATCCGGTGGTGGCCGCTTTGAACGGGGGGGATGATTTCGAACTGCTCTTCACGGCGCCGTTGGAGAAGCACCGGGAGTTGCTGGCGATGCCGGGAGTGGATGTGATCGGCCACGTCGTGCCGGCTTCGGCGGGTGCGGCGTTGGTTACGCCGGACGGGGGCGAGATCCGGCTGCAGGCACCGGACTGGACGGCGCGGGAGGAGGGGTAGCGGAGGCCGGTCGGAGCGGCTGCCAAACAAAAGCGGGGAGGTGCAAAACCATTTGCACCTCCCCGCGTCATGCCGGAACCGTTCCGGCCCAAGTAGTCCTTATGCCTCCGGAGCGATCGCTTCAGCCGGGCAAACCCCTGCACACGTACCGCAGTCGATACAAGTCGAAGCGTCGATAACGTAAACATCGCCGGCCGAGATCGCCCCTACCGGGCATTCGTCGATGCAAGTGCCGCAAGCCACGCACTTGTCGGGATCAATTTTGTAAGCCATGAGTAAATAGAATTGGTTGTGTATGTTTTGCAAATGTAGGATTATTCCCCCGAATAGTCAAATTTATTCCTGCCACCCGCCATACCCCTCCGGGAGCAGGTTCAGTTGGGCCAGGATGCGGTCGACCACCGTGTCGACCGCATCCTCTACGGTCTGCGGTCCGGTGTAGAACGACGGCATGGCCGGCAGGACGACTCCGCCCGCCTCCCGAACGGCGGTCAGATTGCGCAGGTGGATCAGCGAAAGCGGCGTCTCGCGCGGACAGAGGATGAGCGTCCGGGGCCGCTGTGGTGCATTCTCCTTGAGCATCACGTCGGCCGCCCGCGAAATTAGGTCGTTCGAAATGCCTCCTGCAATCCGGCCGGCCATCCCCATGCTGCACGGCACGACCACCCACGCATCGAACCTTGCCGAACCCGAAGCCGCCGGCGTGAAAAAGTCGTCGTTTTCGTACTGCACGATCCGTCCCTCCGTCGCCAGCGCCTCGACACGGGTCAGCCATTCCGGCCGTTCGTGCCGGGCCACCGCCCGCCCGTTCCGAGTAAAGACCACCGCCACTGCCTCGACCCCCGTCTTCTGACCGTTCTGCTGCAATGCAACCAACCGGTCCAGCAGCCGTTCGGCGTAGATCGTTCCGCTGGCTCCGGTTATGCCGATGCCGATTTTCATCGTCCGAGAATTTTGTGTATTCAGGTGGGTTCTGCCGCTCTCTTGCGTCCATGCCGGGAGGGTTCACACTCCGGCCATCCGCAGCAGCCAGCTGCCGACCACGATCGCTGCGTCGATTCCCAGCAGAATGGGCAGCACTTTTTTGCAGCGGGCGAACAGCGGTGTAACCGCTATCGGCACGAGGGCGGGAAAGAGACGAAAACTCTCCGTAAAACGCCCCTGCAACAGCAGAAGGGCCGACCGCTGTGCGCCGCAGAAAGGACAGTCGATACCGAGAAGCTGCCGGTAGGCGCAAGGCATCAGCCCCATCCCCCCTCGATCTCCTCAGTAGCCGATCGCGCGGAAGGATTCGGACAGCTCGGCCAAACCGGCTCCGATCCCGATGAGTCCGCCGATCATCAGCAGGCACAGCATATACAGGCCGCCGATGCAGACTCCGATGATCGACAGAACGCGGCCTGCATTGAGCATGCCGTATCCCGTGTAGCTCTCCGGCGATGCGAGGTGGATTCTCCGGCCTTTGCCGCTCAGCACCAATCCGACGATCCCGAGAATTAAGCCGACGAACCAGCAGCTGGTTACGATCGAGAGAATCCCCAGCACCAAAACCGCCACCGCATTGGGCAGGGTCGGTTTGACGGGCGGCATGCCGGGAGTGGACGTTACGCCGTACGGCGACCCCGTCTCAGCGGCCGGCTGTTGGTATTGCACCGGTTCCTGTGCCGGCTGCGGTTGGTTTTCGTTGAAATTTTCCATGTCTATTATGCTGTTTTGCAAGGTAAAGCCGATTCCGAAACGATTCCGAAACAACCTGTTGCCTCCTCTCTCTGCTTAATTTTCCTCTTCCGCCGCCGCTGCCAGCCGTTCGGCATTTTCGGCGAACTGGAGCTTGTCGATGCACTCCTGAATGTCGCCGTCCATGAATGCCGGCAGGTTGTACATCGTATAGCCGATCCGGTGGTCGGTCATTCGCCCCTGCGGATAGTTGTAGGTCCGGATTTTCGCGCTCCGGTCGCCCGTCGAGACCATCGTCTTCCGTTTCGACGAGATCTCGTCCAAGTATTTCTGGTATTCGAGGTTGTATATCCGTGTCCGAAGCTCTTCGAGTGCTTTGTCGAAGTTCTTGAGCTGCGATTTCTGGTCCTGGCACTGTACGACGATCCCGGTCGGGATGTGGGTGAGCCGGATCGCCGAGTAGGTGGTGTTCACACTCTGTCCGCCCGGTCCGCTGGCGCAGAAGGTGTCCTTCCGGATGTCCTCCATCCTAAGGTCGATGTCGAACTCTTCGGCCTCGGGCAGCACCGCCACCGATGCGGCCGAGGTGTGCACCCGTCCCTGGGTCTCCGTCTGCGGAACCCGCTGTACGCG
This sequence comes from Rikenella sp., assembly GCA_022511025.1. GTDB lineage: Bacteria > Bacteroidota > Bacteroidia > Bacteroidales > Rikenellaceae > Rikenella. The sequence goes on along the minus strand of JAFLSI010000019.1, from coordinate 3,211 downwards.
GTGCACTCCCGACTCGTATTTCAGCACTCCGTAGACCCCTTCGCCCGTGATCTTCAGTACCACCTCCTTGTACCCCCCCGAGGTCCCTTCGCTCTGGCTGTTGATCTCGGCTTTCCACCCCTTCCGCTCGAAAAACTTGAGGTACATCCGCAACAGGTCGCCGGCAAAAATCGCCGCCTCGTCTCCCCCCGCTCCGCCGCGAATCTCCATGATCGCATTCTTCCCGTCCTGCGGATCGGCCGGAATGAGCATGAGTTTGATCTCCTCTTCGAGCCGGGCGATGGCCGGCTCCAATGTCTCGATCTCGCCGCGGGCCATCTCGCGCATCTCTTCGTCCCGCTCGTTGACCAATATGTCTTTCGCCTCCTGCAAGTTGGCCGTGGCGGTCCGGTACCGGTCCGCCGCCTCGACGATCGGTCCCAGCTCCTTGTACTCTTTGTTGAGCTGGATGTACCGTTTCATGTCGTTCATCGCCTCGGGATCGGTGATCTGTTCGGAGATCGCGGCATATTTCTCGCGGATGCCGTCCAATTTGGCTAATATGGTGTTGTCTGCCATAAGGTCGCTCTGTTCGTTCTGTCCGTACGCTTCGCTGCAAAGATACTCTTTTCGGTCGATTTCTTCGGTCGTCCTAATCCCGCCGGGCCAGCCCGATGTAGTACAGCAGGGTGGCAATGGCCGAGAGGGCTGCCACCAAATAGGTCCGTGCGGCCCACCGCAGCGCCTCTTTGGCCTGGGCCTGCTGCTGCGGGTTGAGGATGTTCCGCCCCTCCAACCAAGCCAGCGCCCGCCGCGACGCATCGTACTCCACGGGCAGCGTAACGAGGCTGAACAGGGCCGAAACGGCGATCATGGCGATCCCGATCCAAAAGAGGGTCATCGAATGGGATACGCTGGCCATCACGATCCCGCCGATAATGAAAAAGATCGCGAACCGGGAGGAGAACGAGGTAACCGGAACCAAAGCCGACCGAAGGACCAGCGGGGTATAGCCTGTGGCGTGCTGCACGGCATGTCCGCACTCGTGCGCGGCCACTGCTGCGGCTGCTACGGAGTTGCTGGCATAGACCGATTCGCTGAGGTTCACGGTTCGGGTTTCGGGGTTGAAATGGTCGGTCAGCTGGCCCGGTGTGTGGGTTACCTGCACGTCCGTGATGCCGTTGTCGCGCAACATCCGTTCGGCCACTTCCCGGCCGGTCAGTCCGCCGGAGAAAGGTACCTGGGAGTATTTGTTGAACACGCTCCGCAGCCGGGACTGCACAAGGAAACCGGCTATGCCGACGATGATGATAAGCAAAAATTCGGGACGCATCCCGCCGAGCAGATTCGGGTCGGTTACGGCTGAAAGTGTCATGTTGGATCTATCGTTTGGTTGTTTCTAATAACGCAGGGGTGGGACCTTATCGTATCTTGAGGGTCATCAGTGTAATGGCGGCCAGCAGCAACTGCACGATCCAGAACCGGTTGACGATCTTGACTTCGGCATAGCCTTTCTTCTGGTAGTGGTGGTGCAGCGGCGACATGAGGAAAATCCGCCTCCCTTCGCCGTACCGCCACCGGGTGTATTTGAACCAGCCGACTTGCATCATCACCGACAGGCTCTCGACCAAAAAAATCCCGCACAGGATCGGCAGCAGCAGCTCTTTGCGGATCAGCAGGGCGAAGGTGGCGATAATCCCGCCGATTGCCAGCGAGCCGGTGTCGCCCATGAAAACTTGGGCCGGATAGGAGTTGTACCACAAAAAGCCCAGCAGCGCCCCGACGAATGCCCCGGCGAATACCAGCAGTTCGCCCGATCCCGGTATGTTCATGATGCTCAGGTAGTCGGAGTAGATGACGTTGCCGGAGAGGTAGGCCAGTATCCCCAACACCACGCCGATCGAGGCTGAGACGCCTGCGGCGAGTCCGTCGAGTCCGTCGGTCAGGTTGGCGCCGTTGGAGACGGCGGTGATGATGCAGACGGCGATCAGTACGTAGAGCAGCCATCCCAATGTGTCGCCGGTGGGTCCGTCGATGGGAACTAAGTCGCGGTAGTCGAGCCGGCTGTTCTTGAAAAAGGGGATGGTGGTGGAGGTCGATTTTCCGGCGGGGGTCAGGTAGAGGATTCTCCGGTGGTTGCCCAGATCGGTCGCCACGACGCGTTCGGCACCGGTCGTCCGGTTGGCGGGCTCGCGCGACACGATCTGCGGACTCGCCCACAGGGTCGTCCCTACGATAATCCCCAAGGCGACTTGTCCGACGATCTTGAACCGGCCGTTCAACCCCTCTTTCCGTTTCCGGAAGACTTTGATGTAGTCGTCGAGAAATCCCAGCAGCCCCAACCACACGGTGGTGGCCAGCATCAACTGCATGTAGATGTTGCTCAGATCGGCGAACAACAGGACGGGAATGAGTATCGAGGCCAGAATGATCAGCCCGCCCATGGTGGGGGTGCCTCTTTTCTGAAGCTGTCCTTCGAGTCCGAGGTTGCGGATCTCTTCGCCGATCTGTCTCCGCTGAAGCATCCGGATGATGCTCTTCCCGAACACGATCCCGATAAGCAGCGAAACGACGATGGCCAAGGCCGACCGAAAGGAGAGGTAGTTGAACATCCCGGCACCCGGAAGGTCGATCGTGCGGTCGAGGTATTCGGCTATGTGATAAATCATGGTTTTTCCTGTGGCTTTTCCGCCCTCGAAGGGGGAGGGTGTGGCGGTTCCACGGGCAAAGATAATCAATTTTTCCGGCTCTTATTCGGGTGTCTTGAGGTAGAGCTGGCCGACAGAAAGGACGTGCACCCACCGCGCGGGGTGGCGCACCCTTCGGGTGTTCTATTGGCCGCCTCTATCCCTCTATTCGGCCTTGCTGTTCTCTGCGACCTCCGGTCGCTCGGGTCAGCCGGTGCCGCTGGGCACTCCAATCGGGCTGCCTCTACCCCTCTATTCGGCCTCGCGCCCACCCCCCCTGAGCGGCTTCGCCGCTGGGCGCGGAGGCCGGCGACTCTTTGAGTCGCAATGCTCGACGCTTTTGATTGCAACACATCCGACTCGCCAGAGTCGGGCGGGCGGCGCCACCCCCTGCGCCGCACCCGTTGGGTGTTTTGTTGGCAGCCTCTAACCTAATTCAGTCTTGCATTACTCTTTGCGACCGGAGGTCGCTCGGGCCAGCCGCCCCCATCGGCTGGCTCCGACACTCGGCGGTGCTCGTGTCTCCGCGCCGGGCAGCTGACCCG